>JBOHGT010000394.1:0-4174 GCA_050700385.1 Pseudonocardiaceae bacterium | reverse complement strand
GTTGAGCACTCACCAGCGCGTCACCAGAGCCACTACAGGGTGGGATGGGCGACCTCGGTGGGGGCGCCGTGGCAGCGCTTGTACTTCTTGCCCGAGCCGCAGGGGCACGGCGCGTTGCGGGACGGTTCCTGCCCACCGACCCTGGTGGCGTCGGCCGCTGCGCCGTTGCCGCCGCGCCGGCGGGACTGGCCGCGCACCTCGGCGTTGCCGTCCTCGGCCGGGCCGCTGTAGGTCAGCGGGCGCGCGGCGGGCTCGGCGAGCCCCTTGGCCCGCAGCGGCCCCGGGATGCCGTCCGACTCGGATGCGCCGGCCTCGGATACACCGGCCAGCCCGCCGAGCGAGGACAGCGCCGGGCCCGCCGGCGCCGGCTGCACCTGCGGCTCGGGGGCGGCCGCGGGCCCGGCGGCCACATCGGCCGGCTGCGGCTCGGCCGGTTGCTGTTCGGCCACTTGCACCTGCAGGTTGAACAGGAAGCCGACGGACTCCTCCTTCAGCGCGTCGCGCATCGCGTTGAACATGTCGAAGCCCTCGCGCTGGTACTCCACGAGCGGGTCGCGCTGGGCCATGGCACGTAGCCCGATGCCCTCCTTGAGGTAGTCCATCTCATAGAGGTGCTCGCGCCACTTGCGGTCGAGCACCGAGAGCACCACCCGACGCTCCAGCTCGCGCATCGCCCCCGGCCCCGCCTTGCCTTCCAGCTCCGCCTCGCGGCGGGCGTAGGCCTCCCGGGCGTCGGCCAGCACCGCCTCGAGCAGCACCTCGCGGGTCAGATCGCCGGCATCGTCGGCGATCTCCTCGTGCGAGACCCCGACCGGGTACAGCGTCTTCAGCGCGGTCCACAGCTGGTCGAGGTCCCAGTCCTCGGCGTAACCGGCGCCCGTGGCGCCTTCGACGTAGGCGGTCACCACGTCGTCGAGCATGAGCTGGATCTGCTCGCGGAGGTCCTCGCCCTCCAGCACCCGGCGGCGCTCGGCGTAGATCACCTTGCGCTGCTGGTTCATCACCTCGTCGTACTTGAGGACGTTCTTGCGGATCTCCATGTTCTGCTGCTCGACCTGGGTCTGGGCCGACAGGATCGCCTTGGTGACCATCTTGGCCTCGATGGGGACGTCGTCCTCCATCTTCAGCCGGGTCATGATGCTCTCGACCATCGGCCCGTTGAAGCGCAGCATCAGCTCGTCGCGCAGCGACAGGTAGAACCGGGACGCGCCGGGGTCGCCCTGCCGGCCGGAACGGCCACGAAGCTGGTTGTCGATGCGCCGGGCCTCGTGCCGCTCGGTGCCCAGCACGTAGACGCCACCGGCGTCGATGACCTCCTGGGCCTCCGCCTTCACCCCGGCACGGGCCTCCTCGAGCACACCCTCCCATGCCCTCTCGTACTCCTCGGGTGTCTGCACCGGGTCCAGCCCGCGGGCCCGCAGCGCGGTGTCGGCGATATGGTCGGGGTTGCCACCCAGCACGATGTCGGTGCCGCGACCGGCCATGTTGGTGGCGACCGTCACCGCGCCCTTGCGCCCGGCCTCGGCGATGATCGCGGCTTCCTTCTCGTGGTGCTTGGCGTTGAGCACGGAGTGCGGGACACCGGCCCGCATCAGCTGCTTGGACAGGTACTCCGAGCGCGCTACCGACGCCGTCCCCACCAGCACCGGCTGTCCGGCCGCGTGCCGCCCGGCGATGTCGGACACCACCGCGGCGAACTTGGCCTCCTCGGTCTTGTAGACCAGGTCGGCGCGGTCCTCCCGGATCATCGGCATGTTGGTGGGGATCGACACCACACCGAGCTTGTAGGTCTGGTGGAACTCCGCCGCCTCGGTCTGTGCCGTGCCGGTCATCCCGGCCAGCTTCTCGTAGAGCCGGAAGTAGTTCTGCAGGGTGATCGTGGCCAGCGTCTGGTTCTCGGCCTTGATCTCCACCTTCTCCTTGGCCTCGATGGCCTGGTGCATGCCCTCGTTGTAGCGGCGGCCGGCCAGCACGCGGCCGGTGAACTCGTCGACGATGAGGACCTCACCGTCGCGGACGATGTAGTCCTTGTCCCTGGTGTAGAGTTCCTTGGCCTTCAGGGCGTTGTTGAGGTAGCCCACCAGCGGGCTGTTCGCCGCCTCGTACAGATTGTCGATGCCGAGCTGGTCCTCGACGAACTCGACGCCCTCCTCGGCGACGCCCACGGTGCGCTTGCGCTCGTCGACCTCGTAGTGGGTGTCGCGGCGCATCAGCGGGGCGAGTCGGGCGAACTCGCCGTACCACCGGGAGGACTGGTCGGCGGGTCCCGAGATGATCAACGGGGTGCGGGCCTCGTCGACGAGGATCGAGTCCACCTCGTCCACGATCGCGAAGTGGTGGTCGCGCTGCACGCAGTCGGCGAGGTTCCAGGCCATGTTGTCGCGCAGGTAGTCGAAGCCGAACTCGTTGTTCGTGCCGTAGGTGATGTCCGCGTGGTAGGCGGCGCGGCGGGCATCGGGCGGCAGCTGGGACAGGATCACCCCGACCTCGAGCCCGAGGAAGCGGTGCACCCGCCCCATCCACTCCGCGTCACGCTTGGCCAGGTAGTCGTTCACGGTGACGACGTGCACGCCCCTACCGGAGATCGCGTTGAGGTAGGCGGGCAGCACACAGGTCAGGGTCTTGCCCTCACCGGTCTTCATCTCGGCGATGTTGCCCAGGTGCAGTGCAGCCCCTCCCATCAGCTGAACGTTGAAGTGCCGCTGGCCCAGCGTGCGCTGCGCCGCCTCCCTGGCGACGGCGAACGTCTCGGGCAGCAGGTCGTCGAGCGACTCACCGTCACCGTGCCGGCGGCGGAACTCGTCGGTCTTCGCCCGCAGCTCGCCGTCGGACAGCGCGGTGACGTCGTCCTCGAGACCGTTGATGTGATCGGCGATGGCGCGCAGCCTGCGCACCGTCTTGTGCTCGCCGGCGCGGAGCAGTCGGGACAGGACCACCGGTTGACCTCACTCGTGATCGTGGCGCTCAGTTCTGGCGGGCGAGCACTGGCGTCCACCGCCAGCTGCCCGGGTAGCACCGAGGCTACCCGGGCCGCTGGATCGCGTCCGACAGTGCCGCGCTATACGAGCCTGATCACGCCGTAGTCGAAGCCCCTGCGCCGGTAGACCACGCTGGGCCTGCCGGACCCAGCGTCGGAGAACAGGTAGAAGTCGTGACCGACCAGCTCCATCTCGTAGAGGGCCTGGTCCACCGTCATCGGCTCGGCGGAGTGCTCCTTCTCGCGCACGATCCGGCCAGGTCCACCGTCGTCGCTGCCGTAGCGCCCCGACTCGGCCAAGCGCTGCGAGGGGACGTGGTAGTCGGCGGCGTCCTGGGCCTCGTAGTCGGGAGGATCGAGCAGCCGGGTGGGCGCCTGCCGGCCGTCACCCATCAGGTCAGCGGGCACCAGCGAGGCGGCCAGCGGGGCGGTGGCCTCGGCGACGGAGGTGGGGTGACGGCGCCCGTAGTGCACCTTGCGCCGGTCACAGCTGCGGCGCAGCCGGTTCTCGAGCTTGCTCACCGCGGAGTCGAGCGCGGCGTAGAAGTCCGGCCCACAGGCCTCGGCCCGCACGACGGCGCCGCGGCCCTTGCCGGTGATCTCCACCCGCTGGCAGCTCTTGGCCTGCCTGGGATTGGGTTCGTGGAACAGTTCGACGTCGTAGCGGATGACCTTGTTGTCGTAACGTTCGATGCGGGCCATCTTCTCCGCGACATGCACCCGGTAGTGCTCGGGCACCTCGACGTTACGACCCTTCACGACAATATCCACTCGGCGACCTCCCTTGCTGCCGACGGGATCGGATAGCGCCCGACGCTAGCCGTCCGGAACCGGGAGTGCCAGAGCTCGATCCGACTACCGCCCGGTCCTCGCACGTCCGGCTAACGCACGACCACGCTGTGGCCACACGGCGTGACTGCCGGCCGCCGCCAGTGCGACGATCGCGCACACCTCGACCCCGGATCGCCGCAGCGCCTCCGTACAAGCCGCAACCGTCGCCCCGGTGGTGACGACGTCGTCGACGAGGATCACGGGCGTGGCCGGTGGCGGGAGCCCCGCGGCGCGCAGCAGCACCCGCCCGGCCAGATTCGCCTGCCGCGCCGCCGGGTCGAGACCGACCTGGTCACGCACGCCGCGCGCCATCCGGAGCGCGGGGGCCACCGCCGCCGGCCGGCCGCGCTCGGCCAGCACCGCCGC
>JBOHGT010000393.1:0-9080 GCA_050700385.1 Pseudonocardiaceae bacterium | reverse complement strand
GGCGATGCCCGGCCCGCGACCAGCGCCTCGACACTGCGTACTGCGCGGAGCTCGTGGCGCTCACCTACCAGGCGATGGGATTACTGCCCACCGCGCGTCGCGCACAGTGGTATGACGCCGGCCGGTTCTGGAGCGGCGATCACCTGCACCTGACGCACGGCTACGCGCTCGGCGACGAGATCGCCATCGAGGTGCCGGTACCGCACGGCGACGACCCGGTCGACCACCCGCGACCACACCGTCGAGGTCGACTCGTGCGAACGTTCCGGCGCGTCACGCGCAGTGGTGGCTGACCGAGGACTCCCCGATTAGCCGTGGCCAACCCATTCCTCGTTAGCGGTAGCGCCGTAGAGGTGACCAGATATCCTATCGGCGCTACAAGACTAGATTACTCAGGCCAACAACTCACGAGTATAGGCAGATGGTCAGACCCTGCCTCGGGCAAGACCTCAGCCTGTACCGACAGCGTCTGTGGCGCCACGCAGTAGTCAATTGGCTCTATAGCGTCCTTGGTGGGATGTGTTGGTTTCGCCGGTGTCGGGTGGGCGCGCATGGAGGGATGCGCACCGAGCCAGGTGGTGGCTGGCATATTGAAGTCACCGAGGAGCAACCACTGGACCGTCAATTCGTCAGTAATCGCAGCGAGGCGTTGCGCGGCGTTCGTTCTGGTGTCTGCGTCATTACGCGGCAGGTGTGTGCTGCCGATCCACACATGCCCGGAGGCGGTCTGGAGTTTGGCGAACACGACTGAGCGCGGCTCGGATGGCTCACTCCCGTCGAAGAGCCTTGGTGGCCACACGAGCTGTCGCTGCTGGACAGCAAGGATCGGCAGCTTGCTCAGGAGCGCATTACCAAAGCCCCCAGCTGGTACCTCATTGCCGAACTCGAAGGTAGGTATAAAGATCGACAGATAGCCGCAGCGGTTTGCTACCTCATTGAGCTCTGACGAGGACCCCCACGACTCATCCACCTCAACGAGCGACACCACATGCGGACCAGTCGTTCGCACCAGGTTGACCACGGATTCCAGATTCGGCGTGCCTTCATCGTCCCGCCACGAATGGATGTTCCAGTGCAGAATCCGCAGTTCGTCGGCCTGGTCCCGGTGAGTATAGGTCATGAAGTGAGTTTCCTAAGCGAGTAGGTTGCACCGAGTGGCAAGGGCTCGAAGTTCAGAGGTCCGGCTTTCCCGCGCGAGGAGCTGGGGCACCAGTTCATGGGTCAGTCGGTGGTGGTGCAGTTCGTCAGGAGCAACCAGCTCAGCCTGGATCAGCGCGTCGATGGCAGCAGCGTCGTCCTTCACGTGGGCGTAGCTCCGTGCTACGTCGATAAGGCACCGCGCCCGTCGTTCGGTCAGGGGCTTCGGCATCCGGTCGAGCTGCACCGATGGGACATGGCGAAGGGCACCGTGCGCGTCACCCAGCTCGATGGCGATGGCCACTCGGTGGATGGCCACGTTGGTGGGGCCGAAGACGGTAACGAGGTCGGAACGGTCCTGCCCCAACTCGGCCGCGCACCCGGCTGCCGCGTTCAAGGCTGCGTGCGCCTCTCGGCTGTCCCCTCGCCGGGCTGAGGCGGCTGCAGCGCTGAGCAAGGCAGCACCACGGAGCGAGATGGCAGTGAGCTTGCCTTCTGACGGCGCACTCTCCAGCTGGATGGCAGTCAGAAATGCGGTTCGCGTGGCCTCTTCGAAGTTCTTGGCCCGCATGTGTACTTCGGCAAGGCAGCGCGTGGCAGCAGCGATTCGCAGCACGTCGCCCACTTGTTCAGCGGCCTGGACAGCGCGTTGTGCCGCGATCCATGCCCCCACGGGGCTATCCGCCTTGATAAGCGTCCAGCCGACGACGACGTAGACATCAGACAATGCCAGGCGGACGGCACGCTCATCCCAATCGGCCCGCAGGTTCGCCGTTTCAACGCGCCCAATCAAAGTGGGGAGTGACTGTTCGAGCGCTCCGTAGTCCGAGGACAGTGACACTTGCATGGCTCGATCGATCACCGCGCGCAACGCGGGGAGACCGTGCACACCATCGTCCAAGGACGTAGCCGCTCCGCGCGCGGCATCCATCGGATTAAGCACGGCATCATAGGTGGCCGTAGCCCATGCCGCATGCGTCGGAGCGGAGAGCGTCCACGGCGCGGCAGCCCGATGTTGTGCCTGTGCGGCACCGTGCGCACCGAGCACAGACGCAGCTGCAGCAGCAAAGCCGAGGCCAAGTACCGATCGACGGTTAGCCGTCTCTGGCGACAATTCTTGCTCGTCGGGATCTTTGGTGTCTTCACTAAGCAGCTCGTCGAGCTGTTCGGCCGATACTTGTAGCTGGTGGGCAAGTTTTGTCCGCAACCACGGTTGTGGACCATCTTCAGTCTCACCGCTTTCCCATCGCCGAATCGTCTTCGGATCGACACCCAGCCGGCCAGCAAGCGCCTCCTGGGTGAAGCCAAGTGTCTTCCGTCGCTGGGCGAGGCGGTGCCGCTTGGCCGCCATTTCATGCCTCCTTGATCCCTCTCGGCCCCATTTCCGCTGGCCGGCCCCGGTAAACGTCCTATTTTTGCCCGGCCGGTGCCCGGCCGGTGCCCTGGTTTCCGCCTGTTACGGCCGGTTGGGTCGAAGGTTACGACCGATACCGTCCGCCCGCAACGGAGGGAGTAACCGTGACCAGCCAAACCGCAACCGAGCCGATTCCTGTGCTTGATTCTCTCCCGGTCACGCTCGAACTGATGAGAGCACTCGCCACCGACGTGCTCAACAAGCATACAGACGAGGCCAACTTGTGCGTCGTGTGCGGGTCAGCCTGGCCGTGTGAGCGCGTCGTGCTCGCTGAGCACAACCCCGCCGCGATCTGACATGAGCCCCGGACCGGCAGGACTGCCGACGCTGGCAGCTCGACTCCCGTCGCCAGTCCTGCCTCGAGCAGGAGCCTTCTCGCAGCCCGCTCCAGGGCATTAACGGTGATGCTCTATGACAACACGGCGAACGTTGGTGGTAAAAGGGCGGCAAGGTACCCGCGTCACCGTCACCGTCGAGGCCTATCGCGGAAGGGTATGGATGGTTTCTGTTGATACACCATTCATCTCTGAGGCGATCCTCGAGCCGACCCAGGTTGCCAACCTGATCGACATGCTCAATCAATCTGCGCAAGAAGCGCGGGACGATAAGAGGGACACGACCACATGAGTCGCGGCGAGGCGGTCATCTGACGCCCACTACTCGAGCGGTTGGCCGGATCACCTTCGACGAGTTCCTCGCCGAGCGGTTCGCGTAGCCGGCGCCAGCGGGCTGGGCCGGGCGAGGCTCGGCTACCCTACTGCTTCGGCTCCGACGAAACCGAAGGTGAGATCCTTTGAGCTCCTGCGCCCCGGAGCCCGGCCGCCCTCGCCCTCGAGCTGCGCCTTCCAGGTGGCGCGGAGATCGTTGCCCGCCCCGGCGACCTGCGAGAGCGCCGAGTCGTTGACCATTCCTGATAACCGACGTTGACCTCCACGTTCATGCACCAGGCGTCGCTGCGCTCCCTGACGTCCAGCGTCCGACGCCTGAAGTGATCCCTATTGCCGGACGCTCTAATCCAGAAGGCTGAAATCCCGTTCCACTGACACAAGCAGGACAGACGAACAGCCCGTCACAGCATCCGCGGGCGCAGGTGGAGGACGGGTGGTCAGCCTGACCAAACGTCGCCTGGCCGGCCCGGCCGCAGTGAGCGCCCGCCTCCCTCCAGATCATCGCCCTGCGCCGACGGTGACCGCCTACGACGATCTGCTCATCCGTAGCCAGCGGCACAGGAAACTCCCGCCCCACTCTGCTGCCCCGAACCGAGGTGAGGTGTTATGAACCAGTCCGCTCGTCGTCGGCGGTCGGTGACCGAACAGGCCGCCGACACCGCGATCGACCAGGCCTGCCGCTCGCTGCGGCTGCCCACCATCCGCTAGAGGTTCACCGAGATCACCGCCTGACCCCGGACCGGAATGACCAGGGGACGCGCCCCATCGAAGTTGAGGAACGCCGCGGCGTGGCGGCGCCTTGACGATGTGACTCCGCCCACGCGGTTGAGTGCGGTGATCGTTGGCTGTTATCGTGGGCGGGTGACTGCCGGGTCGGCCATGTGCCACGAGCGAGACGGGTGCCCGGCTGAGTCGTGATCACCGGGCGGGCCAGGGGCCCGCCGCCCACCGCTGTGTTGGCGAATTACGCGGTGGAAGGAGGTGAATCACATGACCAGTCCGCAACATGAAACGCCGGAGTCGGCATGGCAGGCGTTCCTCACCCGGCAGTGCGCTCGCACTGCGATCGACGGAACCGTCACCACGATCATGCCATTCGGGGCCTTCGTCGAGCTCGATGAGGGCGTCGAGGGCCTGCTGCACCGATCCGAGTGGTCGGCCGAGCCGCAGGTCGGGTCGGCCGTCTCGGTCCGGATCCTGCAGCTCGACCTGGCCAACCGCCGGGTCAGCCTCGCTCCGGCCTGACGTTGGGCGTGGCCCGGGGGCGCCGATTCCGCCCCCGGGCCACGTCTGAAGCCTAATGCGCCCTACGGCAGCGAACCCGGGATGCTTGTGGCGCTCGTCCGTTGTGTCCGGCATCGGGCGGTCACGACGAGCGTGGAGCTGGCACCCGCTCGTTGATAAGTGGGCCGGGCGCATCGTCGCCGACGCCGGTCTGCGGCGTGGGGAGCTGGTCGTGGACATCGGCGCCGGCCAGGGAGCATTGACCAGGCACCTGGTCGAGGCCGGGGCTCGGGTGCTCGCCGTGGAAATGCACCCGGGTCGGGCACGGCGGCTACGCGAACGCTTCGCCGAGGCGCCGATCACCGTGATACAGACCGATGCGCTGTCGCTGCGGTGGCCGGATCGCCCGTTCCGGGTGGTCGCCAGTCCGCCCTATGCGATCTCCAGCGCACTGCTGCGGGTTCTGCTCGGGTTGCGTTCACGTCTCATCGCCGCCGATCTGGTGCTCCAGCGGGCTGTGGTACGTCACCACGTCGACGCGCGAAATCCCCGTCGGGCCAGCCAAGTCGTCCACGAACTCTACCCGCTCTGCGGCCACGTCGCCGCGACGTGCCTGCCGAGACGCGACCGCTGAGGCTTGCTGCGCTGCCGACTGCGGCGGGGATCCGGCTGGTACCGGCCCTTCCCGCTGGCTTGTGGTGGCGTAGCGTCGCGCGTCGTGGCTGAGGTGTCGAGGTCGGTATCGAAGATGGTTGACGACATCACCGGACTGTTCGAGCGGCAGGACGGCGCCGAAGTGCGGCTCACGCAGGCGCACGATGATCAGCCGCTGGCGTGGGCACTGGTGATGGCGGCGCTGTCATGGGACCAGGTGGACCGGCGGGGGTGGCGCACACCCGTGGCGCTGTGCGCGCAGGCGCGGAGGCTGATGGCCGCCTGGCGGGTCCCCGCTGAGTCGGTGGACGACGTGGACCGGGTGGCCTCGGCCCTGGAGTGGGCGACGCGGGACCCGGCGCTGCTGGAGTGCGACAGCCAGGGCCACTACCGGCCGGTGCCGGGGATGCTGTTCCCCGTCGGTTCGCGGCACTGGCAAGAGCACCACCGCGCGGCGGTGGCGTCCGGCGTGCTCACACCGCTGCAGCTGGTCGAGAAGGGCGATTCTGACCGCTACGCGAGCCCGGCCGATCTCGACGCCGCAGAAGCGTCGTACCGGCTTGCCGTGGACGGCGACGACCCGGACGCGGCGGCGTTGGCATCGCTGCGGCTGGCCGAACTCGCCGAGGGGCGCGACCAACCAGCGCAGGCTGCACGCCGGTACGCCGACGTTGCAGCCCTGCAGCATCCGGTTGCTTCGCCGCCCGCAGTGCTGTGGCTCGCCCGCCGAGCCGCCCAGGATGGTGACCGGCCCGCGGCGCGTGTTCTGGCGCACGAGGTCGTGAGTAGCGGCGACGTGTCGTTACTGCCGCAGGCGTGGGACCTCCTGGCCAGCCTCGCCTGGCTCGACGACGACAAAGACGGGGCAGTGGCCGCCATACGGCTGGCGGTCGACACGGCCGGAGAATGGCACTGGTCGTACAGCCAGCGGCTGGCCGAGATGCTCGCCGCATGCGGCGACATGGCGGGCGCGGCCGACGTGTACCGTACGTTGCTGGACCAGCCGTTGCTCCACGGCACGGACGTCGGCAGGTACGTGCAGTTGATGGCTGCGGCCGGCCGTAGTGACGAGGCAGTGGCTGTCCTCGAGCAGTACGCGGCTGACGGCGGACTCTTCGCCGAGGACATGCTGCTGGGGCTGGCGTCCGCCCACGCGGCTCGTGACGACCTCGACGCTTCTCGGCAGGCGCTGGCCCGTGTCCGCGCCCACTGGAGCGCGACGCTGCCGCAGGTGTCGGTGCGGGCCGATGTGATGGAGGCGTCGGTGGCCGCCGGGGAGGGCGACGACGAACGCGCGGCCGACCTGTTCCGGTCGTTGACGGACACCGACGACACCGAGCGTCGCGACCTGGCCCGCCCGCTGCTGATCGCCGCCGGTGAGCGGTTCGCCGCCGACGGGAAGCTGTGCCTGATCCCTGGCGTACGGCCGTTGCTGGAGTACCTGTCCGAGGCCGCGGCACCCGACACCGCGGCATGGGCCGCCACCAGCCTGGCGCACCTGGCCACCGCGGAAGGCCGTCCCGACGATGCGGAAGCCGCCGTCCGCCTCGCGGCCCGCCACCTGAACCCCGACGAGGTGACCGCGCTGCGGGCAATGCTGCTACACCGCGTCGGCCGCGACCGCGACGCGCTCACCTACCTCGTCGACGCCTGCGTGGCGGCGAGCCCGTCGTCCTTGACTGCACTGTTGCTGTCCATTACTGCATTCGGGATGCGCGGTCTACGGCCCGGCGCTCAGCAGCGCCTCCGGCTCCGCGCCGCCGTCGATCATGCCCTCTTCGACGGCGACGGCGACGGCGACGGCGTCCGGGAACAGGTGGCGATGGTGATGGCGCAGGTCGAGCTGTACTCCTGCTTTGATCGCGACCGAGCCATCGAGCTGTGGGACATCGTCGTCGACAGCAACGACCCGACCGTCGCGGCGCCGGCCTGGCTCAACCTCGGCCTGCTGCGACAACACTCCGCCCCGATCGCCGCGGCGCACGCGTTCGAGCAGGCCATGCACCTCGGAGACGCCCCGATCGGCGGTCCCGCCGCCATCGAGCTGGCAAGGCTCGCCGAACGGCTCGGCGATGACACCGTGGTGGCGCGGGCCTGCGAGCGGGTGCTGGACCTCGCCAGCGGAGATGACTGGGCGCAGGCTGCGCTGCGACTTGGCCGGATCACCCAGTACGACCATCCCGACGACGCCGAAGACGCCTACCACGCCGCGATAGCCGAACCCGGCGCCCGCCCAGCCACCATCGGCACCGCGCTGGCCCGACTCGGCGCCCTCTACGCCCTACACGGCAACCGTCGTCTGGCCCAACGGATCTGGCGCCGCGGTAAGCGCCATCACGACCCCCACGTCGCCGAGGCGTTCGCCGCTGAACGCTCGGTGATCGGCCGGGTGACCCGGATCCGCAGCCGTGCCATATTGCCCTGACGGCACACGTCCAGTCGCCGCATCGGCCCTGGCCAACGGAGGCGCCCACACGTCGCCGTCGGCCCGGGCATCACCCGCTGCGTCTGGGGCGCCCCGGCCGCGTACGGGTGTGGCCCGGCCGGTCCCACACCCCCGTCTCACCGCCACTCATGCCTCCCACCGTCACGCTCAACCGCCTCCATGGCGACCGTCGCCGCCGGATCATCCGACTCGTCATTGTCCAGCTCGTCGCCGCTCAGTTCCTGCCGCTGCCGCTCCACCCATTCCTCCGTGTCCTCCAGCGTCATCTCCCGTCCCAACTGCCCGAACACCTGCCACCAAATAAAATGCAGTTCCTCGTCAAAGTAGTACTCAATACTCTCAACAACAGGACACCGTTTCGGACGTCTATGCTGCCACCTATGGCGTTTCAACCGGCACCGTCGACACTGCCCATACCGATCCACGTGGTGCCATTCATGCAGATCCACGACCAACCCCAGCAAGCGAAGCAGCAACTCATCATCGCGATCTGATGCCAGCCCGCGGTCTGCCTGCCCAGCCAGCCGTTCCCGTAACCGTTCCCCGAGCAGCCGGTACTGCGCCTGCCACACAGCGCTCACCACTCCTGGTCGCACGCTCCCGTGCGAACGTCCGCACACACATCAGCGCCCGCGACGACCTCTCCCTCCACCACGGCTACAGACTGTTGCTCGCCCCGACGCTTGAACCGCTCCCCGAGCCGGATCAGCCGCTCGCCAAATACCCGCTGCTCGTCAGCCGTCGCGCTCTCGTCCATGACCCGCATTGCCAACGGGGCAGCATCACCATTCACCCGCGCCAACTCAGCCAGCAGCTCCCGGTCTTCCCGAATCACGAGGATGCCTCATCCGAACACTCGATGCCTACGCTCTGCATCGTTTCGGCAGCAATCGGCCCGCCAGCCCACGCCCCGCCGGCGTGTACCGGCACAGTGCCTCCGACACCGTGACTCCCGAACACCGCTTCGAGCGCCTGTCGCAGCCGACCAGCATCCTCAGCGCAGACATAGGCACTCGGCCCATGCCGCCAGCCCTGGCACAGCAGCGCGCCGTCGCCCATGTCGGCCACCAGCACCGTGGCCGGCACCGGCACGCCCGGTCGAATGCTCCGCCCGATCCCACGCTGCACGGGCTGCCCACCGCCGTCACCGTGACGCGACGCGCCGGTGTCCTCGTTCTCCTGTGTCTCCTCGCTCACCAGCTCGTCAACCCCGATCCCGTGTGCTCGTCCGTCGCTTGGACGGCACCCAGGACCGGGCAAGCCGCCAGACGCGGCACAGGGGTGACAGCACTGCCGGCCTGTTCCGCCTCCGCCGACTGGCGGATGGGCGTCTCTCGGGGCAGACCGGTGGCTCCACCACGTCTGAGCGGCTCGTACATCCCGGCCCTGGGGCCTTGGAGAGAGTCAACGGCGTAGTGGCCCGGCTACGCTATGCTGTCGCATCCATGTATTTTTCATGCGTGGCATGCGCCCGGCGGAATAATGAGCGAGCCGTCTCGCTAGGCTGGGGACGATGCGGTGCAGCCACGCGACGAGC
>JBOHGT010000392.1:0-63359 GCA_050700385.1 Pseudonocardiaceae bacterium | reverse complement strand
CTGGCTGCGGCCGTTCCGGGACCTGGTGTACACGATGCCGCCCTACATCACCGGTGACGCGGACCTCACCCGGGTGTGCGAGGGTGTCCGCGCCGCCGTGGCCGTCGCGTGACTCCCTGTCACGCCGTCTCATGCGTTTGCAGTACCTCCTTCTCATGCGCACGCGGTACCAGGTTCTCGTACCGCAGCCTGACGACATCGGCCGCGCGCCGGGTCAGTGTTGCCGTATGGGACCCGTGCGCGTGCTCCTCATCGATGAACACCGCATGCTGACCGAGGCATTGGCGAGTGAGCTGTCCAGGGAGCCCGACCTGTCGGTGGTCGGTTGTGCCGTGACGGGGGACCCCGAGCTGGCTGCGCTGGTCACCCAGGCCCGTCCGGACGTGATCACGATCGAGTTCGAGCCCTTCGGCCCGGTCATGCCACTGGTGCTCGGCCAGCTGCACTCGGCGTGTCCGACAGCGCGCATCGTCGTGCTCACCTCGAGCCAGGACCCGAGCCAGGTAGTCGACGCGGCGCGGTCGGGGGCCGTCGCATGGGTGCCGAAAGATTGCTCGACGGAGCACCTGGTGGGCGTACTGCGGGGAGTGTGTCACGGGCATGCCTCGTACCCGCCCGAGCAACTGGGTGTGGTGCTCCAGGAGCTGCGTGCGGACGTCCAGCGGGCGCGCGCCGACGGCAACCCGCCCTGAACGTGATCTCACCAGGGGTCACATCTGCTGTGAAGCCCACCACATGGCCTGACGGAGGCGCAGATGTCCATTCAATCCACGGACGCGGTACCGGGCCCAGTGCCCACGATGCCGTTGTCCCCGAACGACGAAGCGATCGTCGACGTGCGCTCGCTGGGGGATGACATCCCCGTACCCCGGGTCAAGGACGTACTGCGCAACGGGGCGGCGCTGACGGTGGGGACGAACGGGAACGTCGCCGTGCACAAGGCCGGGATGGTGTCCTTGGTCATCCCCGCGAGGAACGAAGCGGCGAACATCGCTTGGGTGCTCGAGCAGGTCCCACCCTGCGTCGACGAGATCGTCCTCGTCGACGGGAACTCCACGGACGCGACCCTGGTGACTGCTCGCTCCAGCCGCCCCGATTTGCGCGTCGTAACCCAGCAACACACCGGCAAGGGTGACGCCCTGCGCGCCGGCTTCCTGGCGGCCTCCGGAGACGTGATCGTTATGATCGACGCCGATGGCAGCATGTCGCCGCAGGAGATCCCCCACTTCCTGCACTTCCTCTCGAACGGTTACGACTTCGTCAAGGGTTCGCGGTTCGTCGGGGGCGGTGGCTCACTGGACATCACCCGGACGCGGCGGCTCGGGAATCGCGCCTTGCTCCAGCTGGTGAACACGCTCTACGACGCCCACCTCACCGACCTGTGCTACGGGTTCTGCGCGTTCCATCGCCGTTACCTCGCCTTCCTCGACCTCACCACCCCCGGTTTCGAGATAGAGACCCAGATGACGATCTCCGCACTGCGGGCGGGGCTGCGGATCGCGGAGGTGCCGAGCCTCGAACTGCCGCGGCGTCACGGCCAGTCCAACCTGCGGACCTTCCGGGACGGGACGCGCGTGCTGCGCACGGTGCTGCGTGAGCACCGCAGCGGGGTCAGCGGGCACGCCGTGCAGACGGTCCGTCAGCTGGTGCACCGCTCCTCGGGCGCCGCCAGCGATCAGTCTCCCCGGAACGTCAGGCCGTGAGAGCACAGCACGTCGTCGCCCTGGGCATGCTGGCGGTCGGCTTCACCCTGGCCGCCGGCTTCGCCCTGGTCGACGGTGGTGATGGTCTGGTGGCGGGGTTCACCGTCGCCTTTCTCGCCGTCGCGCCCGCCATCGCGGTGGCGATGCCGCTGCGCGGCCTGGATCCGCTGGCCCGTACCGTCCTCGCGTTGGCCGCTGCCGCCGTCGTCAACGCTCTGGTGGCCGAGGCGATGCTAGCCACCGACACCTGGTCGATCCCGGGTGGGGTGGCGGCGGTCGGAGTGGTCAGCGCGGTCGTTGCCGCCGCAGCGGGCGACCGCGGGAACGGGGTGTCGTGAAGATCGCTGTAGTCCACCCGGGTGAGCTGGGGGAACCCGAGCTGGCCGTGTGGCGCGGCTTCCAGCGGTCGCAACCCGCGTTGACGAACCCGTTCCTTTCGCCGGAGTTCACGGTCGCCGTCGGTCGCCTCCGGCCCCGAGCGCGGGTCGCGGTGCTGTCCGAGGGAGCGGGGATCGTGGGGTTCTTCCCCTTCGAGCGGCGACCGCTCGGGCACGGGGTGCCGATCGCAGCCGGCCTCACCGACTGCCAGGGGCTGGTGCACGCTGCGGACCTCGACTGGGACCCGCGCGACCTGCTCCGGGCATGTGACCTGGCCGTCTGGGAGTTCGACCACCTCGTCGACGGGCAGCAGCCGTTCGAGCCGTACCAGGTGTTGCGGGCGGCGTCGCCGATCATGGACCTCAGCGGGGGTTTCGATGCCTACCTCGCGTCCCGTCGCACATCGCGGATCCTGGGAGACCTGCCGCGGAAACGGCGTCGGCTCGCTCGCGAAGTCGGTGACGTGCGATTCGTCTTCGACTCCCGGGACCGGACGGCGCTGCGTACCCTGATGGGCTGGAAGTCGGCCCAGTACCAGCGGACGGGCCGCGCCGACCGGTTCGCTCAACCGTGGATCACTCAGCTCCTCGAGCAGCTGCTCGAGGAGCGCAGCGAAGGCTTCTCCGGTCTCCTTTCCCTGCTGTACGCGGGCGAGGACCTGATCGCGGCGCACTTCGGGCTGCGCTCCGATCGCGTGATCCCCACCTGGTTCCCCGTGTACGACCCCCGCTTCAGCAGGCACTCGCCCGGGTTGCTGCTGCACCTGTGCCTGGCGGAGGCGGCGGCCGCCGACGGTGTCGACCACATCGACATGGGCCGGGGGGCCAAGGACTACAAGGAGTCGTTCAAGAGCCGGGACCTGGTCGTCGCCGAGGGGCGGGTCGTGCGACGTGTGCCGGCCGCCGCGCTGCACTGGGCACGACGGGCCCCGGTCCGTCGGCTCCGGAACGTGGTGACGGAGCACCCGTCCCTGTACCGGGTCGCCGATCGGATGCTTCGCACGTACGGCCGCACGGTCAAGGCGCTACGGAGCTCCCCGCAGCAGGGGCCGACCCTGGAGCAGATGCCATGACTCTCCTACACCCCAGGCGGTCCATCTCGGTCGTCATCTGTGCGTACACCGAGGACCGCTGGGACGACGTGCTCGCGGCAGTCGGATCGGTGAGAGCTCAGCATGCCGGGCCTCACGAGATCATCGTCGTCGTCGACCACAACCCCGCCCTGTACGCGCGCCTGAAGTCCGCGCTGGGCGACGTGGTCGTCGTGGAGAACCGCCAGGCGCGGGGGCTGTCCGGCGGCAAGAACACCGGGGTCGCGGTGGCACGTGGCGACTTCGTGGCTTTCCTGGACGACGACGCGGTGGCCGAGCCGGACTGGTTGAGGTTCCTCGGTGCCTCGTACGCCGACGAGGCCGTGATCGGTGCCGGTGGTCTGACCCGGCCGCTGTGGGAGACCGAGCGGCCCGCCTGGTTCCCGGAGGAGTTCGACTGGGTCGTCGGGTGCACCTTCGTCGGCAGAGAGCCCGGCCGGGTCCGAAACCTGCTCGGTGGCAACGCTTCCTTCCGTCGGGAGGTCTTCGACATCGCCGGGGGATTTCCGAGCCACATCGGCCGCTCCGCCGTCACGCAACGGCCGCTCGGTTGCGAGGAGACGGAGTTCTGCATTCGGCTCGGCCGGTTGTGTCCGGGATCCGCGTTCGTCTTCGACGCGAGAGCGGTGATCTGGCACCGGGTGCCTGCGGTGCGTTCCCGGTTCTCCTACTTCCGCTCGCGCTGCTACGCCGAGGGGCTGTCCAAGGCACTGGTCACCCGCAGCGTCGGTGTCGCTGACGGCTTGTCCGCCGAGCGCAGCTACACGGCGGTCACCCTGCGGCGCGGGGTGACGCGCGGCCTGTCGGAAGCACTGCGGGGTCACCCAGCAGCCCTCGCCCGTCCCGCCGCGATCACCGTCGGCCTGCTGTCCGCGACCACCGGTTACGCTGTCGGCTCGCTCCAGGGCGGGCTGCGAGATCTCCGCACCCGGGTGGCCAGCTGATGAGCGCGACGATACCGATCATGATGTACCACGCCATCTCGGAGCATCCCGCGGCCGCGACGCGGACGCTCTCGGTCCGTCCCGAGATGTTTGCCGCACAGCTCGCGCTGTTGCGGGAGCATGGTTTCACGCCCCTCACGTTCTCCGGCCTCGGTCTGGCACTGCTGGGTGACGGTGGCCTCCCGGAGCGACCGATCGTCCTGACTTTCGACGACGGCTACGCCGACTTCCACCGTGAGGCGCTGCCCCTGCTGACCCGTTACGGCTGCGAGGCGACTGTCTTCGTCACGACTGGATGGGTGCAGGACGCGGGAGAGTACGCTGCCGGCACCCCGCTGGACCGCATGCTCAGCTGGAGCCAGATCGACGAGGTGTCCGCGGCGGGGATCGAGATCGGCGCGCACAGCCACAGCCACGCCCAGCTCGACCAGCTGCCCGACGCGGCGCTCCGGCGGGAGCTGTGCACGAGCAAGGTGCTCCTGGAAGACCGGCTCGGTCGGGAAGTGCCCGGTCTCGCCTATCCCTACGGCTACTCCAGTGCCCGGGTGCGGGCCGCTGTGCGCGCTGCGGGCTACCGGCACGCCGCTGCTGTCTCGAACGCGACCGCCCGCGGGCAAGCTGATCTCTTGGCGCTGCCGCGTCTCACCATCCGGCGCTCGACGAGCCTGGACACCTTCCGGCGGATCGTCCACGGGCAGGGCATCCCGAGGATCTTCTTCGCTGACCGGGCTCTCACCACGGGATGGGCAGTGGTGCGGCGCAGCCGGTACGCTGCCTTGAGGATCCGCGGCCGTGGCTGAGGTCGACGAGGTCCGTCTCGCAGTGGTCACGGACCCGGTCGACGAGGGCGTGGGTACCGCCGGGGCGTCCCCCGGGTCATCGAACGGACGTCTGACCGGCGAACACCTGCGCCGGCTGCGCAGCCACCTCGCCGATCCCTTCTCCCGCAACGCCTATGCCTTGATGCTCAACACGGGTCTGACCGGGCTGCTCGGTATCGGCTTCTGGTTGCTGGCGGCCCGGTACTACACCGACCCGGATGTCGGCCGCGGATCGGCCCTGATCTCGACCATGACCTTGCTGTCCGGGGTGGTCGCGATCAACGTCACCGGCACGTTGAGCCGGTTCATCCCACAGACCGGCCGGCGGACGAGCAGGCTGGTGCTGTACGCCTATGCGCTCAGCTCCGTCGCCGTCGCCGCCCTGACCGCAGGCTTCCTCCTCACCCTCGGATACTGGGGGCCCTCGTTCGACCTTCTCCGCGACCCCGCCACCGCCCTCTGGTTCGTCGTCGCGGTGATCGCGGCCGGCGTCTTCACCATCCAGGACGGTGTCCTGGTCGGGCTGCGCAGCTCCGTCTGGGTGCCGGTGGAGAACGCACTCTTCGGCATTGCCAAGATCGTTCTGCTGGTGCTCTTCGCGACCAGCTTCCCGCGCGACGGTGTCTACCTGTCGTGGATCATCCCGATGGCCCTCCTCGTGCTGCCCATCAATGGTCTGATCTTCGGTCGGCTCGTGCCCCGCCACGTGCGGACGACAGGCGACAGCTTCCTACCGCCCTCGCCGGCGCAGATGGGTCGCTTCCTCGCCGCCGACTATGTCGGCGCCTTGTTCGTGTTCGGCGCCGTCTACCTGGTGCCGGTCGCCGTGGCCGCGAGCGTGGCGCCGCACATCTTCGCCTACTTCTACGTCGCCTGGATGATGGCGGGGATCCTCAACCTGATCGCCGTCAACCTGGCGCACTCGTTGACGGTCGAGGGAGCCTACGAGGCCCACAAGCTCGCCGCGAACTGCCGGGCCGCACTCCGCCGGGCACTGGGGCTCTTGCTCGTGGCGGCGGTTGCCGTGGGGCTGGTGGCGCCGTACGGCCTCGGCGTGCTCGGCCGCGGATACCTCGACGCGGGGCCGTTACTGCAGGTCCTCGCGTTCGCCGCGCTGCCGAGGGCGGTGGTGGAGATCTGGATCGGTGTGCTGCGGGCGCAGAACCGGCCACGTGAGATCGCGCGCGTGCAGATCGCGTCCGGGTCGCTGGTGATCGGCTCCGTGCTGGTCTGGCTGCAGCTGGATGTGGTCGCCCTGGACTTGGGGGTGTCGCAGATCACCGGCGTGGGGTTGGCGGTACTCGCCGGCCAGACGGTGGTCGCGCTGGCGGTGCTACCGCGGCTGAGGCGGTTCCTCGCCGAGGCGCCACCGGCCGGGTCCGCCCCCGGGGCCGTGAGCGTGCCCGCTGTGACCAAGCCGGTGCGGCGCGCTGAGGCAGAGCCCGACTTGCCCGAGCCGGTCCGGCGCCCCACGCGCACCTGGGCGCCCGTCGCCGGGATCTGCGTGCTGACCGCTGTGGCCCTCGTCCTGTACCTGCTGCCGCTCGGCGACATCGACCTCGACCGGATGAACGGGTACGGGCTGATCTCCGTTCTCCCGGTGGCATCGCTGGTGGGGCTGGCGCTGCTCACGCTGACCTTCGTCATCACGCTCTCGTTCCCGCGCCCCCGCCCGGTCGTCCTCGGCGCGCAGCTCGTGGTCCTGGTCGGGTGCCTCCACGGGGTGACAGCGCTGATCGAGTCGCTGCCCCGGTTTCCCATCACGTGGGTGCACTCGGGATTCGTCGAGTACATCGGCCGTACCGGCACGACCGCCCCCGGGCTCGACGGCCGCTTCAGCTGGCCGGGCTTCTTCGCCCTCGTTTCGTTCGTGACCGGCGAGGCCAACTGGCAAGACCTGGTCTGGTTGCTGAAGTTGACACCTCTCCTCAGCAACCTGCTGTTCCTGCTGCCGCTGGGGCTGCTGCTGCGCAATCTCCGAGCGAGCTGGCAGGCCAAGTGGTTCGCCGCCTGGCTGTTCTGCGTCCTCAACTGGGTCGGCCAGGACTACTTCTCCCCGCAGGGCTTCACTTACTGGCTCTACCTGGTCTTCCTTGCCGTCCTGGTCACCTGGTTTCGACCCACGGAGATCAGCACCGGCGAACTGCCGCCACGACCGGCTGAGTATTCCGTCCGGGCCACTCTCCTGCTGCTCCTGGTCGGCTTGTTCACCGTCGCCTGCTTCAGCCACCAGCTCACGCCGTTCTTCATGCTGGCCGCCTGTACGGGGCTCGTCCTCACGCGCCGCTGTGTCGCCATGGGTCTGCCGGTGCTGCTGACCGTGATCCTGGCTGCCTGGATCAGCTACATGACGGTGACGTACTGGTCGGGGCACCTCCAGGAGATGTTCGGGGGGCTCGGCGATCTGGGCGGCAACATCTCGACCAGTGTCGCGGATCGGGCAAGTGGCAACGAGGAGCAGCAGCAGTTGGTGGTGTACGCGCGCATCGCACTCACCGTCGGGCTCTTCGCGCTGGCCGCCGTCGGAGCGCTGCGTCGCCGGCGGCGGGGCCTCGACGACCGCCTCGCTGTCGTGCTGCTGCTCGCTCCGTTCATCACGGTGGCACTGCAGAGCTACGGTGGCGAGATCGCGCTGCGGGTCTACCTGTTCGCCCTGCCGGCAGCGTGTGTGCTCGCCGCGTACGTCTTCTTCCCCGACGCCCGGTCGGGTCCTCGCTCACCGCGCCGGTTCATGGCCGCCGGAGCGTGCGCACTGGTCCTCATGGGTGGCTTTTTCCTGACGCGCTACGGGAACGAACAGTACGAGATCACGCGTGACGGCGAGCTGGCCGCCGTAGAGTACGTGTACCAGCACGACGGACCTGCCCGGATCTTGTTCATGGCCGACACGCCTGACAGCGGGGCGACCCCCTTCATCCCTGTCGGCTACCAGGAGGTGGAGCGGGTCAACTACGTCAGCATGCAGGCGCCACGGGATCCCGACGACGTCACCGAAGTGATCAGCAGGCTGCGCGACCTGGGTCGGGGCACGTACCTCATGACCACACGGAGTCAGGAGGCCTACCTCGAGCTGCGGGGAGGCTACCCAGCGGGGTGGGGGGATCGGTTCCGGACCCGGCTGGCGGCCGCTCCTGAGGTAAGGATGGTGAAGCAGACCTCCGACGCGGTGGTCTACACCCTCCGCGGGCCGCAGGATGCGGTACCGACCCAGCAGCTGGCGGCCCCGACCGGAACGCGGATCGGGAACACACCGTGGACACCAGTCGGCGTTGCCTTCCTCGCGTTCCTGCTGGTCGTCCTCGTGCAGCGCGAGCTGTGGCGATTGCGGCTGCCCCCGGACGAGCACCGGCGGCTGCGTCCGCTGACCTTCGCCGCGGTACCGATGCTCGCCGGTCTCGCCCTGGTGGTCCTGGAGCGGCTGGTGATGCTGGCCGTCTGATCATGCGCCATCCCGCGTGATCCATCGCGTCTCGTAGGGGGCTAGACGCACATCCCGGCCGTCGATCGACACGGTTACCGGCGAGTCCAGCGTGTTGACGGCCACGAGCATGCGCGGCTGCGCGAGCGCATGCACTGCCGCGGGCGAGGGGATCTCCTCCAGGCGGGTACCGGGCGGGAACCACCGGGCGAAGTTCCGCAGGGTCGTGAGGAATGGGAGCGAGCGGCCGCCGCCCTCGTCGGCGGTATCGGTCCACAGGCAGGTGGCGCAGTCCTCCCCACCGGGCCGGGGGTTCCAGTACAGCGCCGTGTCCACGCCGCTCTTCGCCATCTCGATCATGGCCGCGGTACGGACCGCCCGCTGCTGCTGGCCCGACCCGCCGGAGTCGGCGGGATCGACGTACCACTCCGCCCACCACAGCGGCAGCTCGGTCCGCGCGCCCACCCACTGGCTGACCGCCGACAGCTTCTCCAAGGCGGCGAACTCGTCGGGTCCGCCTTCCCTCGCCGTCGCATGCCCGTCGATGACGACGAAGTCGGCACCGCGCTTGTGCGCGAGCCAGTAGTCGAAGGCGTCAAGGGCCCGCTGATCCACGGTGCCCCAGGAGCCGCGCAGCGGCGAGGCGCGACCCGTCGTGCCCGACGGAGGTCTCGCCATGTCGATGTACGGGCCGCCGATGCGATTGTGGGGGTTCACCGCCTTCACCGCCTCGTAGACCTGGTTGTAGAGCTCGGTGTACGCCTCGGCGTCCCAGCGGTCGTTCTCCTCGTCGAAGAACCCCTTGAACTCGTTCCACACCATGAAGTGCCGTACGTCCGGGTAGCGACGCGCGATCACGGCACTCAGGGCTGCGAAGTCCGCATAGTGCTCCGGGAGGGGCGCCTCGGTGAGCCGGTCCCAGTCGGTCTTTCCCGGGGTGCCGCCCTTCATCCAGTCCGGCGCGCAGCACAGCGTGATGACAGGGGTTCCGCCCGTCGCACGGATGAAGTCGATCCGGCTGTCCAGGCTGTCGAAGCGGTAGACACCTGGGGCGGGTTCGGGATTGTTCGCCCCCCAGCCCATGATGTGCTGGTTCTGCGCCATGGGCTGGCCGGCCAAGGCCTGCTGGACCGCCGCGACGGCCGGCGCGCTGCCGTGGTCCGCACTGAACTGCGTGTGGGTGAAGCCCCAGCCGGGCCGGTCCATGCCTACCCCCTTGGCGCCTGGTCCGCTCAGCACGTCGGCACCTGATCCGGTCAGCACGAGTGCGATGGCTGCGGCCAGGACGGTCCATCGGAGGCCCTGCGCCGTGCGACGCGAGCCCGGGTGCGTCGCCGGCGCCGCATGCACCTGATGCCCGCTGGGGCGACCATACGCCCGCGGGGGCCAGCGCCGACGCCGCCGCTGGGCGGCGCGGAGAAAGTTCATGGACGACCCCTTTTGGACGACCCTACTTGATCGTAGCCGGGACCCTTCCTCGGCGAACGAGGGAATGCGCCGCTGACTGATCACCACGGCACCGCCGGCAGTATCGTGCCCGAGGCGGTCCGCGCGGCGACCGCGCCGGAACGACCACGAGAGGGCGAGGATGTACAAGAGGGTCCTGGTGACCGGGGGAGCGGGCTTCATCGGTTCACATCTCGTCGACGGAACATCGGGTGGGTCATGGCCGGCGAGTGCCTCCGGGTCATGGCGTGATGGCGGCCTGATCATCGGAGCACCCCGGTAGGCTGAATGGGTGATACTTGCACCCAATTGACGTAGCCAGACCTTGGTCCTGCATACTTTTGGTAATCAACATGTGCCATCGATCCGGAAGCAAAGTTAGCCCGATCGTGTCGCTGTCGGTGCTAACGCAACTATCCCTTGCAGCGATACACACATCTGAGTGATGCGTGACCGTCATGTAGCTGGGCGTGATCGAAGGCTGGGGGGTTGGCGATGGGACTGCCACCAGACCGTCGGCGCGGAACCGGGCGCCGACGGTCTGACCTGGAGACGTCCGTTGCCCTGCGCGGGTTGCTGCACGATCTTGGTCGAGACCTCGCCACACTCTCCTATCTCGTTGAACTGGTCCGCGACGGTCCTGATCTGGGCGATGTCACTCGCCGCCACGTCGACCTGATCGAGCATGAGCTGAAGCGGCTCACCGAACTGGTCCGGGACAAGGTGGTGAAGGGGCCGGAGCCGATAGTCCTGTCGGTTCGCCCCATGCTCGAGCAGATCACCTCGCTCGCCGCGATGCCGAACGGGACGCAGGTGCACCTGTTGTCCGGGGACGACGTGTGCATGCGGATCGATGGCTCGTACTTGTGGCGAATGGTGGGGAATGTCCTCGACAACGCCATTCGCGCCGCCGGACCGCGAGGGCACGTCGAGGTGACCGTCAGCGGCGGACCCGACGTGCTCATCGAGGTGACCGACGACGGGCCCGGATTCGGTCACGCACGCAACGGCAGTGCTTCGCTCGGGCTGGGCATCGTCACCGGTCTCGCGAAGGCCTGCGGGGGCAGTCTGCTCGTACGACCGACAGAACCGCGGGGTACCCGGGCCCAACTCATGTTCGCGGGCTTGGGTGTGGAGACGGCCGAAGGGACCGGTGAGCGGTGACCGCTCTCGTGCTCGGTGACGACCACGCCATCTTCGGTGAGGCGATGGTCGGGCTGCTGACCAGGCACGGCTTCGTCGTGCGTGCGGTTGCCCAGAGCATTTCCGCCGTGCTCGAGGCCGTGCGGGAGCACCAGCCCGATGTGTGCCTGCTGGACCGGCATTTCGTCGAGGGGGACGGCGTCGACGTGATCGGCGACATCCTCGGCACCAGTGCCCGTACCCGGGTGGTGATGCTGACCGCCGATCACGATGTGGACGGCATGGTGCGAGCCCTGCAGGCGGGGGCCCAAGGTTACGTGCACAAGTCGTCCAGCTTCGCCGCACTCGCCGATGCGATCGAGCGGATCGTCGATGACGATGGCGTGGTGGTCGAGGTTCCCGGCCAGCGGGCCCCACATCCGTCGCCGGAGCTGGCCGACGCACGCCGGCTAGCCGCCTACCTCACGGCGCGCGAGCGCGAGTGCCTCGGCTTGATCGTCGAGGGACTCGGTACCGAGGCGATGGCCGATCGCCTCGGGGTATCGAAGACGACGGCGCGCACGCACGCGCAGTCGTTGCTGACCAAGCTCGGCGTGCACTCCCGGCTGGAGGCGGCGTCGTTCGCCGTGCGCTACTCCCTGCTCGGCCACGACGGACCGAGCCCGAGGGGGCGGACCACCCGGCCATCGGGGACATACACCACGATGGTCCCCTCCACCCACCTCCACCCGGGCTCGTAGGCTCGGGCCCGTGACCGGGGTCCTGGACTGGCTGGACGATCGCGCGGCGGCACGCCGGGAAGCCGGGTTGCGCCGGTCGCTGCGGCACCGGTCGGCGGTCGAGTCGGTGATCGACCTGGCGTCCAACGACTACCTCGGGCTGGCCCGCGACCCCCGGGTGGTGGCCGGCGCGGTGGACGCGGCGCGCACCTGGGGCGCGGGGTCCACCGGATCCCGGCTGGTCACCGGCTCCACCGAGCTGCACGCCGAGCTGGAGGCCGAGCTCGCCACGTTCTGCGGCGCCTCGGCCGCGCTGGTGTTCTCGTCGGGCTACACCGCCAACCTCGGCGTGGTCACCGCGCTGTCCGGCCCGGGCAGCCTTGTCGTGTCCGATGCGGACTGCCACGCCTCGCTGGTCGACGCCTGCCGGCTCTCCCGCGCCCGGGTCGTGGTGGCACCCCCGCGCGACGTCGCCGCGATCGACGCCGCGCTCGCCGCCCGCGACGAGGACCACGCGCTGGTGGTGACCGACTCGGTGGGTAGCGCGGGCGGGGAGCTCGCGCCATTGCGCGCACTGCACGCGACCTGCCGTGCCCGCGGGGCGGTGCTGCTCGCCGACGAGGCACATGGCCTCGGGGTGCGCGGGCCGGGCGGGCGCGGGCGGGTGCCCGAGCTCGGGCTGTCGGGAGAGCCGGACCTGGTGGTCACCGTGACGTTGTCGAAGTCGTTGGGCAGCCAGGGCGGCGCGGTTCTCGCCTGCCGCGCGATCGTCGAGCACCTGGTGGACACCGCACGCAGCTTCATCTTCGACACCGCGCTGGCGCCCGCCGCGGCCGGTGCGGCGCTGGCCGCACTGCGGATCCTGCGCGCCGACCCGGCGCTGCCCGGGCGGGTACGCGTGGCCGCGTCCTCGATCGCGGCCGCCGCCGGGGTGGGCGAACCGACGTCGGCGATCGTTCCGGTAGTGCTCGGTGAGCCCGAGCCGGCCGTCGCGGCGACCGCCGACTGCCTGCACCGCGGGCTGCGGGTCGGTTGCTTCCGCCCGCCCTCGGTGCCGCCTGGGACCAGCAGGCTGCGGCTCACCGCGCACGCCGCGCTTTCCGACGGCGACCTCGCCCGGGTCGCCGAGGTGCTGGGCGAGGTACTCGCCTGGGCGCGGGCATGACGATCCTGGTCGTCACCGGCACCGGCACCGGGGTGGGCAAGACCGTGGTCACCGCGGCGATCGCGGCGGTCGCGGTCGCGGCCGGGCGCCGGGTCGCCGTGCTCAAACCGGTGCAGACCGGCGTCCGCCGCGGCGAGCCCGGCGACGTCGACGAGGTGCATCGGCTGGCTGGCGGGGCCGTGACCTGCCGCGAGCTGGCCCGCTACCCCGACCCGCTGGCCCCGGAGACCGCTGCCCGCCGAGCCGGGGTCGCACCCGTGACGCCCGCTACCGTCGCCACCACCACCCGTGAACTCGCTGCCGCGCACGACCTCGTGCTCGTGGAGGGCGCCGGGGGCCTGCTGGTCCGCCTCGACGCCGACGGCGGCACGCTAGCCGACACCGCGGCCGCGCTTGCCGCGCCGGTGCTGGTGGTTGCCGCCGCCGGGCTGGGCACGCTCAACCACACCGCGCTCACCGTGGAAGCGCTGCACGCCCGCAATGTGCGCTGTGCGGGGGTGGTGATCGGCTGCTGGCCCCCCGGGCCGGACCTCGCCGCGCGCTGCAACCTCACCGACCTGCCCGCGGTCACGGGCGTCCCGCTGCTCGGCGCACTGCCCGAGGGAGCCGGGACCCTCCCACCAGCGGGTTTCCTGGCGGCAGCTCGACGAGGTCTCGCCGTCGAACTCGGCGGGGTGTGGGATGGGCAGGGCACGGTCGTCCAGTTGCACCGGACCGCCTGCCGCACCAGCAGCGTCCCGGCGACTCAAGGAAGATCATGACGGACCTCAGCCAGCTCCCCGCGGGCTTGCCCATGCCCTTGGACGACGGGGGCCGCCGACCATCTCGTCGGGCAGCCTGTACCGCAGCTGAGCCTCCCGAGCACGGCCGGCGAGAGCGTCGCGCTCCACGAGCAGGCGTGCGACTTCCGGGACCACTACGACGAGCTGCTCGACTCCGGCGCATCCCGGGTCTTCGGAGTGTCGAGCCAAGACCGCGACTATCAGCGGGAGGTTGCCGAGCGCCTCCGGCTGCCGTTCACGATGCTCTCCGACACCGAGTTGAGCCTGGCCGAGCAGCTGGCTCTACCGACGTTTCGCGTCGGCGCTCTAACGCTGTTCAAGCGGCTGACGCTCGTCATCCGCGACGGCGTCATCGAGCACGCCTTCTATCCGATCTTCCCGCCGAACGACCACGCCCGGCAGGTCCTGGCGTGGCTGCAGGGTCCCCACAGATGGGCAGTGGTCGGTATGTTGCCGATGTGGCAGACCAGGGAGCCGAGCGGGCTGTGGACATTTACACCGACGGTGCGTGTAGCGGCAATCCGGGGCCGGGCGGGTGGGGCGCCGTTCTGAGGTACGGCACCCGCGAGAAGGAGATGTACGGGGGCGAGCCGACCGAGACGACCAACAACCGGATGGAACTGATGGCCCCGATCCGGGCGTTGGAGAGCTTGACCCGGCCTGTGGTGGTGCGGCTGCACACCGACAGCACCTACGTGCGGGACGGCATCACCAAGTGGCTGCCGCGATGGAAGAGCAACGGCTGGCAGACCGCTGGCAAGCAACCCGTCAAGAACGTCGACTTGTGGCAGCGCCTTGACGCCGCCGTCAGCCGGCACCAGGTGCAGTGGTACTGGGTCAGGGGCCACGCCGGGCACCCGGACAACGAGCGCGCCGACCAACTGGCGGTCAGAGGCCTGCGAGAGTCGTTCCCCTCGGCGGCCATCCGACCGTCGGCCGCGCCGACGGCTCGCCCGGCCGCGACGCAACGGGCCGAGGAGGATACCCGTCCCGGCCTGTTCTGACGCCCCACGCCTGTTGTCGACCGCAAGCGCGGTGAACAGCGGGATCTCACGGGAAGTGTGGGGCCTCCTCGGCGGCCGGCCGGACCGACCCGACACGGTTGGCCGAGACAGTGTTCGGGTCGACGAGGGCCCGCCGTTCCGGGTCCTTGGTGGTTCGTGAGTGCATGTAGCGGAAGGAGCCGGTCTCGATGCAGATGTCGTCGAGCTCGTTGACGAGCTGGTCGAGCACCTGCTCGCTCATCCGGTCGGGATTGATCCCGAGGTAGAAAAGCAGTTCCAACCAGCCGGCGTCGTCGGGGTTGCCGCCCGAAAGGTACTCGGATCGGATACCCTTGACGTAGAGCGTGATGACGGTGAAGCATTGATGGCGGTCGCGATAATCCCTCATCAAGTCGAGCAGCCGGCGGCACAGCGCCTCGTAATGCCCGACCCGGGCGATCACCACCAGAGAGCGGGTAGGCTCGCCCACGGTGGCGTCGACGATCCTGTCCGCGAAGGACTCGGCATCCTTGACGCTGGCATACCTGGGGCTGAAGAGGATCCCAGCCTGCCCCACGTATTTGAGTGCCTTGTCCAACGCACTCGGTAGCCGGCCGGCCACGTAGCCCACCCTGTGCAGGAAGCCGTACGCCAGGTTGCTGCGCACTCGTGCGTTGGGCGTCTGTGCGGTGTCCTGGTAGACGGAGAACTGCCCGAGCCCGAAACGGCGATTGAAGTCGACCCACATGCCACGTATGAAGCGGGCGTCGGCCGGAGGCTCGGCCAGGTACGGTTGCGTGCGCTCGAGGAATCGCTCGAAGCTGCGCTCGTGACTTTGCTCGTTGCGCCAGATCGTCGAATACTTGTCGATACGTACGATGCGGACGGTCAGGGTGACGATGACGCCATGCCTGCCCAGGCCCAGGAGCACGTTGTAGAAGTGGTCCGGCCGCTCGCTGCGGCTGCACGAGATGAGCTCCCCGTCCCAGGTCACGTACTCGAGCCGCTGCACCGTGTCGGCGAACAGGCCGTAACGGAACGACGATGCGCTGATGCCGCCCACCGAGGAGAAACCCCCCATGGTGAGGTCGCCATGGTCGCCGATCACCGGAAGCCCCGAGCCGCGAGTGGCGAGGACGTCATCGACCTCAGCCGACACCGCGCCCGCCTGCACGGTCGCGGTCATTTCCTGCTCGTCGATCTCGAGGATCGCGTTGAGCTTTTCGGTGAGGAGGATGCTCCCGCCATCCATCAGGACCAGGTCATTGCTCGAGTGGCCCTTGCTACGGATCCCCAGCCGATGTCCCAGCGACTTCACCTCCTTGACCACCTCGATCACATCGTCGGTGGTGCGAGGCAGGTAAACCTTCAGGGGGAACTTGGGCGTGATGTGTGGCTCGGCGATCCGGGCCCAGTCATAACCCAGGCTGTCGATACTGTCGTGGACGAAGGTCTCGTGGCTGTTGGTCCGCTTACGCGATCGCGACGGTCGGCGGCGGGTGGCCGCGGGTGCGTCGCTGTCAGCGTTTCCCACCGCCCGGATATGGATATTGCGCTCAGACATGCGATTGCTCCACTTGTTCGCCGAGGGCCCGGCCAAGGTTCTGATAGCCCTGCATGATCGGCGTGGCCAGCAGCCACAACAGCACAGGGGCGAGGATTCCCCTGCCGCGCTCGGACTGGACCAACCGAACCCGCGACGGGCCTAACGACTCGAGGTCGAAGACGCGCTCGACGTCGACCAGGCGAGGGATGCCCGGGCTGGAGCGCCAGCGCAACCGGCAGGGCGGGTCGACTTCGAGGATCGTCCGGTGGAGTGTGATGAGGTGACGCCCGAGCCGTAGTCGCAGCCGCACCCTGGCCCCCACCGTGGCCGTGCCCTCGGCGCTGATCAGCGTCGGGTTCCAGCGGGACCAGGAGGCGAAATCGGCGAGCACGGCCCACACCCGCTCGGCGGGTGCATCGATCTGGGTCTCTGACCGGAGCCTCGTCACTGGGTCGCCCTCCTCAGGTCGCCGTTGGCCGTGACTGTCGGGCGAGCGGGTTCGACTCGTACCGACTCCTCGATGAGCTCGGCCCGAACCGGGCCGTCGGTGGGCTCGAACCACGGGTCGCCCAGGACACCACCTCGCCGCAGTCGCCAGCGCCGGGGGGTCCGCTCGATCTTGATCGGGTAGACGGTCACCGTGCCGGTCGAGTCCAGGTGCAGCCGCAGGAAGTTCTTGTGATCGCGGATCCCTTGGGCGGAGAACAGTTCGTTGGTGTTGCAGCCGATCTTGTCGGCGAGGAGCAGGTAGGTCGCCATGAGCCAGCTCCCCAGGAGGCCGCCGCCCACGCCGAGCAGGGCCACGAAGCCGACCATGAAGGCCGCTCCTCCCACGTTCGCCAGGATCCCCGCTGCCAGCGAGATGGCGACGACGATGAGTGCGAGGTGTGCAAGCCCGTGAAGCGCGCCGACGAGCCGTTTCCACCACACCGTCGACTTGGTGAACCCCACCAGCCCCCAAACGGCGGCGGCGCTGGACAGCAGCGCCAGCGGACTGCTGAGCAGGCCCAGGGCCGCGTCCCCGAGGGACAGCTCCGCGAAGAACGCGGCGAGATCCTGCCCGGGCGGGCGTAGGGTGGCCTGGATCATCCAGGCGTAAAGGAGGTGGACGACGCCGATCAGGGCCCAGAAGCCGCCGTTCCGTGCCGGCAGGGTCGCCACGCCCCAGCGCAATCGCCGTGAGGTGCCCTCGCTGGGGTAGCGCTCCTTCAGCTCGTAGTGCTTCGGGGGCGAGGTCTTGCCCGGGTCGCGTGAGGCCGCGGGCGGGAGCTCGAGTTCCTCGGGCAGGTGGTGGGTAGCCGACAGGTACGCGCCGCCCCCGCCGGCCGTGATCTTCTGGGCGCCGTCCTCGGCCTCGTAGCGCGCGTAGTGGTGAGCGTCCCCGGACAAGGCTAGGCGCACGGCGGCGCCGTGCTTGCGCACGACCGCCCGCTCCAGGTAGTCGAGCGTCACATAGGCCTCGGGCCTGTCCTCGTTGGCATGGACCCAGCTCGGCACCGCCGAGCAGAGGATGATCGAGTCACCCTCCTGGACTCCGGCGCCGACCACCTCGTCGAAGTAGCGGAACTGGGGCCGGTCGATGTAGGTATCGAACTGGACGTCGATCCCCCACAGCCACCAGCGGTGGGGGAGCTGGAGGGCGAAGTAGCTGCGGCTCTGCTGCGTCTGCCAGCCGCCAACCCATTGACCCTGGCAAAACACCCGCATGAACGCGCTCAGGCCGTCGTACCAGTCGTGGTTACCCGGCACGGCGTACAGGTGCGGGTGATCGTGCTCGGTGTAGGGGAGGGCGGCCCGGTATGGTCCGAGAACCTTGTTCACGTAGTTGTCGATGGATGCGGTCGGGTAGATCTGGTCGCCGCCCATCACCAGTACCTGCCCCCGCCGGGTGCTGCTTGGCCGCCCTCCGGGGTCGAAGTCGAGAGTTTCGGCGGCCAGTAGCGAGGCAATCGTGTAGGTCGGCCCGAACGCGTCGCCCAGGTCGGCCACGAAGTCGACCCACACGTCGCCGTCATACGAGCGCGGCGGAGCTGCCTCCAGGCTTGCCTGGATCTCCCGCTTGTCCGCGTAGGCGCCGAAGATCGCTGAGAGCAGTACCTTGAGGGCCGTGCCGCTCAGCTGCCGGGGCGAGAGCCACGGCACCATCCGGTTCTGACGGGTGAAGCCCAGCTCCTCGGGTCGCTCCGAGTCTGGCCGGGACGGTCGGGTGATCATAGGGTTGCCTCCCTCGTCTCGGTGGCCTCCGCTGCCCGCTGGGCCTGGCCCGCGTACTGCTTGTGCCGCTGTCCTCGCTCTGCCGAAACCCCGCCGGTAGTCGAGCTCACCGAAGGCGACGTAGCCTTTCATCTGCTCGGTGAACTGCAGGCCGGTGGCGCCCGTCGGGGTGTCGCTCATGGCGCCGCCTCCTTGCTACGTGCCGCGAGAGCCCGCCCTGGCGTGCGAGCCGGAGTTCCCTCCCCGCATCACCGAAGGCCCGCCCGACGAGAGCTGTCGCCAGATGAGCCTGCTCGAACCGCTCCTGATACATTGGCCGACGGACCCGTCTTGCTACAACTGACTTTTTCGCGCCGGACCACATCGTCCGCCACGGCAGCCGGTTCTGTCGGTGCGGCCCCGCAGCTGCGGCGAGGACGAGCAGTTCCGCGACAGGATCGTCGACCGCGACCCCGGCCGGCCAGGGCAGCCGTCGGCGGGCGGAGCTGGCCTTGTCGGGATACCGCCATCTCCGGTGACCACGGCTGCGCCGAGCAGTCGACTGGCCCGAGATTACGAACGCGTCTGCATCTCAGCTAGCCCAGGGGATTCCCCTTTTCTCGTCAGCCTGGAGCGCACGAGCGCCATCGCGACCAACCAGCTGACAAGGCCCAACCACCCCGACCAATAAGCGACGGTTCCGCTTACCAGAGCTGTTTCACCCTCCCGTAGACCCCCGTGCGTGAGGGGATCAGCAGTGACCGCCCCGCCGAATATGCCGATGCCGATCAATGTAACGACCCACCAAGCCAGCCGATCACCATGATCGACGTAACGCCACATCAGGATGATCGTGATGGCGAACAAGGTCAGCAGATTCAGCAGACCGGTCATAGCATGAAAGTTGGCGTGAGGGGGCCATTCGGATTTTCCAACGTGATCGAAGACTCCCTGGATCTCTATTATGGAGTAACCAATCGCCATCAGCAACACGATGCCTAGCCCGATCTTCATCCTGGTTGAAATCACTGTCTTCTCCATTTTCTCGAGACGGCGACGATAGGGTCGCCATGCGACAGGACCAGGTCCTGCGGCCTGGCCATAGCTGATCGATTCGTGACAAACGGGTCGTCTTCTGCGGAAGTCACAGCCATGGTATCAGCGGTCCCCCGGCGAGGCTCTCAGTTTTCCGTGCCGTCCAGTTCGAGATCTCGGGCCACCGCATGGTGGGCAGCCTGGCGGCGAGCTTGCGGGTGAGCGGAGTGGCCCAGGCCGTTGGGGAGGATCGCGGGTGCCAACTGGCGAACCCCAAAGTTGCGCGGCAGCCGGCGCCCTGGACCGCTCAGGTCGACCGCCGGCGCGTGCAGCAGCTCGAACTCTGCGACGGTGCGGGGGACTGCGATCGTCGTGGGGAGGTTCGTCCGGTCGACGCCAGTGGCGTGTGCCGCAACATGGACGTCGCCGGTGCGGGCCAAGGCGAGCCACAGGTGATGTGCGTACCCGAGCAGAGTGTCGACCCGCGCGGTACGGCTGTCGACGGTCACGATGGCCGCGCCGACGTGCGCGGATCGGACATGCGGCGGGCACGTGCGCGAGCGGAGCCTGCGAGACCGGGCTGCTACAGACGGGTGATGCGTCGGAGCGGTGGGCGTGGCCGTGTCAGATCGTTGTGCGATCGTGTGCGGGTGATTGATGGACGGTCCGACGACGGGGTGGTTGACAAGTATCATGATCCGTTGCTGACACCTCGGGAGACGGCACGCCACCTGCAGCTACCCGGCTCGACGCTCAACTTCTGGCTCCGGGAGCAGGCCGCTGGCGAGCCGCTCGTGCACCGAGTGCCGCCCGCGAAGCGGGGTTGGCCCTCAGTGCCGTTCGTTGCGGTCATCGAGGCGTACGTGCTGCGCTCCCTGCGCGATCTCAAGCTCCCCAAGGGGAGGATCCGCGATGCCGCCGCCGCGGTTCGCCGCGAGTTCGGCACACCGTACGGCCTCGCCACTCGACGCATCGCCACCGACGGGATCGACATCTTTGTCGACTATGCGAACGGAAGCCTTGAGCGGGCGTACGACGCGCAGCGTTCGATCCGCGAGATCATCGACAGGTACTTGCAGTACATTACCTGGGATGAGGGAGATGACTCGCCCGCCCGGTTGACGCTCCCGCAGTACCCGGACGTGGCGCCCGTGGTCATCGATCCTCGGTTCGGATGGGGAGCCCCGGTGATCGCGACGAACAACGTGCAGGTCGATAACGTGGTGGCCTTGTGGCGGGCGGGCGAATCGCTGGAAGCTGTAGCCGAGGAGTACGGGCTGACCCGTGATGCTGTGGAAGCCATCTGCCGCATCGCAGCCTGAGTTCTTCGTCGATCGATCCCTCGGGCGTTCGACAACTGCTCGCTTGCGGCAGCTGGGTTGGACAGTGCGCTTGGTCAATGATCACTTCGATCATGACGGACAATTCGTTCGGGACGAGACTTGGATCGAGTACGGTTTGTGCCGGGGCTGGGCGTTGCTGACCAAGGATCAAAAAGATCAGGTACCGGGCTGAGGAACTGCTGTCCCTCGCGGAGCATGGCAAGATGTTCTGTCTCAGCAGCGGGAATCTCACTATTACGGAGCAGGCTCGCACGTTCGATGAGGCGAGGACGCGTATCGACAGGGCCGTCAGCCGACATGAAGCACGCTTCTACCTGGTCTATGCCCGTGGCAGGATCCACAAGCAGTGGCCCTGACCAAGTAGCAGTGCTCAATCGCTGGCCGCCGACTTCCCCATACACCCAGGTACTCTTGTATGGGGCGCTCAACGCGCATGCAGACTGACGCCCGACACGTCACCCGGATGGATCAGTTTTTGGGGCCTTTGGGGGGCGGCCTCGCTTGGACTTCGGTGGTCGCCAAGCTGTCAGATCGGAGTCGGACAGAGCCAGACGCTTCATGCACTCTCGTAGAAGAGCGGCATAGTCGTCGCCGGACGCAACGTCCCGCATGTGTTCTAACTTGTACCACTGATGCAGCCATGGCAAAATCTCGCGCAGACCAGCCAATAGTGGCAGGAGGCCCCTATCGAGGTCGCGGTGATCGTCCATTCGCTCGGTGATGAGGTCGGCCAGGACCTGGGCTTGCTCAGAGTAATCCCAACCGGCCCAGCCGATCCGCAGACTGACCTCACCTGTCGTCAGATATTCTGGGTAGGACACGAAGCGCTCGTTGGGAACGTCGAACTTGCCGCGCCTCCGCCAGTAGCTGTTCTTGAGAAAGTCAGCTGATGAGTATTTTGGCGGTTGAGGAATTTTATCGCGTATTTGTATCGCAGCGTCCTCTTTGCCGCTGGCACGAACGATGTCCTCGTCACGCTGGAGCCGCCAGACTTCCTCCCACTGGGCACGTTTGAGCAGACCAGAACCCCGGTAGCGCAACGACGCCAGGTACGGTACATGTTCATTGGCGATAAGACCCTCTAACACATCGGTCAGGCTCTGACCTGGACCGTACATGCCGGCTGCTTCTACTAGCGTGCGGTCTGACCGCAGCCTGTCGGCCAGCTGGCCGACAGTGAGAGGGCGGGGGTGTCTAGTACCGCCCCGATCGTCGAACCATATCTGGGATTCCTCGCAACGGTCCAGCAGCCAGTCGCGCAGCGCCGCTCGCTCTATTGCATCCCAGCCGTTGGTAGCCCATCGACGTTTGAACTCCGGCCGTTCGAGAATTCCGATTTCGGCCTGATTTTCAATGGCGCCGATCCGCCTGCGAACGACATTCTGGTAGGCTGTTGGCCAATGCTGGGGCAACTCCGTGACCGGTGGTGAGCCGTGACGCGCGAACCATGTTGTCTCTAGACGCCCTGCTGCGACCCTCCGCGCCAGGACTATCTCGAATGCCCGCTCGCCGAACTTCACTGGTGGGATCGATTCCGGTGAATCCAGCAGCCCGTCGTCATCGGACACGAGACCGTAGAGGCTATAGACTTTCCAGTCCAGCTCCTCTTGGAGAGCCACCATCCTAGAGCGCACCGCTTCCCACTGCTTGCGGGCAGCAGTCAGTCGTTCACGTGTAGGGGTACCGGCAGTGAGAACAACGGTCGGTGTAACCGCATTGATTTCCCGCACAAGGTGATCGAGTTCACGGGCGTGCTCAGTGGGTAACTTTGCGGGGAGCGGCAACTCGCCGAGTCGGGTTGCCGTGAACTCGTAAATTTCCGTCCACGGTTCACCGCTTCCGGTTTGGTCCACGGTGGGACGTCCCTTGCTGTTGCTCTGCTGCTTCAGCCAGAAGCAGACAGCCGAGCTATTGAGCAGGGCTACCAGTTCAACATGGTCTTGCGGCATCGCTTTCTCCGGAAGTTCGATCACTGGAGCTGAGGGCAGGGGTGCTGCATGCTCGCGCAGTAGAGCGAAGTGGTTGTGTGTCGCGACCCAGGAGAACGTGATCGACGGGTGCACGCCGTTCGTGGCGGTCACGTGATGCCAGTCGTACCAGCGGCGGCGGTCCTCAAAGTAGGATCTTGTCGAGTAGTTCGGGCGTTTGCCCAACATTGTGCGGTACGGCCACAGTCGCTTGAGGTGTTGGGGGTACTGCTCGATGTCCACTGGTCGCAGGTCTTTGTTTCGAGGCCAGAAGCCTTTGCGCGTGGGGTTCGCGGCCCAGTCCCGTACTTCTGATCCGCTGATCACATTAATGATCGCGTGATTGTTCTCGGTGCGTAGCCGGCGGAAAGACTGGTATGGCGCGGTAAAGACGTCGTCTGATCCTGTGTTTGCGTAATACCCAATGCGGGCGACGCAGTCGATAAGTCGGCGGCGATCCGACATCGCGCGCAGTACGTCGGCGGCCTCGTTGCTGGCGAGATTCCAAGGGAACGATTGCAAGAGTTTACGGTCCATATGGAAGGACTGTGTCCACTCGTCGCTCTGTTCCGCACGGCTCGAGTTGTGTAGGAGTGATTGCCACACGAGTCCCAGCTCTGGGGTGGCGGGTATCGCCGGCTCTCCTCGTAGGCCGACAACTGTGAAGATGTCGTCCCGTTCGGGAGTATGGTGATTACGCCCGACAAGGATAACTGTAGGCGTGCCATGGCCGGGGATGAATGCGCCCGAGGTATCGATCACGTGCGTAAGTGCAACCTGCTTCGCGAAGAACTTTTCGATCAACTCACGGCCGAACTCGCGTTTCATGAAGGAGTTTGCTGCGAGCTGGCCAACGTAACCGGCTCCGCGGCCGTGGTTGGCGGGCCGGGCCAATTGGAAGAATCGCTGCGCGAAGGGCACCGTGAGTGAGTATCTGCCCGAACAGGCGTCGTATCGCTCCCGGTACTGTTTGTACAGTTTCCGATCCCGCACGGTGAGGTACGGAGGGTTGCCGACCACGACGTGATAGCGTCCCGATGTGAGCACGCCCGGATGCTCGTGGAGATCATCTGCTGTGTAACTGAGGTCACTCGCAGTTGGCTCCATGAACGACAGAGCGTCTGGGTTCTCCAACAGTGAGTCGCTGACGGCGATGTTGAAGTTCCAACCGCAGTTGGACGCGGCCTCAAAGGTGGTGAAGTTGCAGACGCGCAGTGCGGCAACGAGGAGCCGGAATCGCGTAATGGCGGCGGCGAACGGATTTACATCAACACCGTGTACAGCCTCGAGCGCACGCTGCACTCCCTGCTCCGGTCGGAGTTCTGGATCCTCCTCCATCCACCTGTGAGCCAACTGGCTGAAGGCGCTCAACACAAACTGACCGGATCCGCACACGGGGTCAATTATCTTGACGTTCCTATACCCAAATTCCTCGATCGCGGGGCGAAGCGTGAGACCGAGGATGAACTCCGCCACGAACGCGGGCGTCCGAACAAGCGCATACATTTTGTGTGCTAATTCAGACAGATCTTCGTAGAGGTCGCCGAGAAAACTGGTGTCCCAATTCGGGTCGGTGAAGTCATGGACCGGTTTGCCGCGTTCGTCCCGTCGTCGCCAGAACGTGATCAGATCCTTGGCTGCATCATGCGAAATCATGATCTGGTACAGCGGATTGTATCGACGATCGAACAGAAGTCGCCCAGCTAGCTTCATGTCGATTGTTTCAAAGGAGGACAGCAGCCAATCTCGATCGGCTGGCCCAGGCTCAGCAGCGGAGTACCGACCCTGCGCGTTCTCGGCACCGACTATCGCTTCACCGCCCGGCCCGGCCAGTTTCGGTGATGCGGCGAGAAGGTCGTTGTCCTCCGCAAATCGCACAAATACGGTACCAAGCACCCACGCCACCGCGATCTGGGTCAGCCGCTCGTCCCGCCATGCTGACCAGGTTGCTCCAGTGCGCCCGGCGCGGACCGCCTGTTCATACTCGGCCCGCAACCTCCCGGCGTCGTCGGTCCCGGGACGACCCACGCGGCCGCGCAGATCGTCCTCCAGGAGCCGGACCTGTCGCCTCAGGTCGACGGACAACGAACGGGGATCGATCACGGTGGGGCCTCCGCAGGTCTCCTGGCCGGGTCCGCATCGCGCTGGGACGTCGACATCCTGTCAGGCCGACGGCTCGCTCTTCCCCGGACCGCGACCGGCGGTTAATATTTCGGCTCGTGTTAGCGATGAGTCTACCGCCACGACGTCTCCGGTTGCGTGGTGTGGGGGCGGGGCACGCTCTCTCCCGACGCCTGGAGGCGGCATGGACGGCCAGCTCGCGCTAGAGGCCCGCGCAGCGCGGCGACGCTCCAGCGGCGCGCCCGGACACGGACGATCTCCGACACCGGTGCTTGTCGGCGCGGGCGCAAGTGCTGAGGGTGCGCTCGGGTTGGTACAGTACGGGGTGGACAGGTGATCCGCGTGTGCTTGCCTGCGCTGCCAGCGCTGGTCATCTCGTTCGCCATCAAGGACATGCCGTGGCAGGCACAGCTCGCTGTCCTGCTGTCGGTCTACGTGCTTGGTCTCGTGGTCTTTGTGACCTGCGAGGTCTTGCGGTACCAACTGGGGAAGCAGGCACTGCAGCGGACCGACCCTGCGCAGGTGGCAGATGTGGTCGCCGCTGTCATCGGCAGGCAGCGCCCCGAGGACCCGCGCACCTGACGGCCCTGACGACGGCCCCGACGGCGACCTGGGATGCGCCCGTGACCACGATGCCGTCGACAAGGCACTGCGACGTGCGTCAGCCGGTCGTCGAGGCAAACCGGGTGGGCTCCGCGAGCACGTGGGCCGCACCGTTGAGGTCGGCGAGCCGAGCCGCGAGGGTGGCGATCGCGAGCCCGTCCGGCAGAGCCTCATTGAATTTGAGACCCTTCAGTGCCCTTTCGTCGATCTCGGGAAGGCACAGTCGCTCGGCTGCGTCCGCGGTGCCGGCCCGCCACATCGCCGGCGTGAGGTCGGCGCGAAGGCGGATCGCCTCGTCGTCGAACCGCTGCTTCTCGTCGGTGAGCCCGCTGAGCGTGGCCACGAGGGTGGCATTGGCTCGGTACCCGGCCCACGTCCACCACCGGACGTCCTCGTCGTGCCGGGTGATGACCGTTCCACCCGGATGAACCGAGGCATAGGCGTCCTCGCGTGCCTCAGCAAGGATCCGCTGCGCCCGCTGGGTGAGCCTGACCGGTGGGACGCTGCCGAGCAACACGTCCCGGACGGCGCGGGTGAGGTCGAAGGTCGCCCCGGTGCCGACCCCGCTGAGCCAGCGGGCCTTACCGCCAATCCCGTCGGCGGGTTCCACGAAGCACCGGCGCCGCTTCCAGTCGATCCAGGTGACCCGCCAGTTTCGGCCGGCGAGCAGCAGGAGCCGCGGGCCGTCCACCTTCTCGGTCAGCAGCGCGGGGTCGGTGCGACCGATCTCCTGACGTCCCGACAGCACGGTGAACTCCGGTGGCGCGGTGAAGACCGCCGTCATCCCCATGAAGTGGCGGCGACCGAACTTCGCCTCAGCCTGCGGGCCGATGAACAGCAGCTCACCGTCCTGCTCGAGGAAGCCCTCGGTGAGTAGATGCCGAACGATCGGATCGGCGGAGCGATCGAAAGGAGCCAGACCGTTCCACGACTGGGGCCAGAGCCCGCGGCCGACCTTGTTCTCCTGCAAGCACAGTGCGAGCACCTGCTGCGCCACGATGTGCCGGGGTTGCGGCGGCGCGGTCACCGGTTCGACGTACCCACGGCCCCAGAGCAGCAGCAACCCAGCGGCCGACACCAGAGCATCGTGACTCAGCGCCAGAAACAGGCAGTTACGGGTTGTGTCCTGGCGGCGGCCGGTGCGCCCGAGGCGTTGCAGGAAAGCCGCGACCGTGCCCGGAGCGTTGATCTGAATGACCCGGTCGAGGTCACCGACATCGATGCCGAGCTCCAGGGTAGAGGTGGAGACGATCACGCAATCCCTGGCTTCGGCGAAGGCCAGCTCGGCCCGCCGGCGCTCGTCCATCGACAGCGAAGCGTGCGACAGGAAGGTCGTCACGCCGCTGGCGCGCAATGCCTGACCGAGCTCCTCGACCAGCTGCCGCGAATCGCAGAAGACGAGTCGCTTCTCGCCGCGGTGCAGGGACGCGATGACGGTGGCGGCGTTGCCGACAGAGCCCACATAGTCGAGTTCGACCTCGCCAGGAGGTGCGGGCATGGATGGTTCGGAGCCGGATAGCTGCACACCCGGCGCGACCACCAGCGCCGGCCGGCTGCCCTGCCCCGAACCCTGCAACCACCCCAGCAGCGCCTCCGGATTCCCCACTGTTGCGGACAGCCCCACCCGCTGCAGCGGCCTTCCGGCTAGCTGAGTCAGCCGCTCCAGCACCGCGAGCAGGTGCCAACCCCGGTCGTCCCCGGCGAACGCGTGCACCTCGTCCGCGATGACGGCGCGCAGCCCGGCGAACAACCGCCGGTGCTCCACCTTGGTGCTCACCAGCATCGCCTCCAGCGACTCCGGCGTGGTGAGCAGTAGGTCCGGCGGGTCACGCAGGAGGCGCTGCCGGGCGGACTGGGTGACGTCCCCGTGCCAGAGCGCAACCCGCCGACCGAGCCACCCGGCGTAGCTCTCCAGCCGTGGCAACAGGTTGTTCAGCAGTGCCTTGAGGGGGCAGAGATAGATCACGGACAGGCCCGTCCATTGTTGCTGTTCCATGGCACTGAGCAACGGGAACGCGGCCGCTTCGGTCTTACCCCCGGCGGTCGGCGCCAGCAGCAGCGCATCTGAGCCGCCCAGCAGCGGGTCGACGGCTTGTTCCTGGAGCGGTCGCAGCGACCGCCAGCCCAGGGTGTTGACGATGTGGTGTACCAGCACCGGGTTGAGCTGGCCGAGCTCCCCGGTCACGGTAGGTCCAGATCGACGTCACCGGCACCGGCACCGGCAGCGGCGTTGCGTTCGACCTCGGTCAGCTCGGCGCTCGACAGCGTGAGCGCGTAGTGCCGGCGCGGATCGAAATCCTCGAACTCGTCCACCCGGTCGAGCACGTCGGCGACCAGCTTGCGCAGGAAGATGCGTGGTGTGACGCCGACTTGCCCACCGAGTCCGCCCGTCACAGCAGCGGCCAGCTCGGCCAGATAAGAATCGTCCACCCTGGCGGCGATCCGCCCAGGGTGTTTGGCCGCGCCCGCGTACAGGTCCCGCACGGTACGGCCCAACTCGCCGAGGCGCTCCACATCGAACCCGGAGAGCCGAAGCTGCACTGCACGAGGAGAATCGAATCGCGGATCGGTGGCGAAGTCGGTTGCCAGCCGTTGCGCCAACGGTGGGAGCCGCTGCACGCCCTGCTGGCCGTCGTAGAAGGCCGGCGTGCCGGTGATCATCAGGAACAGCCCGGGAAACCGCCCATTGTCGATCTCATCCAGCAGTTGCCGCAGCGCGTTGAGACCCTTCTCCCGCACGTCGCCGCGCACCCGCTGCAGCGTCTCGGTCTCGTCCAGCACGACGAGTAGCCCGGGGTGCCCGCAGTCCCGCAGCACGGTCAGCAGCCCCTGAAGGAAACCCAGCGCGGCGAAGTGGTCGAGGTCACCGCGCACTCCGGCGGCGCGGCGGGCGGCCGCAGCGACCGATTTCTGCCCACCCAGCCAGGCGATCAGCCCCTCGGCGGTGGCTGGATCCCCGGCGGTGTGGGCCTGCCGGTAGCCGCGCAGCGCGGCGGCGAACGCCGGTGTGGTGCGGGCCACCCCGGCGAGCCGCTGCTCCATCAGCACGTCCACCGCACCGGCCAGCGTCGGCGCGTCCTGCTCGTCGACCTTGCCGGCGTCGAGAACCTCCTCCTCCAGGGTGTAGAACCAGGAGTCGAGCACGGCGCGCAGCGCGCTCGGCCGATGCGTCCCCGTGGTCAAGCGCTCGGTCAACCTCCGGTAGACGGTTTCCAGGCGGTGCAGCGGGGTCTCGGTCTCGGAGATCTGGATCTCGGCGGTCGCCAGTCCGGCGCGCTTGGCGCGCTCGGCGAGCCAGCGCGCGAAGAAGGTCTTGCCGGAGCCGTACTCACCCCGGATGGCGTGGAACGCCGCCCCGCCGCGGGCGACGGTCGCCAGGTCATCATCGAGGGCCGCGACGAAACGATCGAGACCGACGGCGAACAGGTCGAGCCCGGCCTGCGGCACGGTTCCCCGCCGCAAGGCGTCCACCACCTCGCGGCGCCGGACGGCACTGACCGGGGTTGGCCCAGGAGATGGCCCGGTCACGGCTGGTCCAGACCGAACTGCAGCCGGAGCAGTTCGCGATCGAGTTTCAGTGTGCGGCCGCCGTCGGTGAGGCCGAGGACCGGGTAGCCCTCGACGTTGAGCAGCCGCTGCAGGGTGGCGGCGAAGCCCTCGGGGTTGCGCCTGGCGCGTCCCGCCGTGGTGGCGACCGCGGTCAGCGACAGGGTCCATCGGCAGCAGCGAGCGCATCGATGACCGTGGCCACGACCGGCCGGTCCGGGGCCTTGCGGACGAAGGCCCGCTGCCCGGCGTAAACATCGGTCCTGACCACCTGGGCGCCCAGTGTCGCCGCCGCAGCAGGGGTACCGGGGGTGCTCGGCGGAGCCGGGCTGGCCGGAGTCCGGGCCTGGGCCGCTGGTGCGGTGGTCGGTCGCGGCGCCCGCCACTGTTGCGCCCACCATTGGGGGGCGGTCGACTCCGGCGGCAGTACCGACCAGCCGGACGGCACGAGATCAGTGGACGGCAGCAGCACCAGCACCGGCGCGGTCATCTCGGCGAGCGAGGCGCCGCCGTGGTAGCCGGACCTGCGGTGGGTATAGCGGATGCCCTCCCGCCACGGTGCGACGATGCGGCCGTCGCCGTAGCGCACTCGCGGCCCGGCGAGTTCCACCTCACCGGGCCCGGGCGAGCCGGTGCGCCAGCGCGCGGACTCCACACCGGACGCGGCTACCGGGCCTTCCCCGGCGAGTGAGCGTTCCAGCACGTGCCCGTGATCAGCCACCAGCACCAGCGGGCGACGGTGACCGCGCGCCGCGTCCACCAGCTCGGGCAGGTAGGTGATGTCGGCCAGCCGCCATTCGGTGCGATCGCCCTCTTGCCCGTGCTGCAGGGCGTCGTCGATGGTGTTGAGCACGACGCCGACGGCTCCGTCCCCGGCCATGGCCTCGACGAGCGGTTCGGCCAGCCGGTGCCCGGCGTGGCCCCCGACCTCCCCCTTGTGGAACAGCGCGGCGCCCCGGTGCTGCCTGCGCCAGAACGCGGCGAACCCCTCCTTCTCGGCGGACCGGTCGCCGGTGGTCAGCCTCCCGGTGAGCAGGCTGGCCCGGCTGACCCTGGTCACCGAGGGCAGCGCCGAGACCGCGGCCCTGCGGTGGCCCGATACCGGTGACACCTCGATCAACGATCGGCGGGTGAGCTGCTCGCCGAGCTCAGCCGCGACCGCGCTGCTCATCCCGTCCAGCAGCAGGACCAGCGGGGCGCGCACCGCGGCCAGCGGCAGCGCGACCTTCTCCAGGACGTCCTCGACGAGCAGGCAGTCGCCCGGCGCCTGCGCGCAGGCGTACCCGGTCCATGGCACGAGGCGCTGCGCGAACGCCTCGTCGAGGGCGTCCCGCCGGGTCCGGGCCGCCTCGTAGACCGCTCGGTACGCCTGGCCGATGATGGGATCGCCCACCGGGTCCCCGACCCACAGCACGGTCAGTGCGCGGTCCACCCAGCCCCAGTCCGCCAGGTGCGCGCGTACCCCGGCGGCCACCGAGTCCACCGGCGGGTCCGGTGTGGCAAGCCAGCGCACCAGCCGCACCGCCATCTGGGCAGGTCGGACCTGCTGCGGGGACAGCGGCGCCAACCGGTGCTGCTGCAGCCCGGACAGGGCCTTCTCGGCGGCCGTCACCGCCGCTTCGGGGGGACGGGGCGACAGCGCGGCCGCCACGCTGCGCAGCCGGGCCTGCAAGCCCGACGGCAGGAACCGGTTCGCGGCCAGCGCCCCGGTCAGGTCCGCCGTGACGGCGAGCTCGTCGGCCCGTTCCACGACGTCGAGGACGCGCTGCCGGGCGGCGTTACCCCCGCTGGCGTCCGGCCCGGCGGACTCGGCCTCGGTGACCCATCGCTCCAGGGTGCCTTCGACCACGGCGGTGAACGCGCGCAACTCCGCCGGCCGGGGTCGCAGGCCGCCGAGCAGCCCGCCGAACGACAGCGCCGCCTCGGCGGAGGCGCCCGGGGCAGCCGGAATCGGATCGACCAGTACCGACCCGACGACGCCGAGCGCCATGGCGTCGGGTCCCCGACCGGCTGCCACCAGACCCAGCAGCACCGGCGCCCCTTCGCCGACCGTCCCGGTGAGCCAGCCGGTCAGGCCTGCGCGTTCCGCCTCGGGCAGCGCGGCGAACCGGGCCGGGCCCGCCCAGGTACGGGACCAGGCGAGCAGCGCGCCGGCGTCCAGCGCGCCGTCGACGAGCGCTTCGGTACCCAGCCGGGCCTCGATCAACGCCCGGACCGCGAGATCCCTGGTCAGCACCGAGCCACAGCGCGGCCAGCCGCTCGGGGGCTCGGCATCGAGGAGGGCGTCGACGAGCCAGCCCTCGCGACGGATGCGCGGGTCGACATCACCGGCCCCGAACCGCTGCATGACGATCTCGGCGCGGTCCACCGTGCGCGTCGAGCGGCCTACCGCATGCCCGCGCAGGTCCCAGCCCAGCTGGGCGTCGTCCACCCCGGTGGTCACCACCAGCACGTCGTCGCGGCTGCCGGGCGCCACCTGATGTTCCTGCCATGCCTCGATGATGCCGAGCACCGACGGCTGGTCGGTGACCCGGACCCGGCGCGCCACACCGGCGATCTCGGTGGTGAACTCGGTGGCCGCCTGGTCCTCGTACCGGCCGTGTACGAGCACCAGCCGGCGGCAAGGCGCGGAGGGCAGCTCGACCTTCAGCACGGTCTCGATGATCCGGCGGTTGACGGCGGGGAGCGCGGCCATCAGGAGTCCGTGTCCACCGGGCGCCAGCTGATCTCGATCTCCACACCGGGGTGGGCCGCCGCGTAGTCCCAGATCTCGGACTGCAGGTCGGCGATGATCTGCGCCAGCGCCGTCTCGACCTGGCTGGACTGCACCCGCAGGCGGGAACGGGCCGGACGGCCGGTAGCGTCCTGCGCGCCAGTCTCGGCAGCCGGCGGCTCCTCCCGGCTGGGCGGACTAGCGCTGGGCTGCGGCGGTGCAACACTCGCGAGGCGCGCGGCTTCGTTGATCAACGTCACGGCTCGGTCCCGCATCCCGCGCAGCACCGGAGCCAGCGGCCGGGTGAACTCGTCGTCCACCGCCGTCTGCGCCACGTCCTCGACCAGCCGCTCGGCCCGATCGCCGAGCCCGTCGCCGCGCCCGGTGAACCCGCGCACGGACTCCAGCAGGGTCCAGTCGGCCTGGTCCACCGCGGCCAGCACGGCCGGTGCGGAGCTGATCGCCGTGCCCAGCACCTCGTCGGTCACCGGGTACGACGCGTCGTTCAGCGTTCGCACCAGCGATGTGGCGTCCTGCGGGCCCGACAGCCGGGCCAGCAGATCGGCCGCGCACCGCCCGGTCGTCACCCGCGGCGCCTGCGCAGGCAGGCCGAGCACCCCGGCGTGGCGATCCAACGAGCGGCGTACCCCGGTCACCGCCGGCTCCAGGTCGGTGACCTTGGCATGCACCCCGCCCGCCAGCCGGTTGAGGTTGCGGGTGAGCAGCACAGCCGGAACGTGCACGCCGAAGAGCTTGGCCACCCGCTCTCGCGCCACGGTGAACTCATCGTCGCTGGGCAGCTCCTGGGCGCGCAGCGCGTAGCCGGCGCCGATCCGCTCCAGCTCCGGCGGCTGCTGCACCGGCGAGCCGTGGTAGCACCAGGCCCGGTCGGCGAGCATCGCGTAGGTGGCGATGATCAGGTTGCTCACCGGTTTGTCCAGGCCGGTGTAGCCGAGGCCCGCGATCCACTCCCGGATCTGCTCGACGCCGTAGTCCCCGGTGGCGCCGATCTGCGCGGCGTACTGGTCGATCCGGCGCTGCCAATCGGTGCTCACGATGAGCGGACCGTCGTACACTTCACCCAGCTCCAGCGGGTGCACGACCCGTTTCACCAGCGCGAGCTGCACGTTGTGCTCGAAGCTCGCGCCACCGAGCAGCGTGGGGCGTTGCCCCGGGAACAGCGACAGCACGTGGCCGTCCGCAACGACCGGTGAGCCGATATTGGCGTCGTCAGCCTGGGAAATGCCGTAGAGCTGCCGCAACACGGCGGTCAGTTGCGAGGTCAGGGTGTCGCGCTGGGCCTGCAACTGGTGGCGCACCCGGACCCGGTCATCGGCGGGCAGGTGCGTGGCGTAGTCGTCGAGCCGATCGCGTTCCAGCAGGTAGCGGATCTTCAGCAAGCGGCCGAGCTGAGCGCGTTTCTGCCTGGACAGGAAGTGCGGCAGCCAGACGATGGTGACCGCCTCGACACCGGCCCGCTTCAGCGCGTGCACCCGCCCGGCGTCATCGCTGGGGTGCTTGCCTTCGATGTCGAAGGGGTAGTCCAGCAGGAACCGGATACGCCCTTCGACGCTGGGGCTGAACTGCAGATCGGGAAGGTCCTGGGAGTCGCGCACGTTGGCGAAGACGAACTCGGCGGTGCGGCGGGTGCCCTTCCACACGATCTCGCGCTCGCAGACGAACTCGCCGGTGTCCCTGACGTGCAGGGCGCTCCACAACTGGTCCTTGACCCAGATCCGGCGGGCGCCGAGGTTGTCCTGCTCGCCCACCGCGTCCAGCAGCGGCTCGATGTCGAGATCGGACAGGTGCAGGGTGAAGACCGGATCCTCGTCGCCGTCCGCGCGCAGCTCCCCGAACTCGGCCTGGATCTCGCGCAGCCGGTTGACCACCATCGAGCCGGGCGCCACGGTGCGGGATCGGATGGAGCCGTGGTTGAGCGCGGCGAGCCGGGCCCCGGTCAGCCGGGTCAGCGCGGGGACGTCGGGTGCCAGCGCGGCGAGCAGCAGGGTCTTGACGAACCGGTCGTCGGCGCGGAACCGGTCGTCCTCGGTGCTGCCGTACTTCTCCTGCAGGTAGCCACGGACCTTGGCGTGGAAGCGTTGGGCGGCCTCGGCCTCCTTGCGCAGCCGGTCGGTGAATGCGTCGCCGGTGCCGACGGCGAGCACGTCCCAGAGGTCGCCGAGGGGGATGAGCTGGCCGAGCCGCATGTCCGCGCGGCGCCGGTGCAGCATGTCCTGCAGCAGCTTCAGGCCGGTGCGCTGGCGCTGCAGCACCCCGGCCAGCGCGACCAGCACGTTGAGCAGCGCCGGGGAGAGCGGGTAGACGGCGCGGAAGTCCGCCCAGTCGGCGCCGGTCACGCCGTTGGCGTCCAGCAGCACGTCCCTGACGTCCGCGCCCGCCGACTCGACCCCGGCGAACGCTGCGTCGAGCGCCGCGCGGGCTTGCGGCGAGCGCGGTGTGAGGACCCGCTCCTTGATGATCGCCGGGAGGTTGCGGTCCTCCAGGGTGACCGTGTCGAAGCGCTGCGCCAGGTAGTGCACCTGGGCTTCCAGGTTCTTGACGTCGGCACCCATCACGTCTTCGCCGACGAGCTGGGACAGATCACGCTGCCGGGAGACGAACGACACGATCGGCAGCGAGCGGTCGGCCTCGCCGGACTCGATGAGCTTGACCAGCTTGCTGACCTGGTTGTTGACGAACGGCTGGTCGGACATGTGCGCCTGCAGCCACAGGATCAGCTCGTCGAGGAACAGAATCAGGCCGTCGTAGCCGAGCTGCTTGGCGTGCCGACTGATCACCGACAGGCCGTTCTCCAGCGGGATGAAGGCGTCTCGGTCGCCGCTCGCGCCCCGGATGTAGGCGGACATCGGCCCAGCGAGCAGGGCGGAGACCAGCGCGGCGCGCAATGGATCCCCGGCGTGCGCGGCGAAGGCCCGGTCCAGCTCCGCCGGGGTCCAACCGGAGACCGGTGCGCCGTCGATGACGTCCAGGTCGTCGCCGTGGGCGGGGTGCGCAGCGGCGCCGATGCCCAGCCACTCGACGAACGTGGTGTCGTCGGCCAGGAACTCCCGCTGGCGTCGGGCGTCGGTGAGCATCGCATCCGCCCGGTAGACGGGCGGTATCGGCGCGTCGGGGTGCAGCGTGCGCACGGTCCTGACGTATCCGTCGAGGACTGCGGAGTCGATATCGGTGGCGCCGACCAGGTGGTACGGCACCATCAAGAACTTGTGGCCGCGCAGCCAGCCGTCATGGTCGGCGATCACCGGCTGCAGCCCGGGCTTGGCGCGGGCCACCGGGTCGTTGTTCAGCACGGCGTGCAGCACGGTCAGGAAGTGGCTCTTCCCGGAGCCGAACGAGCCGTGCAGGTAGGCGGCGTAGGAGCTGTCATTGCGCACGGCAGCCCGCACGATGCCGAGTGCCTTGCTGAACGCCTGGCGGAGCTGGTCGGTGAAGACGTACTCGTCGACGCGCGCCTGGGTGTCGACGAAACCGCCGGAGAGCTCGACCTTGAAGTCTCCGGCGTGGACCGACTCGGGGATGTCGAGGACATCGCGGAGGAAGGGCTCTCCTGCGGGCACTACTGGTCATCCCCTCCGGTCGTGGCGAGGCCCGTCACCGACGGGTCATCCTGGCTCGTCCCCTGCTTGGCAGTATGACAACAGGCGTCGGGTCCCGGTGATGCGGCAAGTCCGACGGCAGCGTCAGTCGTCAGGCGGTCTTCAACGGCCGGATCTCGTCGAGAACGGGTCCGAGGCGGTCGCGTACCACCTCGAGGTCGTAACGGCCCTGCAGGTTCAGCCAGAATCGTTCCGAGGTGCCGAAGTAGCGGGCAAGTCGCAGTGCGGTGTCCGCGCTGATACGCCGTTTACCGTGCACGATCTCGTTGATCCGGCGGGGTGGCACCCCGATGTCCACCGCGAGCCGGTGCTGGGTGACCCCCCACGGCGCAAGGTACTCCTCGGCGAGAACCTCGCCGGGATGGATGGGTGACATCGGTGCTGTTGTCGGCATGAGTTCCCTCCCTTCAATGGTAGTCAACGATCTCCACGTCTGCTGGCCCGGCAGAGGTCCACCGGAAGCAGATGCGCCATTGCTGGTTGACCCGCATGCTGTACTGTCCGGCGCGATTGCCCCGGAGCTTCTCCAGCCGATTGCCGGGTGGCACCTTGAGGTCGTCCAGAACGTCGGCCGCATCCAAGATCAGCAACTTCCGTAACGCCGCGCGTTGCGTGTGGGGATCCAGGTGCCTGGATCGCTCCCGCCGCCAAACACGCTCGGTGTCCTTGTCCGCGAACGATCTGAGCACCTCGACGAGGATAACGTGTAACGTTAATAACGTCAAACGTTATATTTGCTGACTTCGACCCGCATGGTCGGCATGGTTGGCAGCGCGTCGCGGGGCGGGCCGCTACTTTTGCAGGTCCGCGACGGTCAACTGGTGTTTGGCCCGCTGCTCGTCGAGGTAAGCCTGGTACTCCTCGGCCGGGTTACCGGCCCAGTCCGCGTCGTAGCCTGCGTGCCACTGGTGCACCCAGGGCAGCAGTTCCAGCAGCCCGGCCAGCAGCGGGGTGATCTTCTCCGTGCCCCAGCCGGCTTGCTCGGTGCGGTCGTTGACCACAGTGACCAGCGCCTGGGCCTGATCTTTGTGGTCCCAGCCCGCCCAGCCCAGCAGCATCGACGGGTCGGCATCCGGGCTCGCGCCGGGGTAGGAGATGAACCGCTCCTTGGGCACATCGAGCTTGCCGCGCTGCGCCCAGTACGAGGTCTTGCGGAAGTCACCGGAGACGTACTTCGGCGGCACCGGGATGTCCAGCCGGGTGCCGGTGCGGTCCTCCTCGCGCTGCATGTCCCAGACCTGCTTCCACTCCTGACGCTTGCGCAGGCCGGTGTCCTTGTATCGCAGGGCGGCGAGGTAGGGCACGTGCTCCTTGGCGGTGATCTCGGCCAGCACGTGGGCCAGGGTCAGGTCCCGCTTGCCGAGGTGGTCGGCGGCGTAGAGCGTGGCGACGGCGTGCATGTCCTCGTCGGTGCGGAACAGGTCGGCGAGCTGGTTCACGGTCAGCGTGCGTGGCTGGCGCATCCCGTCGCGCAGGGCAAACCAGAGGTCGGGGTCTTCGCAGCGGTCCAGCAGCCAGGTCCGCAGCGCCTCCTCCTCCCGCTTCTCCCACGGCTCGGAGGCCCAGCGCCGCTTGCACTCCGGCCGCTCGATCAGCGCGATGTCCCTCCGCTTCTCGATCACGTCGATCCGGACCTGCACGACCCGCTGGTACTCCTCCGGCCAGTGCGCCGGGATCTCCGTGATCGGCGTAGACCTGTGGCGGGCGAACCACACCGTCTCCGTCTCCCCGGCAGCGAACTTGCGGGCGAGCACGATCTCGAACGCCCGCTCACCAAGCTTAACTCCGGGCACGGTGTCGAGATCCTTGACGGTGAGCTGGCCGGTCTCGGCCTCTGAAAGGAGGTTGTATGATCCATACACCTGCCAGTCCAACTCCTCCTGCAGCGCGATCATCCACCCCCGGATTCGCTCATGCTCGGCCCGCGCGGCGCCAAGGCTCGCCCGAGTCGGCACGGCTGTCGCACACACAGCCGCCGACTCTTGCGTGGCAAGCCGCTGCGCGAGGCCGTCCAGATCCTGGCCAAGGTCAAGCGGCAGCACCTCAGGCAGCGGAAACCCCTGCAGCTTGGTACCCCGTGAACTCGTACCGATGTTCCCACAGCTCGTCGGAGATGCCGCCACCGATACCACCGTTGCCCTTCGACTGGCTCACCTGTTTCAGCCAGAAGCACGCCGTGGATGAGTTGAGCACCCCCAGCAGCGACAAGTGGTCGTGCTCACTCGCCCCCTCCGGCAACTTGATGACTGGTGCCGACTGCTTGAACACCTTCCCACCCCGATCCAGCACGAAGTGATTGTGTGTCGCCACAAACGCAAAAGCAATCGACAGCGGTGTTCGGTATCGCTCAGGAACCCATCGGTACCACGTCCACCAAGGTTCGTCCGAGTCCGCCCGAGTCTCGCCACCGAAGCCGGTAGTGGAGCCGAGTACACGGCGCATACTCCAAAGATGCCGTCCCCACGACGTAGCCAGATCGAAGGGAACGGGTTCCTGGTCTAGCGAATACGGGACTAATGCGTCTTGATCACAATGCTCATACCAGTCGCGGACAATTTCGCCGATAACGAGCGCTCTACGCATGACGCTTGGAATCGCGCGTTGGTCGAACCACTGCTTTGACAGGAAGAACGCTTCATCCTGACCTGGAAAGCTCGCAAATCCGATGGGGCGATTAAGCAGATCTCCGGCTTTGCGCGACTCTTTATCGAGGTACGCGAGAATCGTTGAAGCGCCGCCTCCAGCAAGACTCCAAGGAAAGGTAGCGAACGCGGTGCGCTCGGCGTCCTCGACGCCGATCCACTCGGACTCGTTGCCGGGTTTGTCGACCTGGTCGACGATGGCGGACCAGACGAGTCCCCTAGCGGGTTCCTCGGGCTGTGACGGTTCGCCCCGGATGCCGAGAATGGCGCGGATGGGATCGGACTGCCGTGGGGTTCGGTTGCGGCCGACCAGGATGACGGTGGGCGTGCCGTGTCCCGGGATGTATGCACCTGAGGTGTCGATGACGTGCGAGAGGTCGACGGTCGGGAAGAAGTTCTCGATGAGCTTCTTGCCGAACTCCCTCTTCATGAACGAGTTCGCAGTGATCTGCCCGACGAACCCAGCGTCGCGGTCCGAGCCGAGCGTGCGGATCGCTAGTCGGAACAGTCGCTGGGCGAAGGGGACCGACAGCGCATACTTGCCGGAACAGGCGCTGTAAGCTCGGTAGTTCTCGTTCTCCTGCTTGTCCTTCACCGTGATGTAGGGCGGGTTACCGACCACGACGTGATAGGATGATCGGCCGAGCAGGTCGCAGGAGTCCATGAACTCCTTGACGTCCTCGGTGCGGTACGTGTGCGGTTCGGGCTCCTTCAACTCGCCGTCGCGTATCTCGGCTTGGAGTTGCACGGCAGGGGCGCCACGGCCGTGCAGGAGGGAGTCACCCACCGCGATATTGAGCGGAAAGCCCGGAGCCCGGTCCAACCGGCTTTCTCCGGCCGCCCGCATCGCGGCCACCAGCAACCGGAATCGCGCGATGGACACCGCGAACGGGTTCTTGTCGCACCCGTGCACCGATTCCAGCGACCGCCGGATCAGCTCCCAGTCGTCGACGCCGGGCGCGGCGACCCGCCACTTGTCCAACAGCCGGTGGAAGATGCCGAGCAGGAAGTGGCCGGACCCGCAGGCCGGGTCGATCGTGCGCAGGGTGGGCACGCTTTCGACGGACCCGTCGGCACGGTGGATCTCGACGGCCGGTGCCAGCCCGAACTCTTCGATCGCTGGCTCCAGGGTCAGGTCGAGGATGAACTCTTCGACGAACTCCGGGGTCTGCAGTAGTGCGTAGGTCTTGCGGGCGTCTTCGCTCAGGTCTTGGTACAGGTCTCCGAGGAAGCGGGTGTCCCATGAGTCGTCGGTGAAGTCGTAGGTGATCTCCCCGTCGGCCCCGCGCCGCCGCCAGAACCCGAGCAACGCGGTCGCCGCCTCGAAGGACGGGGTCAGCTCCCACAGCGGATTGTGCCGCCGGTCGAACAACCCGGCCACCGTCGGGCTCATCGAGGCCAGGTGATCGAAGGCGGCGATCAGCCAGTCACGATCATTGAGCTGCGGGTGCTCCCGGAAGGCGTCATGCCGTTCTTCCGCATCGGCCAGCCGCTCACCGGGACCGGCGATGAACGGCCACTCGATCAGCCCGTTGTCCTCGCAGAACCGGACGAACGCGGTGGCCAGCACCCAGGCGGCAGCAGCTTGGGTAACCCGCGTGTCACGCCACGCTCCATGGGTGGCCGCCGTTCGCCCGGCCTCATACGCCTGCTCGTACTCGCTCTGCAGCGCCGCCGCGAACTCGTCAACCTCGTCGCTGCGCGACCGCAGATCCGCTTCGAGCGCGATGACCTGCCTGCGCAGGTCCTTCACCAGCTCCGCAAGGTCAACACCGCTCGCCGCCACCTCTGCCCTCCGTCCTCAAGTCCGCAATCGGCTCGGGCGGTCGACACGTTACGTGACGCACGCGCTACTCGATAACCATCACACGTTGCCCTTGAGCAGCGCAAACAAGCGGTCGATGGTCACTCTCATGCTCTGCGAAGCCTGCCTGACAGACAGGGGTCAGGCGCTCGATCTGTCGCCGGGATAGGTGACGTCGGCACGCAGCTGGGTGAGGATCTGCGCCTCGCGTGCCACAGCCTCACGCTGCTCGGTGGGAGTGCTCGTAGGCCAGTGCCCACTGCACGTCGTTCACGGCGAGGTCGAACGCCTCGGACAGCTCGTGTGCGTCCGCTCCGCTCTCCGATTGCTCCCACAGGATCTCGGTGCTGATCCCGTGGATGGCCGGGCGGCCAAAGCGCACCTCCGGATCGACACGGACCGGCGAGGCCGGGTCATCGTGCGGACGCCATGCCGACGCGACATCGTCGTCCCACGTCACTCGCTTCAAGTAGCTGTCGGACGTCGGAGTTAGAACGTACTGCCCACTGACCACAGCAACGAGGCAGAACTCCGGCGCGAGCCCTGAGCCCTCCTGCGCCTCGTACACGAGCTGCCGGCCGCTGACGAACGGCTGGTGGTGCGCGAGCGGGTACGCCACGCCATAGTGCTCCCGGAGCCGCTCGATGAACCCGCGCAGCTCGGCCATCGGCACACCGTGCGAGCGTCGGTACTCCCGCAGGAATGCCGCCTCGACGAACTCGGCCCAGGTCACCGATCGGGTTCCTGTCGCCTCCACCCGCAGGATCGGTAGGTAGGTCCTGCCCCGCCGCTCGCCACCCTCGAGCCAGTAGTGCAGCGTGCTCGGGGCTACGCGCAATAACCGGGCCGTCTCGGCTTCCGAGTACATCTCCCGGTCGAGTACGTCGACGGTGCTCACCGCGTCAGTGTGGCATCGCGTGCACCCCAGATCGTCGCCGACACTCGTGAGGTCGGTCGACCGGGTTACTCGAGCTTCCGGTAGGTGATGTTCAGCGGAGTCTGCGGGCGGTGGGTCGGTGTCCTGACATCAAAGTGGGATGCCCGCCCAGCGGGCGAAGCCAGCGAGGGAGTCGGTGGCGCGGCGGTCGGTCTCGGCCAGCAGTTGGACGGTTTCGTGAACGCTGGGGTGGTAGCGGGTCAGCTGCGGGGCGATGCGTCGCGCCTGGTTGAGGGTGTCCAGAGCCTTCCCGCGGTCGCCATGCAGCGTCCACCCACGCGCCACGTCGATCCAGTGGCGCCCGAGCTCGGAGGGCGGCTCGTCGTCCGGGATGCGCACCCGAGCGGCCCGGTCGACGGTGGTGGTCCCATCAGCGAGCTCGACTGGGACCGCAACCCAGTGAATCTCCACGTCGCCCGTGCTGGCGAGCACGCCGTAGTAGGGGCGTGCCGGGCAACCGAGCCCGACGAGTTCGCGGGCGGCGGCGATGTGCTCGTCGGCCCGGTCGGCGGCGCGACTGCGGGCGTGGGTGATGCTCTGGCGCAAATGCAACTGGGCGCGCACCGCCTGCGCTGCGGGGCTGCGCAGCTCGGCGATGTCGGACTGCGCGCGCTCGGTGACCCGCTGCACCCCGGAGTAGTCTCCGCGGTGCAGCCGGACGGTGGTGCCCATGAACGCCGCCACTGCGGCGCGCAGCGGGTCCCCGGAACGCACGGCCGCCTGTTGGGCGCGCTCTTTCGCCAGCGTCGCGAGATCGAGGTAGCCGAACCGGTAGCTGACGGAACCCGCCAGCTGGTACGCATCATCGAGCAGCGCCCATGCCGTCTCGGCGACCTCGGTGGCGGGACGGGCCTCGGCGGTGAGCACAGAGGCGTGCTGCAGCAGCTCGGGCAGCTCCGCGACCACCTGGGAGTACCGCGACCGCTGCCGTCTCCGGTCGCAGTCATCGAGCCGCTGACGCAGCTCGGCCGCGGTCATCGGCGGGCTGGCTATCGGATCCGGATCGTTGGCGTTGTCCAGGGCGACCCGTAACGCGGGCGGCCTACATCTGCGGCTACGCCGACGATCGCATGCTCCGCAGCTTCACCCGACCCGCTGCCCGAATCACCCGCGAGCTGCAGGACGCCGGGCTGGTCGCATCGAACGTCGAACCGCCACTCACACCGATCTATGCCGGCGTCGAGCAGTTCCCGGTCCGGGACGGCAGGGCGCCGTCACCGCCTGATGCGTGACACTGTGAATGACACGAAATGACATTTAACTGATGGGGCTACCGACCGTCGATGAGGCCATTCCCGGCAGCGCTGGCTGGAGCTGGCGCAAGCACACGGGCAGCTCACCACCCGCGACGCCGACACCGTCCGCGAGTTCGCGGCATTCCTGCGCGCCGCGGGCCCGCGCGGGTCCGGTCGGGCGTGTCGTGTCACCGCGGCTGAAGTGCCAAGGCCGAGGTCGAGCACTTCGCCGAGCGCGGCGGACATGGCCCGGTGCGCTGGGACAGCACTCCCCAGTGTCCTATGCCTACCCGACCAGTGGCCCGCGCACGACCGAGCTGTACCGGGTGGTCCCGCTACGGGTCCGGCCGGACAACGAGCCCGAGTCCTGACCACTATCCGGCCGCGCCACCAACCCCGAGTCCGCCGGGCTCAAGGCTATGGTGTGCGTGTGACCGCCGCAGCGAGTCTCGAACCCGGTCGAGGAGGCCGCGGAGTTCGATCGGGAGTGGCGCGAGGTCATGGCCAGAGCCACCGACACGCTGGACCTGTCCGAGGTGCTGGAGACCCTGGAGTCCTGGCGAAGGGTGGCGCGGCTGACGGCCGCGGCCGGAGCCGAGTCGCACCGCGCGGTGTACCGGCGAGCAGCGACCCAGCTAACCGGTGAGGACATCCCGGCCGACGAGCCGCTGGCGGACACCAAGGCCCAGCTGGGCCTATAGCCGCGTGTACGAGGTCACCACCGACAGCAGTCCCAGGCCCAGATCGACGCCCTTCCGGCCGACGCGCTCGCGCCTTTCGCCGAGGCCCGCGCGACGCTGGAGCTGGTTCCTTGGAACGATCGGCCGTACCCCCGGCACCGGCCGGCCAGTCCGATGCGGGCGCTGATGTTCGGCCCGCACGGCGCGGGCCGGATCTGTGGGTGGGTAGAGGATGTTCCGTGGAATCGAACGTGGGGCGAAACGCTGCCTACGGGTGGGGTTCGAGGTGCCGTGCGGGGTCTGCGGCGGGGTCATTGTTGCTGGTAGAGGCCGGATGAGACGGTATGCTGCCCCCTCGTAATGAGCAGGTCGGGGGTTCGATTCCCCAGGCGGCTCCACCCCAGACCGGCCTCGCGCCGAGCTCGCCAAGCCCAGCGCGGCGCTGGACGTGCCGTTGAGCCTCCGCATCGATAGGAAGCTCGACGCGAAGCTCAAGCGGCGAGCGGCCGCGCACGAATCCGGTTGCAGTTCGGTGCCCGCTCCTACTGATACACCGACGGGGACGCGGGGTAGGGTAGTGCTGGCGGTGCGCGTTTTCCGTCAGACTGTTGCGAAGGAGGAAGGCGGCGCTGCACAACGTCGAGACGAGCGGCAGTGGACGACCGCAGATCTAGTCCCGTCCAGGAGGGGTCGATCTCGTGTTGGGTGGTCGGTCACAGTGATATCCGCCCCCAGCGGGCGCCCGATGCCCACACCGTCGCGGCCCGTCGTCAGCCGCGACGAGAAGTCCTTCGATGACGCTGTCGGACTCGGCGATTGGGCCACGGCGACGACATCGCTGGCGAGGCTGCCCGTGCCGGTGAGGAAGCTGTCGCATCTCACGATCGACCAGCTGCGGATGCTGCAGGATGGTGTGATCCGCGCTCGCTCCGTGCTCGGCGGCGTCGGCACGGTGCTAAAGCTCGCGATCGCCGCCGAGCTGCAGGGTAAGGGGGTCCCAGCGGCCAAACTGTCGGCCGGCACCGCGTTCGGCAGGCTTGAGACCACCGTCCGCGAGCGTGCCGATGGTGACCTGGTCACGGGCACCCGGTACCGGTACAAGATCGGTATCAGCTTTGCGCCCGACACCTCCGTCGTCGACGCCGACGAGATCGCGTTCATCCAGACGGTCCGGCTCGTCGAGACCGCGACCGGCTCCAATAACAACTTCCACGCGAAGAGCACGCAGCGCCAGACACCGTCGGCCACGAGCGTGGACCGGTACCGCGGTCAGCGGCAGGGCTGGTACGGGATGAAAGACGACGGGACGGGCGGCAGCGCGCTGACCGTCTGGAAGAAGTCCGGCCCTGCCACGCCGGCCACCATGCAGGACCATGCGGGCTGGAACCGGCCCAACACCACGTGGGAGTTCGAGTCCATGGCAGTCTGCCGTTCCGGAACCGACATCGGCACGGTGTACGTCGTCGTCACGTGGGGATTCACCGTCGACGCTGGCCTCGAGCTCATCGAGCATGCGCGAACGGTGACGAACAAGCAGAGTACGGAGGCCACCGCGGCGGTGAGCAAGTGGAACGACCAGGCCGCCGGTGGCGCGTTCGACCGCAACGCTCTGTTCCAGATGCCGTTGCTGGCACTGAGATGATCGGGCAGCCATTGCCCGTTCGGCCGAGCGCGAGCATGGTGATAGCCCTGTTCCAGTATGTCGAGCACGGCTGGCGGCGCCACGGCCGAGGTCGGCGGAGCCCAATACCCTGGTGGCCAGCGCTGTCCGCCGGTGACGGCAGATCAGCTCGGCGCACCGTCCCTGGCGCCCCGCCGTGCCGCCTGCACGCGCTGCGCATCAGGATCCGACGACCGCCGTTGACAACGGCGGAGGCCAACGTCGTCGATCACCCGGAGTCGGCGTTCGTGGCTGCATCTACGAGGCTGCCTTCCATCGGCAGAGGGTTCGGACGTCGCAGCTGCGGCACACCTTGCCGGGACTCGCGCGGAAGTCCCGGTTCCGCAGGCCCCGCACGCTCTGCTCGACAGTTGTCTCTGCTCGACTGACCGCCCCGGCCGGTCACGATCGCAGGTGCAGCTCGAACGGCCGTTCGGTTTCCCATACCCGCTTCAGGTCCTCGGTGTAACGGTCGATGTACGTGTCGACCAGCCATAGCGCCGATGCCTTGAGTTGCCGGTGTGCTGGCTTGTTCGCGGCCGGGAGGAAGAAACTCGTCGTCGAAGAGTCGATCCAGTTGCCTCGGGGTCGGTGGGCGCCCGTGGTGCTGGGTGTGCTCTGCGATTGCCCGGTGGGAGTGCTCGTAGGCCAGTGCCCACTGCACGTCGCTCACGGCGAGGTCGAACGCCTCGGACAGCTCGTGTGCATCCGCTCCGCTCTCCGACTGCTCCCACAGGATCTCCGTGCTGATCCCGTGGATGGCCGGGCGGCCGAAGCGCACCTCCGGATCGACACGGACCGGCGAGGCCGGGTCATCGTGCGGACGCCATGCCGACGCGACATCGTCGTCCCACGTCACCCGCTTCAAGTAGCTGTCGGACGCGGGAGTCAGAACGTACTGACCACTGACCACAGCAACGAGGCAGAACTCCGGCGCGAGCCCTGAGCCCTCCTGCGCATCGTACACGAGCTGCCGGCCGCTGACGAAACGGCTGGTGGTGCGCGAGCGGGTACGGCACGCCGTAGTGGTCCCGGAGCCGATCGATGAACCCACGCAGCTCGGCCATCGGCACACCGTGCGAGCGCCGATACTCCCGCAGGAACGCCGCCTCGACGAACTCCGCCCAGGTCACCGATCGTGTTCCCGTCGCCTCCACCCGCAGGATCGGTAGGTAGGTTCTGCCCCGTCGCTCGCCGCCCTCTAGCCAGTGCAGCGTGCTCGGGGCTACGCGCAGCAACCGGGCTGCCAGTAGTCCCTGGACCGCTCACGCTGCATTGCCTGACTCGCGACCCAGCCCGTCCAGGAACGTCCGGTCGAGCACCACGCGCTCGGCATCACCGTGCACTTCGACCGTCCGACCGTCCAGCGTCGGGGTGTCCGACGTCGATTCCGCCGGGCACAGCAGCCACAACCCGTGCGGGACGTCCGCTGGTCGCCGGGCGGCGCCCTGCAGCCGGACCAGCACGTCGTGCCCACCCGCGTCGTAGTACCGCGCGAGCAACCCGGCGTCGTGCACAAACAGCACCGTATTCTCCTCCGACGCCAGGTCTAGCAGCTGCTGCTCGACCCGCGCCCAGACGGCACGCAGGTAAGAGCCCAGGCCGGGGGAGATCTGGCCGGTCTCGGCGAACCTGGCGTCGATGGTGAGTACCTTGCCCCAGTCCTGGCCGCGCTCGGCGGCCAGCGCCCGGAACTCGGTGAGGAACTCCCGATTGAGGTCCACCGGGCGGACGGCGTGCGCAGCGGCCAGAGCCTGTGCGGTCCCCGGCAGGTGGTGGCCCCGCAGCGTAAGGGCCAGGAACCCGCCCTGTTGCACGGCGGTGGCGAGCTTGGCGGCGATCACGGCATGCGGGTCGAGCCCGGCCGCCGCCATCCGCCCGTGCCTGCTCATCGCCGTGCTCGTCGACGTCACCGCCCACCCGAACTCCGGGCCCGGTGGCCGGAACCGCTTGCCGGCGGGCTCGTACTCCAGCGAGAAACCGGCGGCCTTGAGCGCCTCCTCGACCTGTACATGGGTCACCCGGTCGTCGATGGCCAACTCCGGGAACCTGGTTCGCACCCTCGCCAGCAGCTCGTCGTTCGTGATGCCGGGGTCCCGGCGAACCCCCGCTGCGGCCTGCGAGATGCGCAGCGCCCGGGTCAGGTCCAGGTCACGCTGGTAGAGCTCCAGCCGTGGGGAGGCCGCGACCCGGGACGAGACCCCCGCCGCCAGCGCGACGAGCCGGGTGTCTGCCAGCGGGGCGAGCCCCTCCGGTGCCGGGACGGCACGCAGGTCGCGCACCACCGCACTGCGGCCTGGCAGCGGGTCCTGGCCGGCCAGCTCGTCGGCCTTGCGTCCCAGAGCGGAGGCGTAGTCGGCCAGCTCCGGTGCGCTGGGATCGTCGGTGCCGGGCAGCGACTCCAGCGCCAACAACACCCGCTGGCCGCGCCGCAGCACGGCGAGGCGCGGCTCCGTCCCGGCTCCGGTGTCCCGGTCGTCGCCCGGCCAGGCTTCGGCCTCGACCGCTGCGCGCACCACCGCGGACGCCTTGGCCATCGTGCGGTCCGGCGGTTCGTCCTCGGAGGCGCCATGGCTCACCCGCAGCGCGGCGGCCAGCTCCTCGGCCACCATCACCCGGCCCGCTGCGGCGACCACCTCGACCAGCTCGTCGCGCACGCCGGCCAGCCAGGGTGCCGCGGCCCACTCCTTGATCGCGGACTGGTGATGGCGGGACACACTGGCCTGGGTGATCCCCAGCCGCTTGGCGATCCCACCCTGGGTAAGCCACGACACCGGCTGCCCGGTCTCGCGTTGCGTGCCGTCATCGGGCCGGGGCAGGCCGAGGATCAGCCGGACCACATCGCTCTTCCTCGAGCCCTTGGGTCCGGGCGACGGGCTGAGCAGCGCGGCCATCCTGTCGACCGTCAGTCGAGCGGCGGCCGCCCTGTCCGGCCCCGCAGCATCCGGCGCAGCGGCCCCGTCCGGCCCCGTCTGGTCGGCGGGCTGCGGTGTGGGCTGCTCCCGCTCCGGGCGACGCAGCCTCGCCGTCCACTGCTTGTGTCGCCGGTTGAGCTCCTTGCGGATCACCGCTCCAGCGCCCCGGGCTTTGGCTATCCGGTGTAGCCGGACATCGAGCAGCTCGCCGACCGTTGTCGCGCCGAATGTGTGTGCGACCGACACGGCACGCGGCGACAGCCCGGCCGCTTCCAGGGGGTGTCCAGCTCCGCGGCATCCACCGCCGCGTCCCGCGTCTCCTCCAGGCTGTCCGCGTCCGTGCCGATCGTCGCCGGTGTGGTGGCGGGAGCCGCCGCGTCGGCTGCCGCGAAGACCGCCCGCCAGGCGCCCTCCATCTGCCGGAAGGTGTCGAACCGGCGGTCCACGTCGCGGTGCAGGGCGCGCTGGAAGAACGCGGTCAGGCCCTCGCTCAGCGCGGGCTCGAACAGTTCGACGGCGATGGTGGGCGTTTCGTCCGTCGTGGTGCGTGGGTCGGTGATGCCGTCGCCCCACACCGGACGGGCGTTCGACGCCATCTCGTGCAGGGTGACCGCCGCCGCGTAGCGTTCCGCATGGTCGTCGAACACCGGCCGGCGATCGGTGCCGAGGAACGGGTCCAGGTGGCTCCGGGTGCCCGCCGTGATGTCGCGCTCGGAGATGCCGGCGAGGGAGAAGTCGAACAGCATCAACTGCCAGGACCGGTCCTCGCGGCGGTACAAGCCGAAGTTGTCCGGTTTCAGGTCGCGATGCCGCACGCCCTTGGCGGCCAGCTGGTCCAGCGCGGTGAACAGGTCGCCGCCGAAGCGCTCCAGCTCGTGGTAGCTGAGCCTGCCCTCGGCCCGCAGCCGCGCTCCGAGTGATTCCCCGCCGGGGTACCTCGGCGATGCCCCACCGGCGTACTCCAGGTCGAGCACGGTCCGGCCACCAAGCTCGCGCGGGCCACCCAGCAACTGCACCACCACGCCACCGCCGACCAGCTCCAGCGCCCGGGCCTCGGCCTGCAGCCGGGCCGCCTTGTGCTCGTCCAGTGCGATCTTGAGCACGTGTGGCTTGTGTGCAGCCTCCCCCTCGTCATCCTCTCCGGTCCACGTGACCAGCAGTGCCCGGGCGGTGGCGCCGGTACCCAGCACCCGTTCCACGCACCAGTGACCGTCAACCTGCTGGCCGGGCACCGCGGTGAGCGGATCGACACTCGGCGTGCTCGATTCGGGCGCCGGTGAGTCCTGCTCGACTTGATCGAGTTCGTCGAGGAATCGGTCCGCCGAGTCCAGCCGCTCCGCGATGCCGGACCGGGTGGCCTGGAAGATCAGCTTGTCCAGGGCGTCCGCGAGGCCGTCGACCACGGCGTGCGGGTGCAGGCCGCCGTCGGCGGTCACCCGGTCGATCAGGGCGCTGCGCTGCGTTGCCGGTGCTTGAGCCGTGAGGATCAAGTAGGCCACCGCGCCGAGGCCGAAGATGTCGAGATCGACCGGGTCGGCATAGGGCGTGTCGAACTCCGGGGCCAGGTACACGCCGGTGGTGTCCCCCAGGTGTTCCCCGGTCAGCGAGCTGCCGCCGATGGAGGGCAGGGTCGTGGTGTCGAAGTCCCGGGCCGCCGCTTGCCAGTCAATGATCCGCAGCACCGGCGCTGAGCCGTCGCCCCTGGTCGAGACGTAGACGGAGCGGGCGGCAAGCGCACGGTGGTAGAGCGAGCGGTGGTGTGCGTACCGCAGCGCCTCGGCGAGCTGGCGCACCAGGTCGAGCCGGATCTCGGGGGTCAGCCGTTCGCCGTGCACCGCGAGATAGGCGTCCAGCCGTAGATCGGAATGCTTGTGGTGGAACAGGATCGCCGGGCCGCCCTGGTGTTCCCGGATCTGCACCGCTTGCGCGATCCCGCGGTGGGTGATGCCCTGCAGCACCTGGTACTCGCGCTGGGCCGCCCGGGTGACCGAACGCTTGGCCTCCTCGGTGGCCTGCTGGGCAGTGAGGTAGATCCGAACCCTGCCTTCCTCCCGCACGATCCCCGTGCGCTCGGCCAGCCGGTCCTCCCAGGTCGGGCCGGCGTCGAGCGGTTGTGGCTGCAGCATCCAGTCATCGCCGAACCGCAGATGCGCCGTCGATGCCCGAATGCCGATCTTCGCCATCAGCTTCGGCAGCACGTCCCGGGAGAATTCCGGAGTGATCGGCCTGGATTCCCGCTGCGGTGGCCTGGCCAGCAAGTCCCGCCAGATCCACGGCAGCCCGCTGGCTACGTCGTCCCTGCCGTATACCCGGGTCCGCTGGACCTCGTCCAGCGCCGAGCTCAGGTTGGGGGCCGAGAGGAAGATCGCCGGCTCGACGCGCGGGATCTTCTCGCTGATGCCGAGCTGCTTGACCGCCCATTCCAGCCGGGTCTTCAGCTCCTTGGACTTCAGGTCGATCAGATGCAACGGGTTGCGCAGCGGCCGCACCCGGCCGCTGTCCGGCTCGTGAAAGCTCCAGGTCTCGCCGTTGTTGACCGCGTGACCCGGGTGTCCCTTGAGCTCGACCAGGTACAGGCCGCCGGGTACGGCGATCAACAGGTCACATTCGTTGATCCGTCCGGACGCTGCGGTGAAGGAGAAGGTCGCCCAGGCGCGGTAGGGCTCGGCGTTGGGCATCAGGTTCTTGACGTGGTCCAGCCCGTCCTGCTCCCAGGCGTATTCGGACGGGCGCTCCTGGAACCAATGCTGCACCGCAGGCGGCGGGCCGGGGTTGGGTACTACGGGTCTGCGACCGTGCGCCACCGTGCACCCTCCCGGCTACCGATGTGTGACGCTGCGATCCTAACGGTGTCGTCGTCGCCCTCGTTCCGGCTGTGACCGTTCGTCCTCGCTCGGAGCGTGTGTATGCTATATGTATGGTGATGGAGCGGCTGCAGATCCTTCTTCGGCCGGACCAGGCGGCACACCTTCGGGATATGGCCCGGGTCCAGGGGGTGCCGGTGACGGAGCTGGTGCGTGAGGCGATCGACCAGGCGTTCCCACGCCAGCGGGATCCCCAGCGCCGGGCCAGCTGGGCACGTTTCGATGCCCTCCCCGTCGTGGCTCCCGCGCCGGACCCGGACGAGCTCGAAGCGCTGCTCGACGATCGCGTCGACAAGCTCCTGCCGCCGAGATGACAAGCGTGCTCGCGTTCATCGATGCCGTTGTCATCGCCTACACCCGGTACGAGGCCCCCCAGCGACCGGCGTGCACCGAGATCATGTCGTAGGTTGCGGACGGGCGGTTGCCGGCCATCACCTCGGTCCTCGTGATCGAAGAAGTGTGGCATCTCGAGCATCGGGGGCGACCGTCGCTGCCTGGGGGAACCGCTCGGGCGGCTGCCGAGCTGTTCCCCGTCCTGCTCAGCGTGACGTCGGACCATCTGCGTGCAGCTCTGGAGTATCCGCCATCGAGTCTCGGGACAGCTGACCGGTTGCACGCGGCGGTTGCGATCGACGCGGGGTGTGAGGTGATCGTTACGACCGATCGGGCGTTCGACTGTCTCGACGGTCTGCGCCGGGTGGACCCGCTCGACACGCACGCCCTCACCGCGCTGAGGTCATAGTTGCGCGACTGGCTATCGTGTGATCGCTCACGGTGGAGGCGCTCGTGGCCGACCTGCTGATCCGGGACGTCCGGAGGATGTCGTCAATGCCCTCGACGCATGAGCCCGGCACCGGGTCTGCCGCGGAGTGAGTACCCGCGACGGCGGCTCGCACGTGGCGTCGACAGACAGCGGCTACGAAATTGATGGTTACAGCTTCACCCGGATGGACGTCCGGGTAGACGAGACCGATAACGTTCCAGTCCTACCCCCTACCCCGTGGCCGTCCCGGGGCCAGCGGTGCGGTAGGCGAGCAGGATCCTGCGGTGCAGTGTGCTTCACCAGGGAGGCGAAGGCCTCCATGTGTCTCGGTGAGCAGGTAGACCCTCGCCGCGAGATCACGGGTCCTTGGTAGGCACTCGACATACCGTTCCACAGCTCAGACGGTCCGCACCGAAACTTGTGGATCAAGTTACCTCCGCTGCTCCGAAGCCCTGAGACCGGATCATCTCGGCGAGTCGATAAAAAGTCTGGTCGATTCCGTTATGGGGAAATGAGATTGTGTAGGGGTTGGCCGCCTGCGGCACGAAGTTGCATCCCTCTTCGGCCAGCACCATCACCCGGTCGAATCCGTGCCTACCTTGGAACAAGCCGACTTCGTGAACTACGTTCTGGCGGGCATGTTTTCGGCCGTCTCCAGTAAAATCCTCCGCGGTGAGCACGCAGATCGCGAAGCTGCACTTTTCCAAATAACTGGCGAGCGCCTCGGTTACTTGGCGCCCACCCCAGGAGCCGCTCTCAAACGAGTACACCGGCAGCTTGAATCGTTCTTCGATGAAACGCTGGACGGCCAGCCATTCGGGATTGGCTCCGTGGGCGATGAACACACCTTTCGGTTGTAGCCTGGTGCGCCGCTCGGCGTCGAGTGATCTGATGAAGTCCCGCGTAACCTCGGCGAACTGCGCATGGCCGGCGCTGCCGACGTATCGTAGCTTGTGCCTGGCCAACCGCATGCCAAGCAGCGAGCCCAACTCGACTTGCAACTTGTCGTTGGTCAAGACTATCAGAAGGCCAGCAGCGAAGACGTCGCCGGCTCCGGTGGCGTCTGCAACCTCTTCGACAGGCAATGGAACCTGAGGGTAGAAGTCGCTAATGACCTTTTCGCCTTCTCGCCAGTAGGACCAGATGCCGGTGGGACGCTTGACTATGACGACGCTTCGCTCGCTGTCGAACCGTCCCAACAGCCTGGCCGCCACATCGTCGTTCGAGTCATCGGGCCCACATTCGCCGAGCTCGCGAAACTCCCGGTAGTTAACCAGTAAATAATCGCTGATCCGGACGATGCCCTGGATCTCCGGCGTAGGATCCACGCTCCATACGTGCCCCGGATCAAAACAGATCAGCGTGCCACGATTGGCCATCTTGACCGCTTTCAACACCGCGAGCATGCGCTCAGCGGTTCTACTGTCCAGGAAGGACGTCAAGTGAATCACGCGTGCACCGGACAGGTAAGCCACGATGTCGGCGAACTCGCGATCAATATAGTCCGCCATGTACTCGTTGGCGCCTGCGTGAGTCAGCAGGGTGCGCTCACCGTCTTCACAGAAAGAGAAACAGATACCACACAAGTGTTTGTCGTCCTGTAACACGAAACGGTGATCGACGCCGAGAGCTTCGAACTGCCGGATGCTTGACACGCCGATGACGGGCACTCGTCCAGCGACTCCGACGTAGCCGAGCCGAAGCCCCGCCCGAGCCTTGGCTATGGCGTAGACAGCATTGAATGCCGAACCTCCAAGTGAGGTATCCGGCCGAGCGGAGCTGACCGCCTCGATGGCGGCGTGGATCGTGTGACTATCAACACGTCGTTCTGTTCCCCACTCCAGTGGCGGCCCCATCCGATCAATCAACTCGAAAATGCGCGTCGTTAGCGAACGCAAAGGTGTCTGCCCTGACAACGCAGAGGCGTTGGCGATATAGTCCAAGTTCAGCGCCCCGACACCGACCACATCGAGCGTGAAGTCGTTGAGCTGAGCACCGCCACCAACATGATCGTACAGCTCAGACACGTGGCCCGCCTCCTCGTCGCATCAAGCCTTCTCGATGTAACATACGTTCCAGCTCGAAGAAGGTGCTGTCCACCAGCCCTCGGGAATAGCTCAGCCGAATCAGTCCGGCGATGTTGGAAAATGTATGACAGCCCTCTTCGGCTAGTATCGCGACCCGCCCGAAGCCGTATCGGCCCTGGAAGATGCCTGCCTGGTAGACAATATCCTGATCAGCGCGGGTGTGGCCGTCGGCCATCGTCTCCGTGGCGCTGAGAAGGCAGACCGCAAAGCTACAACGGGCAAGATGCTCACGCATTAGACCGGCCAAATTGTCCTCGCCAACATCGGCGGACCTCACCTCGTACGTTGTCAGTCCACAGTCTACCTCGATGAAACGTCGAACAGCGCGCCACTGCAGATTCTCATCGTGCACCAGGAACACTCCGGTGGGCTGCAGGTCGGCGCCGGACAGCGTCTCGGTTTGCTGCAGAAAGCCCTTGCTGAGGTCAGGCAGGATCTGATTGTCGGCGGAAGCCCTTTTCCGCATCTTGTGTCGTGCCAGGCTGAGCCCGAGGAACGCGCCGAGCTCCACCTGTAGCCGCCGTGAAGCTAAAGATGCAAGCACCGCGGCGGCGAAGACGTCGCCAGCGCCCGTCGCGTCCTCCAGTTCCGTTTCCTGCAGCGGCCGACGCAGCTGAAACGGGTGGACGAGCATCCCGTCAGAGGTCGCACGGAACGCCTCAACAAAGTCATAGCGTTTGGTGACGAAAATAGTGCATCCGACGGCGCACCGGTCTAGCGCCTTGCGGGCAATCGCACCATCGGATTCAGCGTGTGAATACCGGCCCAGCGCCTTGAACTCCCGATAGTTGACGAAAAGAATATCGGTCAGCGCCAAGATGCCGTCAACCTCTAGGGTCGTGTGCTCCGACCAGTCGAATCCGGGATCGAAGCTGATGCGTAGCCATGGGTTCAGCTCTTTCGCCCTGGTCAGCACCTTCAACACCTCTGCGGGCGTCGCCTCATCCAGAAACGAGGTGACATGGACGAAGCGGGCGGAAGCCAGGTAGGCCGCAAGATCATGGAAGTTCTGTTGGATATGACTGTGCATCTCGAAATTGGCACCGGGGTGGGTAAGCATCACCCGATCGGTGTCGTCGATGTAGGACAAGCAGAGCCCGCAAAGCCGGTTCGGATATTGACCTACCCAGCGACGGTCGATGCCCAGTTCGTCCATCTGACCGATGAACGAAAGTCCCGGTGCCTCCACCCGGCCGACTACACCGACGTAGCCCAGGCGCACACCGACCCTCATCTGGGCCAGTGAGAAGATCGTCAGCCAGGCTGATCCCCCCAGCGAGGAGTTCAACGACGCTGCGCCAAGGTTCTGCATCGCATCGGTGATCGTATTCTCGTCCACTGGACCTTCACGGTTCCATTCGAAGCGCGCTGTAGACGCGTGACCCCTTCGGCCATGCTTTGGGACAGCCGGGAGGCGCTGGCGATGTAGTCAACATTCAGCGCACCGAACCCAATAATCTCTGGTTCGCTATTGACGCGGACTGACTCGTTCAAGATGCCGGATGCGCCTTTTCCGCGAATATTCGACAGTCCGTCACGAGTACTCTCCTCGAGGAAGGCGCATTGTGTGCTCGCGGGACGTGCCGTCCTCGGCATCGTAGTAGAATTGAGACCATGTCACGTCACCTTTCGCTCGGGAATCCCGTGATATTCGGGGTACTGGTCGCGCAGGGCGGCCTCGACCTCAATCAGCAAGCGAGTCTTTTCCATGCCGCCTTCGCCAACCAGAATGACAATGGTAGGGGTGTTTGTATTAACGATGCGTTTGAACCCTTCGAGAGACTCATGTCGCGGTTTCTGTCGAGCGTACAAGGACGGTGTTGCGTGAGTGCTGCCTCGGCTGCTCGTCACACCAGCGGTCACCAGACACGCCGCCGAACTCACCGCTGCGCATGGCTGCGGTGAACGATTCCCACGGCCGTCGGCTGACGACCAGCAACCGCTGGTGAGGTGCTTGGAGTCGCGTGCCGCGACGGCCGCACCGGTGGCGGCGACCTCGGCGCAGTTGGCAACGTCGGAGCTGCGACTGCTCTTCCGCCACCGGGCGACGCTGAGGTCCAGCGCAGGCATCTCGGCTCCTGTCCGGTCTCGCCGCGGCTCTGCTCGACCGAGCCGGCCCGTCACTCCAGGTCAGCGGTGATCTGGGCTGCGATCAGCTCCACCATTGCAGCGGGTGCAAGGCCTACGTACAGGATACTCACCGGCGCCAGCCGGTAGGCAGCCGGTTGCGGACTGTTGATGGAAGGAGGGTGAGGTCTCCCCCGCGATGGGACTACGACCGGCCATTCCTGCCGGAGGTGGGGTGGCGGCTTCTACCAGGCGTGGATGACGTCCAAGGACGATGCTCGGACTGGTGGTCCACCTTCTTGAACGCGTTGACATCCGTGGCGACCATCGCGTCCAGCGGATCGGCACCGGGTTTGGCTACACCGTGGCGCTACTCGGCGCTGTTTGCTGAGCAGTGTCGGCTCCGAGAACGTGGCCACCATCAACATCGACGTCGACCTGATGCCAGCCGTCAGAGACTGGCTGCGGAGCATCGTTGTCGAGCCGATCGGGTCCAGCGCCGCTGGCCGGCTCCGGCCAACACTTGGTCCCGGACCTGCGCTGGCTGTGAGGTCGGCCCGGCGCGGCCTGGCGCGGCCCGCCGGCTCAGCCGAGTTCGGCGGCGATCTGGGCGTTCAGTCGGCCGTTGGACGTCATGCGGCCCAGCCGGGGCGCGCTCAGCACATCCGGCCGGTGTCGGACGAATGTAGTGTGTCGGCGGTGGGCGAGTTTGGCGATCCGGGGTGCGCAGCCGGTCTTCATGCACCCCATCTCGATCATGGATCGGCCGGACGGTTGACCCCAGGTCGCCCCACTGACTACTGGCAGCGGCAGGTGTCGGTGTGGCCGCAGGACCTGCACCTTATTGCTGGGCGTTCTTAGCTGGACGACGAGGCCCGGGCTGACGCCAGACCCGCGGCGATCCCCGCTATATCGTCGGCATCGGGCAGCAGCACTACGGAATGCCAGGGCAGTTCGGCAAGCACCTCGTCACGGGTCAGTCCGGCACCGAGGATGCCGCCGACGATCGCGGCTACGGTGTCGGTGTCGCCGCCGAACCCGATCGCCTGGATGAGTGCCTCCCGCAGGTCTGGCGCGTGTGTGACGCAGGCGAGCGCGGCCGTCACCGTCTCGGCGGGATCAAGACTGACCCCCTGGACGGGAGCCCGCCAGGTGCCTTCGGCGACCTGCTCGAGCATCCCGCCCAAGCGTCGAGTGGCACCACACGCCTGCGACGCCTGCGTCGCTTCCTCGATTGCGATCTCGAGCAACACACCCGGTCCGGCACCCTCCAACGCCCAGGATCCACATGCCGCCACCACGCATGCGGCGCACTGGGCGTCGGGATCCGGGTGGGTCGCACGGGCCATCTCGATGGCCAGGTTCCTGCGCCGTTGCGGGTCATCGACGGGTGTCACCCAGCCGACCGGTAGCGCACGCATGGCCGCCCCGTTCGTGGTGCCACCGGTCACGGGCAGCTCACCCGTGAAACGGTAGTGCTCAATCGCCCGCGACGTGGACGGGCCCAGCCCGGTGATCGATGGTGCCTGCACGGCCAGGGCCGTGAGGAACGCCCGCGCGTCACCGGCGCCACCCCGGTCCGCCAGATGCCGTGCCACCAGCACCGTGAGGGCGGTGTCGTCGGAGGTCGCACCCCGCTGCCAACCACCGCGGGGCGTGAGCTGCTCGATCTCCTCACGGCTCACACCCGACGGCGGGAGGTTCTCATACGGCAGGCCGAGCGCGTCTCCGCAGGCGTAGGCGGTCAAGGCGGCCGTGATTCGATCAACCAGCCAATAGCTGAAATGCGGGGTTGAGCCAGGGAGTCTCGTCGGCACCAGTAAGGCTCTCCCTCCGGATTGTTCGTTCCAGGGCGGCCGCCAGTCCGCTGATTCCGCTGCCGCTGCGGGGACCTGTAGCCGGTGCCACCGGTAGTCCCGATGATTGTCTCTGAGCTCATCGGAGCCATCGCCATCACTGCATACAGTAGCGCCTGCGCGGAGCATCTCCAAATTCTAATCTGTACTAGTCTGTCCTAGAGTCGTAGATCTGATCCACGCGTGCTGTTCGTCCAAGTAGGCCAACATTCGGTCTCTCGTTGCTGCAAGGTATGGCCGAAGCTCGAGCGCAGCGATTACCCAGGCCCATCTATTAAGACGGTCAACCCCAAATTGCGGTAGGCGCCTACCAATCTCGGCAAGCATCGACCGAATAGATACTGAAGAATCTTGCATTACACACCAGAACGCGGCGTCGAAGTGCGGGTCTCCTACCACCGGGAGCGGATCGATCGCAACGTAGGCACCGCTCACACTTGTGAGGATATTCTTCGTCTGAAGATCGCCGTGGCACAGTTTGGAATAAAGTTCTCCGTCCTCGAGCAGTCGGGTGGCCAGACGCCTGGCCGTCGGCAAGTATATCAAACCCTCCGAATACTCCGGGATATTAAAACGATCAGTCGCCCAAGACGTCCGCATGGCTATGTTGGACTCAAGATCGGGGAAATCATTACGAGCTGGCAGTCGATCTCTCCCATGCAGCCTGCCCAATAAGTCCGCAAACGACGCGACCGAAGCCATACCAACAGCACCCCCCTCCACGAAACGCATCAGGATCGTGCCGGACTCGTCATCAATACGCTTGATCGTCGGAACGCCGCCCCCTTCGTCCCAGAACGTGAGCGCAGCCGCTTCCAATCGCCCCGTTGCTACGTCGATCGGAATCTTCAGCACACAGAGGTCGCCCTCCGCATCGGTGCAAGCGACGCAACACGACATGGCACCACCGATTAGAACCTCTTCAGGAACTAAACACCACGAGCTTGCAAACGTGTCAATCCGAGCCGGGAGAACCCGGAGCCACTCGCCACCATCAGCCTCTCCTTGGAGGAAAATGATCGCATCGTGCAGCGACCGTGGGATCACAACGCTCATGCCGAACCCACCGTCTCCCGGACAATTCCTCGAACAACATTTACCAAGCGCTCGATTTCACTCTTGTCGTTATACAAGAACGTTGATATGCGCATCAAGGTCTTCCCGCCCCACCAACCAGTCCATGCCCAAACGTTCGCCCTATGAAGGGCGGACCTCAGTACGCTCTCCGGGACATCAAGCGTGACAGAAAAAAAATACGGAGGCCGCATAGAAGCGGGCGTGACAGGTACCACGCCTTCAATATCCAGTAGACGAGACTCCGCGTGCATCGAAAGACGCGCCGCGCGATCATAAGCTCCCATAGCTTGGGCGCGATGTACAAAGTCAATAGCCGTATCGGCGACCAGCCAAGCACTCGGATCCGAGGTACCTTGCCACTCAAATCGATTGGCCAGGCGCATTTCGTCATGATACCAGCTTACGAGTGATGGTTCCATTGTGTCGCGCACATCAGGCGCTGCGGCAATAAACGAAGCACCACGCGGAAACATCGCCCATTTGTGCAGAGAACCAATGTAGACATCACATCCTATATCACCAAGACCCAGTCGAATGTGTCCTGGTCCATGGGCTCCATCAATAATGACCACGGTACCCTTGGGCCTCGCTGCGCTCACGAGCGCACCAATATCAACACGTAACGCAGTCGATGACGTAATGTGACTAAGATACAATACACGCGTACGGTCAGAAATGTAGCTCGACAGGTCACGCATCCAGTCATCCATCGAGGTGTACGACGGATCAGCAACTACTAACTTGGCTCCGGCGCTCCGGCAGCGTCGCCGCCACGCCTCGAGCAAGCTGTCATACTCATGTGACGTTGTAACAACCTCGTCACCAGTTGAAAGAGGTACCGACCAGATGACCGCATTCACTCCTTCTGTGACACTTTTGACAAACACGAGCCCTTCAGCTTCGTGATTAATCCACTCGGCGACGCACCGCCGGGCATCGCGGAGAAGCTTCGGGTATTCTTGGCTATAAAATCGATGCGGATTGACCTCTATGTCGCGCCGCACGGACACTTGTGCGTCCTGGACGGCTTTGGGAACCGCACCAAACGAACCATGGTTCAGATAAGCACAACTTCGATCGAGCGAGAACATACGTCGCACGCCGCTCACGCTCCACCGGTCAGTCGATGTCTGAGGGAGCGGAGGTCCGGCACGTCAAAGCGAAAAATTGCCTCCGCAGCATCGAACTCGTCCTCGGTCGCAAGCCCATCGCGACAGATCCGGGCACGCACGTCATAAACTGATCGAAAGTATGGCGCCATCTGTACAACGGCCCGTACGTCGCTCATCTGTGTGTCAGTCAAGCAGGTTGCAGGCAGACAACGCTCCAGCTCGGCCGCAAAGTTAGCGCTGCGTTGGAGAAGCTCTGGTTCGCCGAGCTCCAACACTTGACATGCGAGAGTTGCTAGCGCACGACAGAACTGCACAGGAGAAATCAGCAAGCTCACCGACTCCAAATAGCGGGCGTACAAGTGGGCGGCTTCACTGATCCTACCCTGCAACGCTAACACACGAGCACGGTCGCGCAAGTGGAATGGAACGGATCCCGCAACTCCGGTGGAAGCAGCTATGTGCTCGATTTCGCCGATCGAGGCAAGAGCATCATCTAATCGCAGACAAGCGATCTGTGCTTTTGATAGCCAGTGCACAGCTTCATATCGATCTAGAGGATGTCTCGTTAGACTAGATTCGGCTGCGGCCTCGTAAAGTGCCGAGAAAGCTTGGGAGACGTCACCAAGTGCGAGGTGCGACAGTCCGACATGTCCGAGGATCTGATAGACAATCTGAGGATCGTCAGTGAGCGTTCGTGCCTGCGCTAGTGCTACAAGAGCCTCAGAAGCGGATGGGCGCACGCCACAGAGGTGGATTTGGGCGATTAGCAGTAAGGCTTCGGCTCGTACATCTCTCGGGAAGGCCGAGTCGTCGAGGGTCATTGGTACAAGCTGTATACGTGCTTTCGTCCAGTTATTTGTCATTCTGAGTGCTCTTGCATACGCGAGCCGGGCGTGAGCGGACAGCCTAGTGAACAATGAAGCATTGGAGAGAAGAAGATTTCCGAACGCGACTGCGCCGTCGTGATCAGCAACTGCGTTGTGTGCACGTAGCCGGAGGCCTATAGTCCGTAGCAGATCGTCGCTGCCGAAGGGATCGTCGCCGACCTCCTGCGTAACCTTCTTCAATAATCTTAGACACTCGCGCGCCGCGCCCATCGACCATGCAATTTTTGCCGCCTCGAGGGCGGCGCTCAGGGCCGCCTGTTTGTCCCCGGACGCCGCTGTATGGTGGGCAAGCCGCTCAAGAGCATTGAAATCACGTGGGCCGCTCGTGTGAAGATGCTCAGCGATCGCACGATGTAGCTCCTGGTAATCAAAGGGGTCGGCTTCGCGAAGTCTAGAATCAAGCACCTGAGCGACGATAGGGTGGTGGAAAGCGTACCCTGGCTCACGCTGCGAATTTTCGATTGCGTGAATGAGTGCGTGCCGTCGACCCAGCGACCTGAGCCCCCTTCGCGCTGCATCGACGCTGGTGTCCAGCACAGCGAGCAGTTCGTTCGGCGAGAATACTGGTCCGAGCAGCGCGGCAATCTCGAGGATTCGTAGCTCGTCATCGGTCAGACGTAGTAGACGCTCTTTGATCACAGCTTCGACGCGACGCGGTGGCTGGCCTCCCGCTGTCGGAGATAAGTGGTCGATATAGGCAGAAGCCGGAGCATCACGCCCGAGCCGGTCAATTAGCAGACCCAGATATTCGTGCACAAACAGAGGGTTGCCGGCAGTGATGCTCATCAGACGTTCGACGAGCGCAGGTAGTGGCGGTCGCCCAAGAACCTCAGATACCAGTTGGGTCACGTGCTCAGGGCCCAGATTGACCAGCTCGATTCGAGAAACGCGCGCATAACGCTCGACTCGAAAAAGAGTTTCGAGCAACGGGTGTGCCGTGTCGCGGGATATACGAAGGGCGTCTTCGCGATAAGCGCAGACAAGTAAGAACTTTCCCTGCTCAACCATCTGTGTCAACGAATAGATGAGATCCACTGTGGATGCATCAGACCAGTGTAGATCGTCAAGACATAAGACGAACGGGCCTTCATCAACAATATCTGCGACAAGACGGCAGAATTGTCGCACGAGAGAATCGTCAGGCGTTTTTTCGGGTTCTGCACGGCGAACATTTGCCACCGTCTTGGTTGCTGCTGACAGCAGATCTCCAACCGCTGGTACCGCTTGCAACCAATCTGGTGCGGTTTCTCGCATGCTTCGAGAAATACGCCGTAAAAATCGGTCACGCTTCCCACGTTGCGCTTCGAATACTAGGTCGGACAGCGCTTCGCGTACCGGTTGAAAGCTGTTACTCTCGGAATGTTGAGCGAGCGCGCGGCCGTAGGCAACCGTGACATTCGGGTACTGGTCACGCAGGGCGGATTCGACCTCAATCAGGAAGCGAGTCTTTCCCATGCCGCCTTCGCCAACCAGAAGGACGGTGGTAGGTGTGCTCGTGTTGACGACGCGTTTGAACTCTTCGAGAAACTCATGTCGCGCGTTCTGCCGTCCGTACAGGGACCGTGCTGCCTGAGCGCTGCTTCGGCTGCTCGTCACACTAGCTGTCACCAGACACCCAGCCGAACTTGCCGCCACGCACGAGGGCGGTGGCCGAGGCCCACGTCCGTGGGCTGACGACCAGCATCGCGCCGGAGAGGTGCTTGGAGTCGCGTGCCGCGACCGCCGCACCGGTGATGGCAACCTCGACACGGTTGGCAACGTCGGAGCTGCGACTGCTCTTCCGCCGCTGGGTGACGCTGAGGTCCTGCGCAGGCATCTCACGCTCCTCTCCGGTCCTCGTCGCGGCTCAGCTCGACCAGCCGGCTCGTCACTCCAGGTCAGCGGCGATTTGGGCGATCAGCTCCGCCATTGCAGCGGGTGCAAGGCCTACGTGCAGGGTACTCGCAGCGCCAGCCGGTAGGCAGCCGGTTGCGGACTGTTGATGGGAGGGAGGTGAGGTGTGGCCCGCGATGGGACGGCGACCGGAGGAGACTGACTAGTCGGTGCGACCGCGAGTCCTTGCAACGCGACCACGGCGTTCTGCTGATCTTGTTACGATCCCGGGCTACGGATGTGTTACTGGGAGGGGCTCGGGTGACTGGTAGGGCGATGCCGATGCGCATCGGTGACGTGGAGCTGTTGGTGGAGGCCAGCCCGGTGCCCGGTTCGGAGCCGACCTCGAAGCTGGGGCGGGCGCAGGACGCGCTCGCCGAGGCGTTCGAGCGGGCGCAGACGGCGATCGTGGCGGTGGCGTCCTCGACGGTGGACGTGATCGGGCAGATGGGTGAGCGGGCGGTGCGGCCGGAGCAGGTCGAGGTCACGTTCGGTCTGAAGTTCTCCGCGCAGGGCAACGTGGTGTTGGCGGGCGCTTCGGGCGAGGCGACCCTGGCGGTGAAGCTGCTGTACACGGCCAGCCACGGTGCCGCCGGCCCGGGAGCCGCAGGTGGAGGTTGATCGGCGAGTGCCGGGGTTCCTGGGGCGGGTGCTGGACGGCTCGGGCCTGCCGGTCGGTACGTGCTTCCAGGTGGCGCCCGGCGTCCTGGTGACGGCGTGGCATGTGCTGGATGCTCTCGGCTCCGGGGACGTGGATGCCGCGGTGCGAGTTGACCCGCTGCAGGGCGGAGTGGCAGTCGAGGCGCGTGTTATGCGAGTGGATCCGGTGCACGATCTCGCCGTGCTGTCCGCGGGGGAGCCACTCGCGGAGTGCGTGACGGGGCTGGCCGCCACCGACGAGGTCGAGCTGGACACCAGGGTGTCGATCACCGGAGTGTCCCACGTGGAGGACTCGGGTCACTCCTACCGCTATCTGGACGCATCGGGGGAGTGGCGGCGTGGTACCACGCGTGATGACCAGGTGCCACTGGGACGTTTGAGATCTACGGACGTCGTGCCGGGGATGAGCGGGGCACCGGTGCGACGCCGCGACGGCGTGGTCGTCGGGGTGGTCTCGGGCCGGTACAACAGCGCCGATGGCTGGCTGCGGGACTCGGTGTGGGTGGCGCGCGTCGAGAACCTGGAGCCGCTACTCGACGGGCTGGCCGAGGTCAGCATCGCGAAGCGGCGGTGGGATGGCACTGGGGACCTCATCTTGTCGATTGACGACCACCAGGTACGGTTGTCCGGCTCCGGGGTGAAGGTGGTCGCCGAGCACCAGGGAGTGTCGACCGCGCTGGGTGAGGCGGTGCGGGGCCTGGCCAGGGTGCGGGCCCGGTTGACGGCAACGCGGCGGCAGCCGGCCAGCGCGACGATCACTCCGGGGTCTGCGCCGACACCCCAGGCTGTGGGGCGGCTGCTCGCGGCGTCGTTCCTTCCTGATCCGATCGCCCGCGAGCTGGCCGAGGTGATCGCGCACGCCGAGCGCGCTGGGCGCCGGTGCGACTCGGGGTGGTCGTCAATAGCGAGCTAGGTGGCCTTCCCTGGGAGGCGCTGCCCGTGCCCGGCGGACGACCACTGGCGCT
>JBOHGT010000391.1:0-12755 GCA_050700385.1 Pseudonocardiaceae bacterium | reverse complement strand
TCGCTACCGAAATCATTCACGACCTAACGGGGCCCCGCGGGCGGTGACGGAGCGCAGTCAGGTTGTGACCGAAGCGTGACAGTCGTGGCTCCGAGCCGCGATGTGGCGTCCGTAGTGTCGAGCGTGTGACGGTGACCGAGGCGGCGCTGCGGGCGCAGCCGCACTTCCGCCGCTACCTGGCAGCGCGGGCGGTCTCGGTCGCGGGCACCCTACTCACCGCCGTCGTGCTGCCGGTGCTGGTCTACCGGTTGACGTCCTCGGCCGCGTGGACCGCGGCCATCGCCGCCGTCCAGGCACTGCCGCACCTGCTGTTCGCGCTGCCAGCCGGCGTGCTCGCCGAGCGGATGGACCGCCGCCGGCTGATGGCAGGGGCAGATGTGGCGGCTGCCGCGGTGCTCGCGAGCATCCCGGTGGCCTGGCTGGCGGACGCGTCCTCGGAGTGGCACGTGCTGGGGGTCGCGTTCGCGGCGCAGGCGCTGTTCGTCCTCGCCGACGCGGCCGACCACCGCGCGCTTCCCACGATGGTCGGGCGCGAGGGGGAGGAGACAGCCCGCTGCGCGGCATCCGGGACCACCAGGCTCGCCGAGCTGATGGTGCCCGCGCTTGCCGGGCTGGCCGTCGCGATCGTCGCGCCCGCTCCCCTGCTCGCGCTGGGCGCGATGACCGCGGTGGCATCGGCGCTGCTGGTCCGGGCCGTCGGCAGGCCGCTGTCCCCGTCACCGCAGCCGGGCAGGCCCGCCGCGCGCGTCGAGCTGCGCGCCGCACTCGCACGCGGGCTTGGCGTGCTGCGCAGCCGGCGCAGCGTCCGGGTGATGACGCTGGCCGGCGTGACGCACGCGGTGGTGGGTGGCGCGTGGGCCGCGATGCTGCTGCCCTGGGCCGACGTGGTGCTCGGCGTCGCGCCAACCGGCGACGCGCGGCTCGCGCTGCTGGTCAGCTGCTGGGGCATCGGCGGGCTCATCGCAGGGGGGCTCGTCCCGCTGCTGCGCCGCCGCCTCGGCCCGATCCGGCTGGCCCGGGCAGCACTGCCCGCGTCGCTGGCCTGCGGGCTCGGGGTGCTGGCCTGCACTCACTGGCTGCCCGCGGTGCTGGTCGGGACGCTGTGGGGCACCGCGTACTGGGTAGTCGTGGGCAATGCGGTGGCCTACCGGCACGCGGTGGCTCCGGAGGCGCTGCGGTGGCGGGTGGAGGAGTGCGCCCGGATGCTCGCCCGGGGCGTCGGCTTCCCCGCAGGCGCTGCCCTCGCAGGTGCGGTGGCCACCGTGGCGGGCCCGCGAGCCGGGCTGGCCGCACCGCTGGCCGTGCTGCTGCTCGGCGTGCTGCTGGTATGGCGCCCGCTGCAGGCCCCGCGCGGTGCCGTGGACGGCGCCGAGGCGACCGGCCCCTGAGCGCGCTGCCTACACTGCCTCGCAACATTCGCTCCTAGACCCGAGGACTACCTGATGTTCCGACGCATCACGGAGCCGCTGCGCCGGTGGCTGCGGGACAAGGCCGTGCGTGTGGTGGCCGACGCCCTCTCCCGCCACCACGCCGAGCAGCGTGACGACCTGACCCGCCGGTTCGCCGGACTGCGTGACGAGCTCACCGCCGAGCTGCACCGTGAGGTGGACCGCACGGTGCGCGCCGTGCACGAGTCCGAGGTACGGGACCGGCGCGACCTGTTCGCCGCGTCCGAGCGCGACGCCGTGACGAGCAGCGCCCACTTCGCCGCGAAGGTCATGGGACCGGTGCCGCACTTCCCCCACCCGCACGCCACTCTCGAGCACGCGCTGTCGCTGGCACCCGCGGGCGGGCTCGCCCTGGAGTTCGGGGTCTACACCGGCACCACGCTGAAGATGATCGCCGCGGCCCGCGAGGGCAGGGACGTCTTCGGGTTCGACTCCTTCGAGGGCCTGCCCGAGGACTGGCGCAGCGGCTTCGCGGCAGGCGCGTTCGACGTCGACGCGGTGCCCGAGGTCGACGGCGCCGAACTGGTCGTCGGCTGGTTCTCCGAGACGCTGCCCAGCTTCCTCGCCGAGCACCCGGGCCCGGTGTCGCTGCTGCACGTCGACTCGGACCTGTACTCCTCGGCACGGACCGTCCTCGACCACGTCGGGCCCCGGCTGCGGCCCGGCAGCGTGATCGTGTTCGACGAGTACTTCAACTACCCGGGATGGCAGCAGGGCGAGTATCTCGCCTGGTCGGAGTACGTCGCCGCGACCGGGATCCGGTTCCAGTACGCCGGCTACACCATCGACAACGAGCAGGTCGTCGTGCAGCTGACGGGAACATGACGCACGGCGATGCACCGGTGCAGACCCGGTCGCGGGTAATGTCGACTGCCGTGCAGCACACCGCCACCGGGCCGGCGGACGCCATCACCATGCCGCCGGAGCCGGACTCCCGGACCTGGTCGCGGGCATTCGGCGACCTGGCTGCGGGCTGGCACCAGCGCCGGCTCTGGGGGCACCTCGGGCTGCAGGACGTCAAGCAGGGCTACCGGCGCTCGGTGCTCGGACCGCTGTGGGTGACCATCTCGATGGGCATGACCGCGGTGGCGCTGGGCATCCTGTACTCGGCGCTGTTCGGGATGGAGCTGCACGACTTCCTGCCCTACGTCGCGGTCGGGCTGATCATCTGGCAGGTCATCGCCGGGTGCGTGAACCAGGGCGCCGAGGTGTTCATCAAGAACGAGGGCCTCATCAAGCACCTGCCGTCCCCGATCAGCGTGCACGTGTTCAGGCTGGTCTGGCACCAGCTGCTGCTCTTCGCGCACAACATCGCCATCTACGTGATCCTGATCGCGGTGTTCTGGCGGCCGCTGGGGGTCGAGGTGCTGCTCGCGGTGCCGGGGCTGGCGCTGCTGGTGTTCAACGGGATCTGGTTCGCGCTGCTCATCGGGATCTTCGCCACCCGGTTTCGCGACATCCCGCCACTGACCGCCAGCATCGTGCAGCTGCTGTTCTTCATGACTCCGATCGTGTGGCCCTACGAGCAGTACGCGAACCACCCGGACCCTGACATCGCTGCCCGCGCCCGGCTCGCCGAGCTCAACCCGTTCATGCACTTCGTGCAGATCATGCGGCAGCCGATGCTGGGGCAGCCGGTCGAGCTGCGGCACTGGGTGATCGCGCTGGCCATCAGCGTGGTGGGATGGACGCTGGCGCTGCTGGTGCTGCGCAACTACCGTGCCCGCGTCTCCTACTGGGTGTGAACGGATCATGGTCTCGATCGACGTCCACCGCGCCTGCGTCGACTTCCCGATCTTCGACGCAAAGACACGCTCGCTGAAGAAGGCATTCCTCGGCAGTGTCGGCATGGCCGGCGGCAAGATCGGCATCGACTCCAAGGTGCCCGTCATCGAGGCGCTGCGCGACATCACGCTGTCGCTGCGCCATGGCGACCGGGTCGGCCTCGTCGGGCACAACGGCGCCGGCAAGTCGACGCTGCTGCGGCTGCTGTCCGGGATCTACGAGCCGACCAGGGGCAGCGCGCGGATCGTCGGCAAGGTCGCGCCGGTGTTCGACCTGGGCGTCGGCATGGACCCGGAGATCTCCGGCTACGAGAACATCATCATCCGCGGGCTGTTCCTGGGCATGACCCGCAAGCAGATGGAGGCCCGCGCGGAAGGGATCGCCGAGTTCACCGAGCTCGGGGACTACCTGTCGATGCCGCTGCGCACCTACTCCACCGGCATGCGGGTGCGACTCGCGCTCGGCGTCGTGACCAGTATCGACCCGGAGATCCTGCTGCTCGACGAGGGCATCGGTGCGGTCGACGCGGCGTTCCTGGAGAAGGCCCGAGACCGGCTCAACGACCTGGTGGAGCGCGCCGGGATGCTGGTGTTCGCCTCGCACTCCGACGAGTTCCTCGTCGAGCTGTGCGACTCGGCGATCTGGCTGGACCACGGCCAGATTCGCGAGCAGGGTGACCTGCGCACCGTGGTGAGCCGCTACAAGGGCAAGGACCCCTTCGAGAACCTCTCCAAGGAGGCCCTGGAGCGGGTCGGCGGTGACCCGCCGTGACGGGACTCCGGACCGACCGCGTGGTCGCCGTGGTGGTCACGCGGCACCGCCGTGACCTGCTCGCCAAGTCCCTCGCGGTGGTCGCCGAGCAGACCCGGCCGCCCGACCACCTCGTGGTCGTCGACAACGGCCCGGACGACCCCGCCGAGGGCATCGTCGCCGACTGCCCCATCCCGTCGACCTACCTGCCCTCGGCGCGCAACCTCGGCGGCGCCGGCGGATTCGCGCTGGGCATGCTGCACGCGCTGGCGCTCGGCGCCGACTGGGTGTGGTGCGGTGACGACGACGGCCGGCCGGCCGACGTCACCGTGCTGCAGACGCTGCTGCACGAGGCGCGCAGCAAGGGGCTGGCCGTGGTGTCCCCCGTCGTCGTGAACATCGGCGACCCGGACCTGCTGGCGTTCCCGCTGCGCCGGGGGCTGACCTGGAAGCGCCGCCGCGCCGAACTGGGCAGTGACGATCCTTCCCGGGACTTCCTGCCCGGGATCGCGTCGTTCTTCAACGGGGCGCTGTTCCGGGCCGGCACGCTCGACGTGGTGGGCGTGCCGGACTACCGGCTGTTCTTCCGCGGCGACGAGGTGGAGATCCACCGCCGGGTGGTCCGGTCCGGGCTGCCGTTCGGCACCTCGCTGCGGGCGGCCTACGTCCACCCGGACGGTTCGGCGGAGTTCAAGCCGATGCTCGGCGGGCGGTTGCACGCCCAGGACCCCGCCGACGACGTCAAGCGCTACTACACCTACCGCAACCGCGGCTACCTGCTCTCCCAGCCCGGGATGCGGCGGATCGGAATGCTCGAGGTGTTCCGCTTCGGGCTCTACTTCCTGGTCACCAAGCGTGATCCCCGGGCGTTCGTGAAGTGGCTCCGGCTGGTCCGCCAGGGTCGCGCCGAGCGCTTCTTCCGGCTCTGACCGTCAGCACAGGTGTCCGGCGCGGACCGTCACGCGGCGTTGGGTTAGCCTCGCCCGCGTGCTGACCTCCGAGCACACCGACACCTCGCAACGCGCAACGGCCGCCGACGAGGACCCTGGGCGACCCCACGACGGGCAGCGCGCGCCGCAGCGGCTGCGACTGGCGGCCATCGTCCTGGGTCTGCTCGGCGCGCTGCTGGCCGCCGCCGTGCCGCTGCTGCCGGTGGTGCAGGACACCGCGGTGATCAGCTGGCCGGACGGCGGCGACACCACCCCGGTCAACGCACCGCTGGCGGCGTACCAGGCACAGCAGCTGTCCGCGACGGTACCCTGCGCCGCGGTCTCCGCACTGGACGCCCGCTCGGGCGAACCGGCGTCGGTGCTGTCCACGGTGCCGCCCGGGTCGGCCGACGGCGCAGCGGTCGGCATGGTGCTGCAGGTCGAGGACGGCGCGCTGACCGTGACCAGCCGGGGCCAGGTGCTCGGCACCGCCCCGGTACCGCCGGGGCCGTGCGACGTGCAGGTCAGCAGTGCTGCCACGGGCACCACCGTGATGCTGGGCGACCGGCGGATGGTGAACGTCACCGAGGACGTCCGCCCGCAGGTGATCGGGATCTATACCGACCTCGACGAGGCCCTCGACCCGGTCGACGGGCTGGGGGTGCAGATCTCGCCGGACACCCGCTTCCAGAGCGTCCCGCACCCGCTGAAGATCGCCGCCACTGGGCTCGCCGTGCTGGCGGTGCTCGCCGCCCTGGTGCTGCTGCACCGGCTCGACCTCCGGGTCGGCCGTCGCGCCCCACGGCTGCTGCCGCCCGGCTGGTGGCGGCCTACCGGCCGGGACGTCACGGTGATCGCCGTGCTCGCGGTGTGGGTGGTCATCGGGGGTATCACCTCCGACGACGGCTACATCCTCACGATGATCCAGTCCAGCCCGGACGCCGGGTACATCGGCAACTACTACCGGTGGTTCAACGTCGCCGAGGCGCCCTTCGGATGGACCTACGAGCTCTACGCGGCCTGGGCGCAGTGGTCCACGGCACCGCCGTGGCTGCGGATCCCCTCGTTCGTCATGGGCGTGGTCAGCTGGCTGCTCATCAGCCGTGAGGTGCTGCCCCGGCTGGGCCGCGAGGTCCGCCGCAGCGCCGCCGCGGGATGGGCTGCGGCCGCCGTCTTCCTGGCCTTCTGGCTGCCCTACAACAACGGCCTGCGGCTGGAGCCGGTCGTCGCGATCGGCTCGTTGCTGGCGCTGTGCGCCGTCGAGCGGGCGGTCGCGCTGCGGCGGGTGCTCCCGCTCGCGCTGGGTGTGCTCGCCGCAGCGTTCACGGTGGCCGCGACACCGACGGGCTTCATCGCGGTCGCCCCGTTCCTGGTCGCGATCCGGCCGATCCTGCGGCTGCTGCGCCAGCACGCGGCGGCCTCGGGCTGGGCCGCCGTACTGGCCCCCATCGTCGGTGCCGGGCTGCTCGTGCTCGTCGTCATCTTCGCCGACCAGACCCTGGAAGCCGTGCTGGAGGCCACCAGGGTGCGCACCGCGATCGGCCCGACGCTGTCGTGGTTCGAGGAGCCGACCCGCTACCTGGCGCTGTTCACCCCCAGCCCGGACGGCTCGCTGCCGCGCCGCTTCCCGGTGCTGCTGCTGCTGCTGTGTGTCGGCACCTGCCTCGTCGTGCTGCTGCGCCGGTCCGGGATCCCCGGAGCGAGCCTCGCCCCGAGCCGCCGCCTGATCGGGACCGCCGCGCTGTCCCTGGTGCTGATCGCGCTGACCCCGACCAAGTGGACGCACCACTTCGGGTCGTTCGCCTCGATCGGGGCCGCGCTGGGCGCGCTCACCGCACTGGCCACCAGCTCCACAGTGCTGCGCTCCGCGCGCAACCGGTGGTGGTTCCTGGCCGGGCTGCTGTTCATCCTGGCCCTGGCCTCCACCGGCCCCAACGCCCCGTGGTACGTCTCGCAGTTCGGCGTGCCCTGGTTCGACAAGCCGCCCTCGCTGGGGGGGGTGGCGGCCAGCACGGTCCTGATCGCCACCGCGGGCGTCGCCGCCCTCGTCGCGGTCGTGGAGAACCTGCGGCACGAGCCCGGCGCGCCGCCCCCACCGCAGCCCGACCGGGCCGACCGGCGCCGCCGGGCGTTGCGGATCGGCTCCGCCCCGCTGTCGGTGATCTGCGCCCTGCTGGTGCTCGCGGAGTTCGCCGCCATGGGCAAGGCGATCCACAAGCAGCGGGACAGCTACAGCCTCGGTGCCGCCAACATCGCGCACATCTTCGACGCCAGCTGCAACCTCTCCGACGCCGTGATGGTCGAGCGCACCCGGGTGGACGGGGCGCTGCCGCCCTCGTTGCCGGTGACCGGTTTCGAGAACTTCCCGCGGCAGAACGGCTTCGTGCGCGACAGGCTGCCGGTGGCCACACCGGACGAGCCCGAGCAGTCCACCGGCGACCAGAAATCCGTCAAGGGCGATCGGGTCGGCGAGGACGGTAGCGAGGAGGAGAACCCCGTCGACGTACCACCGCCCGGCATCGGCGGGCAGCGGATCCCGGTCTGGAGCAGCTATGACCCTGACGGGCCGGGAACCGGGCAGGCCCGAACCTCGTGGTTCGTGCTCCCGCCGGCCACCGGCGAGGGTCGGGCACCGGTCACGGTCGCGGTAGCAGGCGTGCTCCGGCCGGGTACCCCGATCACGGCGGAGTTCGGCAAGCGCCGCGGCGACCGGATCGAGGTCGTCGACGAGATCCCGATCAGGGGCGGGGCGACCGACGACGAGCCCGGCTGGCGCGACTACCGGGTCAACGCCGCCGCAGGCCCGGCGGCGGGCGCGGACACCGTCCGGCTGGTCGCCGCCGACGCCGACGTCACCGGCGAGGGCTGGATCGCCTTCTCCGCTCCCCGGGTGCCGGTGTTGACTCCCATGACGGACTTCGTCGGCCGCGACACCCCGGTCTTCATGGACTGGCCGGTCGGGTTCGTACATCCGTGCCTGCAGCCGTCCGCGATCCGCAACGGCGTCGTGGAGGTCCCCGAGTACCGGCTGCTGCCCGACGAGCGGCTGATGTTCGGCAGCGAGGTGTGGTCGGCAGCCACGGCGGGCGGCCCGCTGGGCTGGCTGGAACTGCTCGCCACCGAGCGCGAGCTGCCGACCTACCTCGAGGGCGCCTGGGACACCGACTGGGGCAAGCTCACCATCGTCGAACCACTGGTCGCCGAGAGCGAGCAGCCGACGGTCCGGACGGGCACCGCGGTGCGCAGCGGCTGGTGGACTCCGGGCCCGCTGCACAGCGGCGGGGAGAGCTCCGCGGTCTCCCCGCTCACCCGCTGAGCGGACCCCGCTGCTCCGCTGAGCGCCCCTGGTGAGCGCTCGCTGGGGACCCATCTCCTGCGGAGAGGAAAGGGCCCCTCGCGGAAACGAGGGGGAGGTGTTCCGCGAGGGGCGGCGGGTCCGGCTGGGGGTCCCGAACCCGCACCTCTCATACTGCCACCTCCGTACTGGTTCCGCACGAATGACGTTCGGCGCGTCGTGCGGCGTGTCGCGCAAGCAGGTCAGGTGCGGAAGATCACGATGCGCTGTACCGCGAAGTTGATGCAGGTCGCGGTGCCCTGCGCGACGACGAACGCCAGGGTGATCCGCCAGAACGACGGGGGGAGCACCGCGAGCATGACGGCGTTCATCCCGAGCTGGACGGTGAAGGTGGTCCCGTAGAGCACCATCACCGACGCGAACTTCGCGCCCCCGCCCTCGCTGCGGAACACCCAGCGACGGTTGATCAGGTATGCGGTCAGCGTGCCGGCAACGAAGCCCAGCGCCTTGGCCAGATGTACCCACATCCCGCCGGCCAGCAGCGCGACGTAGGAGCCGTAGTCGACCAGCGCGCAGAACCCACCGACGAGCACGAACCGCGTCAGCTGGGGGACGAGGCCGAGCCGGCCGGCGCCGGTCCGGTCCGCCTGGGTGGTGGCCACCGGGGGCTCCTCACTCGGGGTGACGCTGTATCGGAGCTGTGTCACAGCATCGACGGTCGGGAGGCCAGGGTACCGAGCGGTCGTCCCTGCGCGGGCCACTACCCTCCCGACGTGCCGCGACTCGACAGCTCGCCCAGCCCGTTGCGGCGTCCGGGGGACGACAGTGCCCCGACGCCCCGTCCGCCCATGCCGGATCGCCCCGGCCGCTGCCGCCCGTTGTGGCTGCTCGCGGCGCTTGCCGGCCTCACCGTCGTGCTCGGCGCGCTGGTGCCGCTGGCCCCCGTCGTGGCCGACGAGCCCGTGGTGAGCTGGCCCCGGGCGGGGGAACCGGCACGCTCCACGGTGCTGCCGCTGGCTCCCTACCGGCCGCTGCAGCTCGACGCGACCGTGCCGTGCGCGACGTTACGCGCGCTCGAGCCCGCGCCGGGCACGGCGGCGCTGCGCACCGTCCCCGTGGGCACACCCGCCGGGGGCGCCGTGCCCGGCGACGCCGGTGAGTCCGATGACGCCGGTGAGTCCGACGACGCCGGTGAGTCCGATGACGCCGGTGAGTCCGATGACGCCGGTGAGCAGGGCCTCACCGTCGCCGTGGCCGGCGGAAGGGTGACCGTCGACGCGTCGGGCGCGCGGCTGCTGGCCGAGCCACTGCCCGCGGGGGACTGCACCTACCGCGTCGTGGCCGGCGCGGCGGGAACGCGGGTCGAGCGCGACGGGCAGTTGCGCGCCGAGCACCCGGGGGCGCTGCCCCCGCAGGTGGCCCAGCTCGCCACCGACGCCGAAGGCGACCCGGCCGCCGCCGGTCTGGCCGTGACGCTGCGGCCCGACGACCGCTACGCCTCCCGGCCGTCGACGCTGAAGCTGGTCCTGCTGGTGGCGCACCTGCTCGCACTGGCCGCGACGCTGCTGCTGGCGATGCGGCTGTGGCGCGGGCGCGACGGCGGCCCGGTGCGTCCCCGGCCGTCCTGGGCGGACGCCGTGGTCGTCGCCGTGTCCGCCGCGTGGGCCGTGCTCGGCCCGGTGAACTGGGACGACGCCTGGTACCTGCTGATGGCGCGCAACGCAGCCGAGTCGGGCTACCTCGGCAACTACGTCTACATGTTCAACGCCAGCGAGAACCCGTTCGTGACATCCCAGTACCTGCTGCAGGCCTGGGGGACGCTGGGTGAGTACCTGGGTGCCGGCGGCTGGAGCCTGCTGTGGATGCGGATGCTGCCGCTGCTCTACGGGCTGGCGACCTGGGCGCTGCTGCGGGTTCTGCTGGCCGCCGCGCTGGGGCGGGCCACGCGGCTGCGCTGGGTGCCGTGGATGCTGCTGGTGGCGCACCTGCTGTGGTGGCTGCCCTACGGCATGATGCTGCGCCCCGAGCCGTTGATCGCGGTGTGCGCCGCCGGGGTGCTGCTGCTCGCCGAGCTGGCCCGGCGGCGTCGCTCGCTCGGCATGCTCGCGCTGGCCACCTCGGTGACCACGGTAGCCGTCTCCGTCTCGCCGTCGGGCGCGGTGGCCGCGGCACCGCTGGTGATGACGCTGCCGTGGCTGGCGCGGCTGCTACGGGAGAGCGGCTGGCCGGAGCGGGTGTCGGCGGTGCTGGTCGCGGCCGCTGCCACGACCGTCGCGGTGCCGATCGGGTTCGCCGACGCGAGCCTCGGCGAGGTCGCCGACGCCACGCTGACGCACCGCTGGTACTACCTGACCTACGCCTGGTACCAGGAGATCATCCACTACGAGCGGCTGCTGCTCGCCGGGGACACCGGGGTGTGGGGGCGGCGGGCGCCGGTGGTGCTGACGATCGCCGTGCTGGTGGTCGTGGCGATCGGCAGCGGCCGCCGGGTCGCGGTCGGGGATCCCGTGCGCCGGATGGTGCTCACCGCCGCGATCACCATGGCGGTGGCACTGGTACTGCTCGCGCTGACCCCGACGAAGTGGGTGAACCACTTCGGCGCGCTGGGCGCGACCGGCACCGTGCTGCTCGCCGGGGCGCTGCTGCGCTCGCCGCTGCCCCGCCGCGGCGGCCAGGCCGCGACGGTCGCCGCCGTGATCGTCGTGGCCGGGGCGGCCGCGCTGGTGTTCGCCGGGCCGAACCTGTGGCGGCCCTACTCCGACTGGGGCCAGCCCTTCGGCAACCATCTGCTGGCCGGCGGCACGCTGTTCGACGTCAACCGGATGGCACCGCATCTCGGGCCGGTCTACCTGCGCAACCCGCTGGTGTGGTTCGTGCTGGCCGGTGCGCTGGCCGGCGGGATCACGTGGTGGCATCGTCGCGGCCGGCAGACCACCCTGACCACCGACCGCGGCCTGCTGGTCGGGGTGTCGGGCCTGTCGGTCGTGCTGCTGCTGGGGACGTTCGTGTGGGCGCCGGTGGCCCAGTACCCGGGCTGGACACCTGCCCTGTCGAACCTGCGGGCGCTGACCGGGCAGGGCTGCGGGCTGGCCACCGCCGTGCAGGTGCTCGCACCGGCCGGCCCGCAACCCGCTACCACCGGCGGCGCCGCTCCCACCGGCGGCGCCGCGCTGACGGGGGACTTCACGCTGGCGTCGGCCCAGGATCCCGTCGAGCCCCCGTCGGCAGCCGCGACCGTGTGGCACGACGCGGTGCCGGCCCAGCGGGCCGAGCTGCGCATCGAGCGCGGGTCGGTCGTCACGCCGTGGTTCACCCTGCCCCCGGACACGCCGGCCACGCACCTGACCGTGCCGGTCGCCGCCGGCGCCCTCGAGGGCCAGCAGGTGAGCGTGCAGTTCGGCACCGGCGACCCGGCGGACCCGGTGCCCGGGCGCCGTAAGACCCTCGAGCTCGACGGCGGGGTCGACGCCGACACCTGGCAGGAGGTGCCGGTGGAGCTGTCCGATCGTGGCGCCACCGCCGTGCGCATCGTCGCGCGCGACCGCGTCACCGGCGCGGGCAGCTGGCTCGCCGTCGCGTCACCGGCGCTGGGTCGCTGGCAGCCGGTGGACGCCCTCACGCGCGGGCAGCCGGTGTTCGCCGACCAGCTCTCCGCCATACTGTGGCCCTGCGTCGACCAGGTCGCGGTCCGGCACGGGATCGCGCAGCTGCCCTCGGTACGGCTGCTCGCCGACGACGGTATCCCCGAGGTCATACTGCTCAACACGTTCGACCCGCAGTGGGGCGGCACCCACGTGCAGGCCGACCGCACCGCCACCTACGTCCGTGCGCCGTCCCGGATCCACCCGGCCGGCCCGCCGACCCGGCCGTGGGGCAACGTGCAGCGCGTGATGTACGACCACCCCGTCGGGCTCGTCGACCTGCGCACCGAGCGGGTGGTCGAGCCCGGCTGGCACCGCGAGCCGCCGATTATCGGTATGAACTACTCTGGGCGGCCCTACCTCGGCTGATTCCCGGATCGCCCGGCCCGTACGCTGCGTGCGTGTCGCGCCCCGCTGCCCCGCACAGCGCGCGGTCGCGGCGCGCGGCGTGGCTCATCGCCGCGCTGGCGGCGCTGACCGGGGTACTCGGAGTGCTCGCCGTGCTGGCCCCGGTGACGGCCGACGACCCGGTGGTGTCGTGGCCCCGGGCGGGCGAGCAGCCGGCATCCACCGTGCTGCCGCTGGCCCCGTACCGCCCGCTGCAACTCGACACCACGGTGCCGTGCGCGACATTGACCGCGCTCGACGCCCGCGGTGGCGGGGAGGCACTGCGCACGCTTCCCGCCGACGTCGACGCCGCACCCGGGCAGGGACTGCTCGTCGCCATCGACCGCGGCACCGTCACCGTGACCGCCTCGGGCCGCGAACTGGTCTCCGAGCCGCTGCACTCGCCCGGCTGCAGCTACCGCGTGAGCGCCGGCGCCGCGGGAGTGCAGGTCACCCGCGACGGCACGCAGCTCGCCGCAGCCCCGGGGGTGCTGCCGCCGCAGGTCGCCCAGCTGGCGAC
>JBOHGT010000390.1:0-3825 GCA_050700385.1 Pseudonocardiaceae bacterium | reverse complement strand
GGCCGGCCTGGTGGGCTGCGGGATCGAGCTGCGGCCGGGCCAGACCGGCGAGCTGCTGCGCAGCGCCGCACCGCTGCCTGCGGCGTTCCGGGTGCCGCTGCCGGCCCCGCCCGTCAAGCGCCCGGTCGACGGGGTCGTGGAGATCACCCAGCGGGTGGCCGAGGCCGAGATCCTGCCCGGGCGCCGGACTCCCGTGTTCGGCTACGACGGGATATTCCCCGGGCCGACGATCGAATCCCGACGCGGCGAGCCGCTGCGGGTGCGGCACCGCAACGAGCTGCCGGTGCCCACCGTGGTGCACCTGCACGGCGGGCACACCCCCACCGAGCACGACGGCTGGCCCGCCGACCTGGTGCTCCCGGCGGGCCGGGCATGGCCGCTGCACGGCATGCCCGGGCAGCTGTCGAACGGCACGCGGGACTACGCCTACCCGATGGACCAGCGCGCGGCGACGCTGTGGTACCACGACCACCGGATGGACTTCACCGGCCCGCAGGTCTACCGGGGGCTCGCGGGGTTCCACCTGGTCCGCGACGCGGAGGAGGAAGCGCTCGGGCTGCCGTCCGGTGACCGGGAGATCCCGCTGATGATCACTGACCGCGCCTTCGAGGTGGACGGCTCGTTCCGGTACCCATCGCTGGATCGCACGCTGCGCCACGTGCCCGGCGTCGAGCGGGAATGGATGGAGGGCGTGCTCGGCGACGTCGTGCTGGTCAACGGGGCGCCGTGGCCGGTGCTCGACGTCGACGCGGCGCGCTACCGGCTGCGGATCCTCAACGCGTCCAACGCGCGGCGCTACCGGCTGGCGCTGGCGCCCGGCGGATCGCTGGTGCAGGTCGGTTCCGACGGCGGGCTGCTCGCCGCCCCGGTGGTCCACGACGCGCTGGACGTCGCCCCCGCGGAGCGCTTCGACGTGGTCGTGGACTTCGCCGCCTATCCGGTGGGCACCGAGGTGACGCTGGTGAACTCGCTCGGCCGCGGGCCCACCGGCCAGGTGATGCGCTTCCGGGTGGTGCGCCCGGCCCGGGACGACTCGCGCGTCCCGGAGCGGCTGTCTATCGTGGAACGACTGGATCCGGCCGCGGCGACGGTGCGCCGGGAGTGGCGGTTCACCCGCGGCAGGGTGGGCCGCCACGCCGGCTGGACGATCAACGGGCTACCCTTCGACCCGTCCCGCGTCGACGCCCGGCCACGGCTGGGCGACGTCGAGCTGTGGCGGTTCTCCTCCGACCTGCACCACCCGATACACGTGCACCTCGACCCGTTCCAGGTGGTCTCCCGCGGTGGGTCCCGGCCCGGCCGGTTCGACGGCGGCTGGAAGGACACCGTCGACCTGCGCCCGGTCGAGACCGTCGAGGTGGCGGTGCGGTTCACCGGCCACCGCGGGCGGTTCATGATGCATTGCCACAACCTCGAGCACGAGGACATGGCGATGATGACCGCCTTCGCCACCGTCTGATGACCGCATTCTGGTGGCAGACTGCTGTTATTCAGGTCGGTAAACCGCGTTCTGGCACCAGAACGCGAGAAATCGCGAGGTCAGCGGGTCTGCTGCAGCATGCCGGCAACGGGTTTGAGGCGCCGGGAGCCCTCGTCTGCGTGGTAGTCGGCCGCCTCGGTGGCGTCGGTGCCGTTGAACACCCGCATCCTGCGCAGCACGCCCGTCAGCAACGCGGCCACCACGAGGTTGCCGATCAGCGCCACGAACCCGACGTAGATCTGCAGCTGCGGGCCGGCGAAGGGCGTCCAGCCGAGGATCGACAGCTCGCCAAGCGGCAGCGCGGAGCCGCCGAAGTGCTGCTGGCCGGTCTTCGGGTTCGGGATGCCGTAGAGCGTCGCCAGCCCCCACCCCATACCGACCACCCAGCCCCCGACGAGACCCCAGATGTGGAACCAGCGGGTATAGAGCGCGATCGCGACCATGGGAAGCGTCTGCAAGATGATCACGCCACCGATCAGCTGCAGATCGATGGAGTACTGCGGGTCGATGAATACGATCAGCGCCACCGCGCCGAACTTCACCACCAGTGACGCGATCCTGGCCTGCTTGGCCTCCTGCCCCGCGTCGGCGTCGCGGCGAAGGTAGGTCTTGTAGATGTTGCGGGTCCACAGGTTGGCCGCCGCGATCGACATGATCGCCGCCGGCACCAGCGCACCGATCCCGATGGCCGCGAAGGCGACCCCGGCGAACCAGGACGGGAACTGCTCGTCGAAGAGCACGGGGATGATCGTGTTGGAGTCCGGCCTGCCGGTCGCCGCATTGACGATCGGCTCCGAGCCCGCCGCGATCGCCGCGTAGCCGAGCAGCGCGAGCAGCCCCAGCAGCAGCGAGTAGGCCGGCAGCGCCACCATATTGCGCTTGATCACGTTGCGGCCGCGGGAGGCGAGCACTCCGGTCAGCGCGTGCGGGTAGAGGAACAGTGCCAGCGCCGACCCCAGTGCCAGCGTGATGTACTGCAGCTGGTTGTTCGAGTTGAGCAGGATGCCGTCCGTGGCCGACTCGGTGGCGGCGAACTCGGCATCCGCGGCGTCGAAGATCGAACCCCAGCCGCCGAGCTCGGCGGGCAGGATGACCACGGCGGCCAGGATCACGATGTAGATCAGCAGGTCCTTGACGAAGGCGATCAGCGCCGGCGCCCGCAGCCCGGACTGGTAGGTGTAGACCGCGAGTATCACGAACGCCACGAGCAGCGGGGTGTGCCCGAGCAGGCCCGTGCCGTTCAGCCCCATGGTGCGCAGCACCGCCTCCAGCCCGGCCAGCTGCAGCGCGATGTAGGGCATCGTCGCGACGATCCCGGTGATCGCCACCAGGAACGCGAGCGTGGCCGATCCGTAGCGCCCCTGCACGAAGTCGGCCGGAGTGACGTAACCGTGCACCCGGGACACCGACCACATCCGCAGCAGCGGCAGGAACACCAGTGGGTAGAGGATCACGGTGTAGGGCAGCGCGAAGAACCCCATCGCGCCGGCACCGAACATCAGTGCCGGCACCGCGACGAAGGTGTAGGCGGTGTAGAGGTCACCGCCGATGAGGAACCAGGTGATCCACGAGCCGAACTTGCGGCCGCCGAGCCCCCACTCGTCGAGGTGCGCCAGCGTGGACCCCGCCTTCCACCGCGCGGCGTAGAAGCCGAGCACCGTGACGAAGGCGAATAGCAGCGTGAAGACGGCCAGCTCGGTCCACTGCACGGTCATCGCCGCTGTCCCCCGTCCGCCCCCCGGTCCCCCGGGCCGGTGATGTGCTTCGTCTTGACGTACACCACCGCCACGCAGGCCACCCCGAGTGGCACGAACAGGAACTGGGTCCAGTAGAAGAACGGGAACCCGAGTAGCCGTGGCTCGTCGGTGTTGATCACCGGTGTGATCAGCATGAGCAGCGGCACCAGCAACAGCAGGTTCCAGTTGCTCCAGTGCAGCGCCGGGTGGGCACGCGAGCGGGAACGGTCGCGGGGTTTACCGGATGGCATCGGCAGTCCTCTCCGGCCGGTGCGGTCGAACGGGCGGGCTGGATCGTAGGGCGGATGGCCCGCGCCGTCACGCCACCGGGAAATCCTGCAATTACCCCACCGCAGGGTGAGCCTCCCGCTACCGTCTGCCCCGGGGACCCCCGGGGAGTCGGGCTGACGACTCCTGCCCCGGCACAGCCATCCCGCCGCCAGTACCGGCCGGGGCGCCGGTGCTGCCGCTACCGCTGTCGGTCGGCGGAGTCACCGGAACCCGCAGTAGCTCGCCGACGCGCTGGCCGAGCTGGCCGAGCTGGCCGAGCTGGCCGAGCTGGCCAGCATGTAGGGCGCCAGCCGCCGCTGGTGTAGGGCACTTTCACTG
>JBOHGT010000389.1:0-12328 GCA_050700385.1 Pseudonocardiaceae bacterium | reverse complement strand
CAGTGAAAGTGCCCTTCACCGCAAACGGGTCTCAGCCCAGGCGCTGCTCGAGCGCGTCGAGCTCGTCACGCATCGAGGTCGGCAGCGCGTCGCCGATCCTGGCGAACCACTCCTGGATGAGCGGGATCTCGGCCCGCCACTCCCCGGCATCCACAGCGAGCGAAGCCTTGACGTCCTCGACGGGCGCGTCCAGCCCGGTCAGGTCGAGCTGGTCGGGTGTGGGCACCCGGCCGATGGCGGTCTCGGTAGCTGCGGCGGTGCCCTCCATCCGCTCGACGATCCACTTCAGCACACGGCTGTTCTCGCCGAACCCTGGCCACAGGAAGCGCTTGTCGTCGCCACGGCGGAACCAGTTCACGTAGAAGATCTTCGGCAGCTGCTGGGCGTCCGCGCCCTTGCCGACGTGGATCCAGTGCCGGAAGTAGTCGCCAGCGTTGTAGCCGATGAAAGGCAGCATCGCCATGGGGTCGCGCCGTACCTCGCCGAGGCCACCGACGGCCGCGGCCGTCTTCTCGCTCGACAGCGTGGCGCCGAGGAAGACGCCGTGCTGCCAGTCGAAGGCCTCGTTGACCAGCGGGACGGTGGTGGCGCGCCGCCCGCCGAACAGGATGGCCGAGATCGGCACGCCCTGCGGGTCGTCCCATTCCGGGGCGAGCACCGGGCACTGCGACATCGGGGTGCAGTACCGGGAGTTCGGGTGCGCCGAGAGCTCGCCGGCAGCGCCATCCTCAGCCGTCCAGTCCCGCTTCTTCCAGGAGGTGGCGTGCTCGGGCCTGCCCGCCATGCCCTCCCACCAGATATCCCCGTCGTCGGTGAGCGCGACATTGGTGAAGATCGAATTACCGGGCTCCAGGGTGCGCATGGCGTTCGGGTTCGTCTTCCAGTTGGTGCCCGGCGCGACGCCGAAGAAGCCGGCTTCGGGGTTGACCGCGTAGAGCCGCCCGTCGTCGCCGAAGCGCATCCAGGCGATGTCGTCGCCCAGGGTCTCGACCTTCCAGCCCGGGATCGTCGGCTCGAGCATCGCGAGGTTGGTCTTGCCGCAGGCCGACGGGAACGCGGCGGCGACGTAGTAGGTCTGCTGCTGCGGCGAGATGAGCTTGAGGATCAGCATGTGCTCGGCGAGCCAGCCCTCGTCACGGGCCATCACCGAGGCGATCCGCAGCGAGTAGCACTTCTTGCCGAGCAGGGCGTTGCCGCCGTAGCCGGAGCCGAAGCTCCAGATCGCCCGCTCCTCGGGGAACTGGGTGATGTACTTCGTGTCGTTGCACGGCCACGGCACATCGTCCTGGCCTGGCTCCAGCGGCGCACCGACGGAATGCAGGCAGGGCACGAACTCGGCGTCGTCACCGAAGCGCGCCAGCGCGGCAGTGCCCATCCGCGTCATGATCTTCATCGAGCACACCACGTACTCGGAGTCGGTGATCTCCACGCCCAGCATCGGCTTGTCCGACGCCAGCGGTCCCATGCAGAACGGGATGACGTACATGGTCCGGCCGAGCATGCACCCGCGGTACAGCTCGGTCATGATCGCTTTCATCTCGTCCGGGTGCATCCAGTTGTTCGTGGCCCCGGCGTCGGTCTCCTCGCGTGAGCAGATGAAGGTGCGCTCCTCGACGCGGGCGACGTCGGAGGGATCGGAGGCCGCCCAGAACGAGTTCGGCCTGCGCTTCAGCGGGGTGAAGGTGCCCGCGTCGACGAGCTGGGCGGACAGCCGGTTCCACTCGTCCTCCGAGCCGTCACACCACACGATGCGGTCCGGCGTCGTCAGGTCTGCGACCTCCCGCACCCAGGCGAGCAGCCGCGGGTGGCTGGTCGGTGCTGCGTCGAGGCCGGGGACGGTCGCTGCGGTCATCTGCTCGTCTCCTTGCTGGGCGCATGCGGCTCGGGTACCGATCGACGGCGTTCGCCGGGAACGCCGGGGGCCGCCCGGAAGCTTCCTGCTGCTCCGCGGACGGTCCGAGGCGAAGGGATAGCCAGGAGGCTAACCGCGCTCGCCGCTGATACCCAGGGCAGACGCTGTCAGATGCCTCACAAAACCGATCATGAAATCGATTCAGATGCGGGCAGCGGCACACCCGAGAGGCTGGCGACCTGTGCAGGATCGGCCAACACGGCGTACGGAGCGGGCGAACACGCCGGGGTGGGTCAGGAGGCTTGGCTCACCGAGGACATGTTGAAGTCGGGCACCCGGATCGGCGGCATCGCGGTGCGGGTGAACCAGTCCTTCCACTCCCGGCACAGCGTGCGCTGCGTCGCGCCCACTTCGGTGGTGCGGCGCACCAGATCCAGCGGGCTCTCGTTGAAGCGGAAGTTGTTCACCTGCGCGACCACCTCGCCGCCCTCGACGAGGTACACGCCGTCCCGGGTCAGCCCAGTGAGCAGCAGCGACGCCGGGTCGACCTCGCGGATGTACCACAAGCAGGTCAGCAGCAGCCCACGCTCGGTGCGCGCGACCATGTCGTCGACGGCCGCCGCCGAGCCTGCCCCGGCATGATCGACGCTGAGCAGCAGGTTGCCCGGCGGCGCGGTGAACTCGGTACCGAACTCTGCGGCGGCCGCGCGGGGGTAGGCGAGCGCACCGATCGTCCCGTCGCGCAGCCACTCCGTCCGGTGTAACGGCGCGCCGTTGTCGAACACGCTCACCTCGTCGCCCGAGGCGGTGGTGGTGAGGAACGGTTCGCTCTCCAGGCCAGGCGCGGCCGGGTCGCTGGCCAGCGTCAGCGGCAGCTCGGTGAGTCGCTCGCCGATCCGGGTCGCACCCTCGGCGCCGGCTGGCGCTGCGAACGCCGAGCGACCCTCGTGTGCCGGTCGCCCGTCCATCGCGCGCACCAGGTCGATCATGAGGTCGCCGGTCGCCGAGGGCGGCAGGATCGTCTCGTAGCGCCCGGCCGGCAGCTGCGTCCGGCGGGCCGACCAGTCCAGCCTGCGCCCCAGCTCGCCGACCAGCTCGCCGAGGTCGACCGTGGTGAAGTCGGCGGGGCAGGCCCCGACCCAGGCCGAGCGGGTGAGGTCGTCGGCGACCTTTCCGTTGATCTCGACCGTGCCGGTGGGCTGCACCCAGCGCCGCCGCAACCCCGTCGAGGACGCCAGCCAGACGGTCTCCAGGCGGTGCTCGGCGAAGCCGTAGAGCAGGTGCCCCGCCCGGCGCCCGGAGTCGAACGCGGCGGCCAACTCACCGGCCAGGTGGGCGAACACGCCGATGGAGGTGTGGGCGGCGGGCTCGGCGAAGTCCGCGTCGGCTCCCCCCTCCACCAGCGGCGCGACGTCGCGAGCGGGGCCCGACTGCCGCGCGGCGTCCTCGCTGGCGGTGGCGACGGCACGCACCTCGTCCGCGCCGGTCCCCGTCCCCCCGACCACGCCCACCGAGTCGCCCAGCACGGAGATCACGGAGAACTGCCGTGACGTGGTGTGGCCGTTGGTGGTCATGGTGCTGTTCGCCCACCGCAGGTTGGCATCACTTGCCTCGGTGACCATGACCAGGCACCCGTCGGCCTTCGACGCTGCCAGCGCGGTCTCGGTGAGCTCGTCGGGACGCATCACCGGCCTGCCTCCTCGCGGGTGTTGAGGACGTTGACGCCGCGGAACAGCGCGGGCGGGCAGCCGTGGCTCACCGCGGCGACCTGCCCCGGCTGGGCCTTGCCGCAGTTCATCGCACCGGCGAGCAGCCATGACGAGCGCCCGCCGACGGCCTCCATGGCGCCCCAGAAGTCGGTGGTGGTGGCCTGGTAGGCGACGTCACGCAGCTGCCCGGCGAGCCGGCCGTTCTCGATGCGGTAGAACCGCTGCCCGGTGAACTGGAAGTTGTAGCGCTGCATGTCGATCGACCAGGACCGGTCGCCGACCACGTAGATGCCGCGGTCCACCCCGGAGATCAGGTCCTCGACGGTGCGGTCGACGGCCGGGTCCGGCTGCAGCGAGACATTGGCCATCCGCTGGATCGGGACGTGGTGCGGGGAGTCGGCGAACGCGCAGCCCGCGGAACGCCCGAGCCCGAGCCGGCGCGCGAAGACCCGGTCGGTCTGGTAGCCGACCAGCGTGCCGTCGCGGACGAGGTCCCAGCTCGATGTCGCGACGCCGTCGTCGTCGTAGCCGATGGTGGCCAGGCCGTGCTCGACGGTGCGGTCGCCGGTGACCTGCATGGCCGGCGAGCCGTAGCGCAGCGAGCCGAGCCGGTCGGGGGTGGCGAAGGAGCTGCCGGCGTAGGCGGCCTCGTACCCGATCGCGCGGTCGTACTCGGTGGCGTGGCCGACCGACTCGTGGATGGTCAGCCACAGGTTGGTCGGGTCGATGACGAGGTCGTAGGACCCGGCGTCGACACTGCGCGCTTTGGTCTTCTCGACGAGCCACCCGGGGAGCCGGGCGAGCTCGCCGTCCCAATCCCACCCGGTGCCTGCGCCGATGCTCGACCCGTCGAGCGGGTATCCGGTCAGGTACTCCCAGCCGCGGGCGGTGGGCGGCGCGCAGCTGCGCATCGACTCGAACGCGCCGGCCGCGCGGTCGACCGCGATCGCGGTGACCACCGGATAGGTCCGCACCCGCTGCTGGGTGGTGGTGGTGCCGGCGGTGTCGGCGTAGAACTTGCTCTCCTTCCCGGTGAGCAGCACGACGTCGGTGTGCTCCACGCCGTCGGCCGCGAGCAGCCGCGCCGACCACCCCGACAGCAGCCCCACCTTCGCTTCCGTCGACACCGTGAACGGGTCGATCTCGTACCCGCCGACCCAGACGGCGCCGGCGTGCACCGGCTCGGTGGCGAGCTCGACGCGCTCGGCGTTGAGCGGCCGTAGCGTGCGCGCGACCTCCACGGCGCGCTGTGCGGTGGCGGCCGCGGTGTCGGGTCGCAGGTCGGTGTGCGAGGCGAAGCCCCAGGTGCCGTCGACGATCACCCGGACGGCGAGCCCGACGGTGGTGGAGTCCCGTGCGGTGGCCACCGTGCCGTCACGCAGCCGCAACACCTGCCCGGCGATCCGCTCGATGCGGGCGTCGGCGTGCTCGGCGCCCAACGTCCGGGCACGGTCCAGCGCGGCGTCCGCCGTCGCGCGCAGCGGGAGGTCGAGAAAGTCCGCATCGACACCGTTCACCACCCCGACCCTATCCCCGCTGGGCCAGCCGTGCGGAGCGCGGCCGGAGGGGTCGGTCAGCCGTTCACCCAGCGGCCGGTGACCGGGTCGACCGAGGTCGCCGGCTCGCCGGCGTCGGGGTCCGGACCCCAGCCGACGGCGTCGAGCCCGACCACGGTCCACTCGCCGTCACCGGCGTGCTGGGTCATCGTGACCTCCCCGTCGGAGGTGATCTCGGTGGCGTAGTCGGCGCTGCCGTCGCCGTCGACGTCGGTGAAGATCATGGTGCCGCCCTTCTTGTCCGCGATCACCACGGTGTCCTTCACACCGTCGCCGTCGGTGTCGTGGGTGGGCCGACCCGCGTCCATCTCCCCGTCCGGCTTCTCGACGGTGATCGGCTCGCCGCCGCCGCCCATGGTCGAGGTGTCGTCCATGGGGGACTCGTCCCCGGCCGAGGGGTCCATGCCGATCCACTCGCCGGTGCGCGGGTCGAACTCCGCCCGCCCGGTCACGCCGCCCCGGGCGTCGATCTGGGTCATGAGGTCGGCCCGACCGTCGCCGTCGGTGTCGGAGAACGCCAGCGCGCTGCCGTCGTCGTGCTGCACCATGACGCTGTCGTCGACCCCGTCGGAGTCCATGTCGTGGGTGGCCTCGGCCTCGTACTCTTCCTCACCCACGGTCACCGTCAGGTCGGTGCCGGCCTGGTCCTCGATGTACATCGGATCCCCCCGGGATGTATCGGTCGACAGCTATCGGGTTGACAGCTGTCCTAGCAGTAGGACTCACGGTAGGGCGCTGCGGTTCCCCGCGGAAGCCCATCACCCCCGATCGCGCAGCTCCCCGATCCGGCCGAGCAGCGTGGCGAGCTGCTGCCGCCCGGCGCGGGCCTCGGCGAGCCGGGAGCGGACGGTCCCCAGCTCGCGGGTGCGCTGCGCGGCGTCCATCCGCAACGTGCGGTCGACCTCGCGCAGCTCGTCCTCGATCGCGGCCAGTCGCCGGCCCAGCGCGTCGTCCAGCGCGAGCGAGAGCTGCTGCTCGGCATCGATCATCTGCTCGGCGACGGAATGGTCCAGCGTCGAGCGGGCCTCGGCGAGCACGTCGGACAGCCACTGCTTGAGGTGCTGCCGGTCCGCGGCGTGCCGGCGGGTGCGGGCCATCCACCAGCCCGCACCGAGTCCGAGCACGATCGTCACCGGCAGCACCACCATCCCGGCGGCCATACCCAGAGCTGTCGAACCCAACCCGGCCAGCGGCACCGCAGCCAGCCGGCCGACCCCCAGTCCGGTGGAGAACCCCACCGCGAGCAGCAGCTTGTCCTCGACATTGCCGGGACGGGCCTCCGGCGGGCGCAGCACCACCGGCGGGCGGTCCCGGCGGGCCAGCGAGGCTCGGATCGCGGCGAGCTCGTCGGGGCTGAACAGCTCGGCGAGCGCGGTGTCGGCGACCCGGGCCACCCGCTGCGCGAGCGAGTGGCTGACCTGGGCGGCGGTCAGCTGCAGGGCGGCGTCGACATGGTAGGGCAGCTGCTCGAGGTCGGCGCGCCCGGCGGCGTCGATGCCCGCCCGCAGCCGGGTGTGCGCGGTGCGTACCGCGCCCGCCACCTCGTGGGTGGACTCCACCCGGGCCCGCTGGATCTCCGCGCGCAGCCGCAGCTGCCAGCTGCGGGTCGAGGAGCGGCGCTGCCCCGCCAGCTCGTCGCGGCGGTTGCGCAGCGCGTCGGCCTCGGCTTCGCCGCTGCCCAGCGCCCGCTCCTCCCCCTCGAGGCGCACAACCATCGCGTCCAGCGCAGTGGCGAGCGCCCGCAGCGTGTTGGCCTCGCCGAGCATCGCGGCGCGGCCGGTGACCTGGTGCTGCAGCACGGTCTGCAGCCCGGCGATCCCCGATCGCTCCCGCAACATGGTGGCGATGTCCGCGCTCGGGGCGCCCGCCGCCATCTCGAACAACCGGGCCGAGACCGGGTGGAAGGTGGACCCGGCGAAGCGGGGCGCGTGGCGGGCGAGCAGGTCGCGGTCGGCGTCGAGCACCTGGCGCCAGCCGCGGTGCAGGTCGGTCTTGGTCAGCGCGAAGAGCACGGTCTCGACGCGACCGCCGAGCGCGTTCAGGAAGTCCAGCTCGCCGCGGGTGATCGGCGCCGAGGCGTCCAGCACGAACAGCAGCGCGGTGGCAGCCGCAGCGGCCTCGGCGGCCAGCGCTGCGTGCATTCCGGACGGGCCGGCACCGGTGAGCCCGCCGACGCCGGGAGTGTCCACGAGGGACAGCCGGGCCAGCAGCGGCACCGGACCTGCGATGTCGAGATAACGGGGCGGGAAGCGGCCCTCGGGCAGCTCGTGGGCCGCCGACACCCATCCCACCAGCTGCTCGATCGGCACCGCGACCGGCTCGGCGGTGCCCGGGTAGCACGCCCACGCCTGCCACGCCGGGTCGTGGTGGAACACCAGGTAGGTCGCGGTCGCCACGTCGGCGTCCACGGGAGACAGCCCCGGCGTCGCGAGCAACGCGTTGACCAGCGAGCTCTTGCCGCGGTTTGTCTCCCCGACCACCACGACGGTGGGGATGGCCGGGCGCGCGGTGCGCACCTGCTCCACCCAAGCCGCCGCAGCCGGGTCGGCGTCGGCCAGCACCGCGGTGAGCTTCTCCCGGGTCCGCCGGGCAACCTGCGGCAGCGGTAGCGGTGGCCCGTGGTCACGATCGTCCACGCGGCCCCCTCGGATCGTCGCGCAGCTGCTGCCAGATGAGGAAGTAGGCCCGGTGCACCACGTGCGCCACCCGGGACTGCGCGGGGGTGGCGCCGAACGAGGCGAACGAGCGCCACCAGCCGGCGCGCTCGAGGGCGTACGCGGCGAGCTCCCCGCGACCGTGCCCGATCATGCCGAGTTGCTCGGCGGCCGCATGCGACCCGCCCACCCGCACCACCTCGTCGGTCAGGTCCTCCGGAAGTCGCACCGCACCGGAGGTGACCAGGGTCAGCGCCTCGAGCAAGCGCAACTGGTGGGCCTCCCGTCGCTGCAGCAGCACCTCGATGGCCTCGTGCACCCGCTGCCGCTCGCCGGGGTCACCGCCGGTCCGGGCCAGCGCGGTCACCGAGGCCAGCGCGGCCGCGGCCTTGATCCCGTCGGCACGGGCCCGGAAGACCGCGTCCAGCCGGCCGCGCACCCCCGGCAGGCCCGAGGAGTCGAGCAGCACGCGGCGCAACGCTCCCGCGGTGATCCCGTGGTCGGCGTCGATCGCGGCGAGCGCGCGCTCGACACCGTGCAGGTCGAGCCGCTCGAGCAGCCGCATCCGGGTGCCCTCGGACACCGGGGCGTCCATGGTGGTGAACAGATCGCCGGACAGCAGCATGGCCGTACGGGTGGCCTCGTCGGTGCCGGTCAGCGCCTTGAGCGCCTCGGCGTCGGCGGCGGTGAAGCCACCGGTCTCGGCGGTCTCGGCGAGCAGCCCGATCACCGGCAGCACGTCGGCGACCCGCGGTCGCAGCGCCGCGGCCTGCTTGGCGGCGAGCAGGGAGGCGGCCTTCCAGACGTCCCCACCGGAGCCCTCGACCGACTCCGGCGGGATGGTGTCGGCCTTGTTCAGCACCGCGATCGCGTTGGCCGGACCCGCATCCCGCGACGCGGTGGCGGCGGTGAAGGCGGCGAGCACCTGCGCGTCGTCGGCCCGCACGGCCTGCGTGACGACGTAGAGCACGGCCTCGGCGCCGGCCACCGCGGCGGCGGACACCTCGTCGAGCGAGGTGTCCGGCGTCCCTCCAGTGGACCCGGCGCCTGCAGCGGACCCGGCGCCGAGCAGCGCCTCGGTGCGGGAGACCGACGCCGCGTCGAGCGACCCCAGCCCGGGGGTGTCGATGACGGTCAGGTCGCGCAGCACGGCGTTGGTGAGGTAGGCCTCTAGGTGCGAGATGGACGCGATCTCGGTGCCGGTCCGGCTGCCGGGGTCGCGCGGGATCATGCCGTCGGCGTCGAACGGCAGCGCCCGGCGCCGGCCGTCGCGCAGCACCACCTCGACCCGGTCCACCGTGCCGTAGGAGAAGCGGGTCACCAGCCGGGTGCACTCGCCGACGTCGGTCGGCGCCACCCGCCGCCCGATCAGCGCGTTGACCAGGGTCGACTTGCCCGAGGAGATCCGGCCCGCGACGGCGACCTGCAGCGGCGCGCCCAGCCTCCGCAGCACCTCGCGGATACCGGCGGCGGTGCGCTCGCCTACCTGCGGGCCCAACCGCAGGCACAGCTGCGCGACCGCGGCCGACAGTGGCCCGGGCCCGCGCTGCGCCGCGTCGTCACCGGGGTCGATCCCGCTCACCGTCCCCCTCCCTCGGGCTTCTAGCATGATCGTGCCACGTCGACGGTGCCGGTGCTTGCGGTCCGGCGGGCGAACGGCGCGCTCCGTTTGACGCGGGACGTCCCCAGGCCGCATGGTGGTCTTGGGCGGGTTCAGGAGGGATGTGGTTTCGGTGACGGGAGCCGACGGCACCTACGTGCTCGTGCTCATCCTCGGCATCGCGCTGACGGTTACCGTCGGACAGATCCTGCTTCGTACCGGGCAGGGTTTCCTCGACGAGGTGTTCGACGAGCCGAAGACCGCGCGCTCGGTGAACCGGCTGCTCGGAATGCTCTTCCACCTCGTGGTGCTCGGTGTGCTGGCGCTGATTTCCAACATCGATGTGCCGTTGGAGAGTCCGCTGCAGACGGTGGTCACCAAGCTGGGTATCGTGCTGCTGGTGCTCGGCGCGGCACACGGCGGGACGATGCTGGCGCTCGCCCGGATCCGCGCGAAGCGCCGCGAACAGCTCCTCGAGGAGGAGATGAACGCCCAGCTCGAGCTCTCCCGCAACCAGCAGGTCCAGTACGGTCAGCACGTCGGTTCCCCGCGGGCGCATACCCCGCAGAACCGCCCGGTAATCGAGGCCGGGCCGCAGCAGTGAGCGCGGCTTCCATCGGCTCAGGCTACGTCGTCCGCCACTGATCTGGGGATCGGCACGATCGGCGTCGGGGGCGTCTGGTCGCCGGGCCCGGCCAGGCGCACCAGATTTCTGCCCCCACTCTTCGCCGCGTAGCAGGCGGTATCGGCGGCGAGCACCAGGCGGTCGACCGAGGGGGAGTGCAGCGGATGGTATGCCGCCCCGACCGACGCCGTCAGGTCGCGGATCACCACGCCCGACCCCGAGCGGTCCAGTCCCTCGGGCACCGGCACCTCGAGGCGCGCGACGTGCTCCCGGACCCGTTCCGCGATACGTAGCAGCTCGCCGTCACCCTCGATCGCGGGCAGCAGCACCGCGAACTCCTCGCCACCGAAGCGACCCACCAGGTCGTAGTTGCGGACCTCGCGCTCGAGCCCCTCGGCCACGGCCTTGAGCACGTGGTCGCCGACCAGGTGGCCGTGCTCGTCGTTGATCCGCTTGAAGTGGTCGAGGTCGACGACGAGCACGCCGAGCGCGGTCTCCATGCGCTGTGCCCGGACCAGCTCCTTGTGCGCGATCTCGAACCAGTACGTCGAGTTGGCAAGCCCGGTCTTGGCGTCGGTGCGCGCGGCGGCCTGCAGCTGGTGCATGAGCAGCCCGCGGTGCAGCGCGAGCACCGTGGCGGTGAGGATCAGCACCAGCCACGGCAGGAACTCCAGCAGGCCCGCCATCGCCACGCCGAGCCCGATGGTGGCCGCCATGATGAGCTGCTCGCCGGGATCGCCGAGCGCGGTGCGGGCGGGCACGTCGGGCGACGAGAGCAGGATCGCGCCGACGACCAGCGCGTAGTTCACCAGCCAGTAGGCCACTGCGGCGCCGAGGATGGCGACGAAGCTGGCCGGCCCGTCGGCGGGCAGGCCCGGGTAGCCGACCGAGGCCGCCAGGATCGCCGCGCCGGTGGCGGCGGCAGCCGCGACGGTGGCCGCCGAGAACACCCAGCGATGCACCACGATCCGCCGGGAGATCCGGAACCACATGTGGGCGAAAGTCAGCACGATCAGCGCGACGAGCAGCGACGGCGGGAGCAGCAGCAGCCCCGCGAAGATCCATACCGCCTGCAGGTTGACGTACGGAGCGCCCTCCGCGGCGATCTCGCGCATCCGTTCGATGCTGCGGCCTGCCTCGACGTTGACGATGGCGACCAGTGCGAGCACCGCCAGGTGCACGAGATCGACGGTGGCCACCGGCGCCAGCCAGGGGCTCGCGGCGACGAGTCCGAGGGCGACGGCGTCCACCGCCAGCACGTACCCGATCACACCGCGCGGCTGCGACCAGAGCGACCACCGGCGGGGGGACAGCCTCCGGCCTCGCCGTCGTCTACTCGGAGTCACCAGGTGACCACCGATCATCGCGACAAGCTCCCTTGGGGTGTGATTTCCCGATCCATGCGCCACCCTAAGGAGTGATGGGTGGTCCTGTCACCCATCGTGACGAGGTTGTAACCGGACGGAGCAAGCGCGCCGGCCGGATGGGACGAACGGAGCGAATCGTGCGCAACACTTGGCACCGCAATACCTGGCACCGCAATACCTGGCACTGAAACTGGGCTCGTGCACCAGACTCCGATGCGCCACGTGGTGAGCTATGTGCAGCGCGGCGAGCGGATGACCGCGGGCCAACAGCGGGCCTGGGACGTCCACTGGCCCCGGTGCGGCCGCTACGTCGCCGAGTTACCGCCGGGACCGCTGGACTCCGGGGCCTGGTTCGGTCGGTGCGCGCCGCTGGTGTTGGAGATCGGCTCGGGGATGGGGGAGTCGACGACCGCGATGGCCGCGGCGCGGCCGGATCTGGACCACCTGGCCGTCGAGGTCTACAAGCCGGGCCTGGCTCAGCTGCTGCTGCGCATGGAGGCCGCCGGCATCACCAACCTGCGGCTGCTACGGGGCGACGCGCTGGACCTGCTGGCCGACCACGTCGCGCCCGGGACGCTGCACGGCGTGCGGGTGTTCTTCCCGGACCCGTGGCCCAAGCGCCGCCACCACAAGCGTCGCCTCGTGCAGCCGGGGTTCGTCTCGCTGGTCGCCTCCCGGCTCGAGGTCGGCGGCACGCTGCACCTGGCCACCGACTGGGAGGGCTACGCCGAGCAGATGCTCACGGTGTGCTCGGCGGAGCCGGCGCTGCGCAACACCTCGCAGCAGGGATGGACGCCGCGTCCGGCGTGGCGGCCGGTGTCGAAGTTCGAGCAGCGGGCCCGCGCCGAGGGTCGCGTGGTGCGCGACCTGCTGCTCACCCGCACCGGGTCGTGAATGTTTTCGGTAGCTATGGCTGGACCGTGTTTGTCTTCCTAGTCTGCGGGGCATACCTGCAAGCCTAGGGA
>JBOHGT010000388.1:0-6449 GCA_050700385.1 Pseudonocardiaceae bacterium | reverse complement strand
TCCCAGGGCGGACCTCCCGGGCAGCGGGCATCGCGACGAGATCGTGGTGATGGACTTCAACACCCATGCCACCGCGCGTGCCCTGCACTCGCCCACATCCCCGGCCGTGCCGCCGCCCTCATCCCGGGTCGAGCTGCACATCCGGCATCCGGCGGGGTTCGAGCGCCACGCCAGCGACGCCATCGACGTGTCCGCACAGTGGCGCGGACACGTCACCGCGGTCACCCCCGCGTCGTAGCCACGCTACAGGGAGGAACTCCATGCCTGTCGTCCATTTGCGCTCGGTCACCGAGGCCCGTCCTTACTTGCGGACGCTATGGCGCTCAGGTAAGACGATCGGGTCCATCCACACCCTCGGCGCGCTGCATGCCGCGCACGGCGAGCTGATCAAACGGTCGGCCGCCGAGAATGATCAGACGATCGTCACCGTCTACCCCAACAAGATCCAGCTCTTCCCGGGCAGCGTGTACCGCTACGACCTCGACGCCGATATCGCGCTGGCCGAATCGTGCGGCGCGACGGTCGTCATCTCGTCGGATGACGCCGAGATGTACCCGCCGGACTACGCCACCTACATCGACCAAGGACCCCGCGCCTCGCGGTTGAACAGTTCGGTGTTCGACTACGCCTCCCGCGGGCAGGTCACCGGTGCGATCCGCTGGATCTCCCTGTGTCGCCCCACGGCCAGCTACTTCGGCATGAAAGACATCGAACAGTCCCTGTTGGTTGAGCGTGCCGTCACAGACCTGCTGATCGACTGCGACATCCGGCACGTGCCCTGCGTGCGCGTGCGCGGGACGGGAGTGCCGGTGTCTTCCCGGCTGCGTTTCCTGCCACCGGAACGCTTGGAAGAAGTCGGCGCCGTCTACCGGGCGCTCGAGGCTGGTCGCGAGGCCGTCCTGGGCGGCGAAACCCACACCGACAAGATCGTTGCCACGATTCGCGGATGCCTCGGCGAGGTGCTGTCGACCTTCCGCATTCTCTACGTCACAGTCGTCGACACCGAGGAGTTCGCTCCCCGCGACCGAGTCGAGTTGCCGCTCGTGCTGCATTGCGCGATCACCGACGGTACTCTCACGCACTTCGACGGGCTGTGCATCCGCACCCGACAGGAACTCGAATCCTTTCCCGAGGTGATCTGGTTGGACACGCCGACCGGGACGACGGCGTGAGTGTCCGAGTGCCCTTTCGCATTTTGGTGGGCCTGCCCAGCTTCAACGAGGCCGACACCATCGCCACGGTCACCGCCGACATCGACGCCGCGCTGAACACCCTTCCGTTCCGCGCCGACACCGTCCTGGTCAATGCCGACAACGCCTCCACCGACGGCACACCGGAGGTGTTCCTGAACACCCCCACCGCCGCGCCCAAGAAGGTGATCACCACTGAGCATGCCGCCGGCAAAGGCACCAACACGCTGGCGCTGCTACGCCTGGCGCGCGAGCAGGGCGTCCACGCCGTCGTGTCCGTGGACACCGACCTCGCTGAGGTTCCCGCCTCGTGGATCCACTCCATGCTCGGCGCCGTCCGCGACGGTGTCGACTTCTGCTACCCACTGCGCCCACCCCGGTGGAACGGCGGCGACCTCACCTACCAGCTCGCCTACCCGGTGCTCGCCGGTCTGTTCGGTGCCGACCTGCGCGAGCCGCTGTGCGGCGACATCGCCCTGTCGCGACACGCCGCCGAGCGCCTGCTGAGCGAACCGTGGACCGCCGGTGAACGGCGTTACGGCGGCGATTTCCTCATTGCCTCCCTGGCCGTCGCCCACTCGTGGACGACCGTCACGCTGGGCCACAAACGTCGCAACAAGCTGCGTAGCTTCTTCGCCGCGCCCAGCGGCGACTACCGGATGGGTTGCAAGTTCGCCGAGAACGCCCGCGCCGTGCAACGCCGCGCCGCGCACCGCCTTCAACAACCCCCACCCGACGAGCTGGTTCCCAGCCCCAGCGACACGCCGGAAGATCCGCAGTTCGTCGTGCCTGCGCACGATCCGGACATCGCTCGGCTCGCCGAGTCCACCACCCACCGACTGCGCCAAGACGCCGCCGACGGCACATTCACCGTGTTCCCCAGACCGCTGGCCGACCGGCTGTACCGCCACGCCACCTCCAACACGGTCCGCCAGGGCCTGCGATGGCCAGACTGGCGAGACTGCCTCGTCGCCTTGATCCGCAACCACGACGCTCCTGCTGACCACGCCATTCCAGTGGACCTACTGGAAACCCTGTTTCTCAACCGCGTGGTCGGCCACCACACTGAGATCGCCAACACCACTGGGTGGTACACGACCGTGCGTGACCAGGCGCGGGACTTCTTCGCCCACCGCGACGCCCTGTGGACCGACCCGTAACATCTCCCTACGAAGAACGACACGGCACGCCGCATGCGCCAGCTCGTGTCTCCGCAGTCCACGAGTCCGCGAACGCGGGCATCGTCGTGGTTGCCGCTGCCCGCGTTGATGAGGAGAGAGAGCCCCACCCATGAGTGACCCGCAGCTGGTCCGACCCGCCCCCGTGAGCGGCTTCCCCGAGTGGACGCCCGAGGTGCGGTTCGTCGAGCTGCATTGGCTCGACCGCATCCGCCGCAGCTTCGAACGCTACGGGTTCTGCTCCATCGAAACCCCTTCGGTCGAGGCACTCGAGGTTCTCATGGCCAAGGGCGAAACCTCCCAGGAGGTCTACACCCTGCGCCGCCTGCAGGCCGACGCCAGCGACGACAGCGACGCACGACTTGGCCTGCACTTCGACCTCACCGTGCCCTTCGCCCGCTACGTCGCCCAGCACTTCAACGACCTGGTCTTTCCGTTCAAGCGCTACCAAATCCAGCGCGTCTGGCGCGGCGAGCGCCCTCAAGAGGGCCGCTACCGCGAGTTCACCCAGTGCGACATCGACGTCATCAACGTCGACCAGGTGCCGCTGCACTTCGACGCCGAACTTCCCCGGATCATCCACGAGATCCTCACCGACCTCGCCCTCCCTGCCTGGTCACTGAACATCAACAACCGGAAAGTCCTGCAGGGCTTCTACGAGGGCCTGGGCATAAACGACGCGTTGGCAGTCATCCGCGTCGCCGACAAGATCGACAAAATCGGGGCTGAGGGCGTGTCGCGGCTGCTACGCACCGAACTCGGCCTGACGTCCGAACAGATCACTGCCTGTCTGGACCTGGCACAGATCCGCGGCACCAACACCAGCGTCGTGGAAGACATCACCGCACTCGGCGTGAAATCCGACCTGCTCAGTGAAGGGCTCGACGAGCTGGCATGTGTCCTCGACTCGCTTGCCGACCTGCCGGAAGGCAGTATCGTGGCCGACTTGTCGATCGCTCGCGGCCTGGACTACTACACCGGCACGGTTTACGAGGCCAAGTTCGCCGACTGGCCTAGCTACGGCAGCATCGCCTCCGGCGGCCGCTACGATAACCTCGTCGGCTCGTTCATCCACCGCACCCTGCCCGGGATCGGCCTGTCCATCGGCCTGACCCGGATCTTCGCCAAACTCGTCGCCGAAGGACTGCTCCGCACCGGTCCGAGCTGCCCCAGCGACGTTCTCGTGGTCGTACCCAGCGCCGAGCGCCGGTCGCACGCCGTGAACACAGCCGCCGCACTCCGACGCCGCGGCCTGAACACCGAGCTGTACCACCAGCCCGACAAGCTCGCCAAACAGATCCGCTACGCCTCCCGCAAGGGCATCCCCTACGTCTGGTTTCCGCCCTTCGAGGATGGCAAGCCCCACGAGGTCAAGGACATGGCCAGTGGCGAGCAGACGACCGCCGACCCGGCCACCTGGCAACGCCCCGACCAGGTGTCGAACTAGACCACCGCGGCGAGCCGGCGCAGCTCGGCCAGCAACTCCGGGTAGGTGTAGCCGGCCGCCCGCATCACGTTCGGAAACACGCTCGTGGCGGTCATACCAGGGATCGTGTTGACCTCATTGACCACCCACGTGCCCGTGCGTTCATCAAGAAAGAGGTCGACGCGCGCGAACACCGCGCAGCCCAGCACGCGAAACACGTCGGCGGCCAACTCCCGGGCTTCCTCGGCCAGGCCGGCATCGATAGATGCAGGGCAGGTGAAGCGGGGATTGCCGAGGTGGTACTTCTCCTCGTACGTGTAAAGTGAACCGACAGGGATGCACTCCCCCGGCGGGGACACCACAAGCTCCTGGTGTCCTCCCATCACGCCCAGCGCCATTTCGCGATGCGGGATCGTCTCCTCAACCAGCGCGGCTTCGTCCCACCGCAACGCCTCGCGCAAAGCCTGATGCAGTCCCGCGGTGGAGTCGGTCCGCCCAATGCCCAAGCTGGAACCGCCCCGAGCCGGCTTCACGAACCACGGGCCACCGCCCAGGCGATCCCGCACGTACGCGTCCACGGCGGCCGGATCCTTGGCGTGCTCCTCGCGGTTGACCCGGATCCCCGCAGCAACAGGCAACCCCTCGGCGGAAAGGACAGACTTCGTCAAATGCTTGTCGAAACACGTGGCTGAGGCGGCCACGCCACAGCCCACCAGTCGCAAGCCGTAACACAGCAGCAGCCCCTGCAGAGTCCCGTCCTCTCCCCAGCGCCCATGACAGACCGGCAAGGCCACGTCGTATCCGTCGAACGCGCCCACCGGCGGAGGCCCGTCGAACACCTCCACCGCGTCGGACTCGCCGAGCGCGACGCCGGCGCGTGCCGCACTTCGTGGCAGCATGCGGGGATCGGCGGCTTGCCATAACTGTGCCAACGCCCCGGGGCCAATCAGCCAACGACCATCGCGCATTACGCCAACAGGCAAGACGTCCCACCCCAGCGCCTTCGCGTGGATCAACACCGCCTGAGCACCGGCCAGACTGATCTCGTGTTCGGGCGTGTCTCCACCAAAGATCACCGCTAGCGTCACGTGCACTCCATACCGCAGGCCGACCCTGAGATCATCCCCAACTCGGCAGGAGGTAGCCCCGTGGCCACGACGGCGCGGCACCTGGATCTCCCCCGAGGGTTCCACGACGGTGACCCGGCGCGGATGGCCACCTACCGGGCCTTGCAGGAGCAGTGGTTTGCCGCCTGCGCGCTCGCCGGTTACCAGCCAGTGCACGTACCGCCGGTCGGCTTCGCCGACACCTTCACCGTGGGACATCATGCCGCCGGGGAGAAGCTGTACCGCTTCGCTGACCGGCGCGGTCGGGAACTCGCACTCGTCTCCGACAGCTTGCCCGTCCTGCTGCGCGTGGCACACACCCGCGACCTCCCAGAACAGCGACTCAGCTTCTCCTGCCCGATCTTCCGCTACGAACGCCGGCCACGCCGGCACTTTCACCACCTGGGCCTGATCGAAATTCACCAAGAGTCCACCGCGCTCGCTGCTCAACAACGCGCCACGACGCGACTGGCACGAATCATCATCGAGTTCCTGGCGTACCAACGGCTTCCTGTTGCCTTCACCGTGACCGACCCGGGCCTGTGGCACACCCTGGTCGCCACGTGCCAGCCCCCACACCAGATCACCAGCACCCTCAACGCGCTTCGAGCACTGGCCAGCGACCAACGTCCCGCCTACCTCCACCAGTTCGGCGCACCGCGCACCCTGATCGCCATCGCTGAGTTCCTCGCTACTGACCCCGCCCTCACCGATGCCACGCACGGCAGCCCAACCGCACCAGAGCTCTCACCGGCTGTCCGCGAACGCATCACCGGGTGCCACGAGATCGCCGAATCCCTCCGACAGCACGGTGGGGCGGCCACCGTGGACCTGGGCGAGTTACACGCCAGTGAGTTCCACGACGGCCCCTCATTCCTGTTCCGGCCTCAAGGCCACCAACGCCTCCTCGGTGACGGCGGCTCCTATGGGCTGTTCGCCAGCGCGTTCCTCGGCTCGACGACCACTGCACACAGCGCGGTCGTGGGCCTCGAACGCCTCGCCGATCTCACCGAGGACGACACGCACATCGAGCCTGCGGCCGACATCGCGGTGCTCGCACGCCCCGATCCAGCCTGCTTAGCCCACGCAGACCGGCTCGCCAAAGCATGCCGCTCGGCCGGGATCGCCGTCTGGGACCTCACCCTCACCAAACCCGTGAGCAAGCACCTCCGTGACCTCGCCGCGCTGGCCATCCCGTACTCGCTTCTCATCGGGCCTCGCGAACTCGAACGCACTCACTACACCGTTCGTGACGACACCGGCGCACTGCAGACTGTGGCCCGTGACCACCTCGTGGACTGGTTAACCGACCGCCGACCATCCCGGCGCCGGCACAGTGCGCCGTGGTAGTGGGTTACGGATGCGGGCCAGCACCTCGGCCTCGATTGGTGGGCCCCGCGTTTTCCGGATAGCTTCCTGGTGGGGCTATTTCATGCTGTTTGCTGCCGGTTCAGGTACTCGGTGTGGGCCTCCTGTGGGGTCTTGTAGCCGAGTCCCGAGTGCAGACGTCGGGTATTGTATCGGAGTTCGATGTACCGCGCAATGTCGG
>JBOHGT010000387.1:0-28981 GCA_050700385.1 Pseudonocardiaceae bacterium | reverse complement strand
AGCTATAGCTACCGAAAACATTCACGACCAGCCTGGCAGGATCGGTTGGCATGAACCCGGCGCAGGCTCTCACTGACCCGACCACGCTGCTGGTCTGGGACGCCCCGAACATCGACATGGCACTGGGCTCGATCCTCGGCGGCCGTCCCAGCTCGGCTTCGCGGCCCCGCTTCGACGCACTCGGCCGCTGGCTGCTGGGCCACGCCGGGGTGGACACCGCCCCCGAGGCCACGGTGTTCACCAACGTCTCGCCGGGCAGCACCGACTTCGTCCGCCCGTGGGTGGAGGCACTGCGCAACACCGGGTTCGCCGTCTTCGCCAAGCCGAAGATCGACGACTCGGACATCGACGACGACATGCTCGCCCACATCCGCAGCCGGGTGGATCAGGGCGTGCTGCGGCAGGTCGTGGTGGCCTCCGGGGACAGCAGAGCGTTCCGCGAGCCGCTCGAGGACCTGGTCGCCGGGGGTGTGACCGTCACGGTGCTCGGGTTCCGCGAGCACGCCTCGTTCGCGGTGAATTCCGAGGTACTGGAGTTCCTCGACCTCGAGGACATCGAGGGGCTGTTCCTGCAACCGCTTCCCCGGATCACCCTGGAGTCGCTGCCGCCGGAGGGGGCGTGGCTCGCCCCGCTGCGCCCGCTGTCCTCGCTGCTGCGACACCAGCCGGTCCCGACCCCGGAGCCGCCGGCATGAGCCTGCGGCTGTCCGCCCCGGTCGTGCTGCCCTGCGACGATCGGTGCAGCGTGCTGCGCGACGCCGTTATCGACACCGACGACGGCGGGCAGATCGTCCACATCGGACCCGCAGCCGGCGCGCCACCGGGCATCCCGGCCCGCAAGCTCACCGGGATCCTGCTGCCGGGGCTGGTCAACGCCCATGCCCACACCGCGATGACCGTGCTGCGCGGGCTGGGCGGCGACCTGCCACTGATGCGCTGGCTCACCGAGGTGATGTGGCCCGCGGAGGCGCGGCTGCGGGCACCCGACGTGCACGCCGGCACCCTGGTGGGCTGCCTGGAACTGCTGCGTCACGGGGTCACCACGAGCGTGGAGATGTACTTCTACAGCCGCGCTCTGGTCGAGGCGGTGCTCGCCGCGGGCAGCCGCGCGGTGGTCACCCCGGGCATCATCGCGGTGCCCGGCTGGGACCGGCTGGGTAGCTGGCAGCAGATGCTGGCTGCGATCAGCGACTGGATCGACGCCGACGGGCTGCGCTCGGGCCCCGGCGAGCGCATCGAGCTGGGCTACGGCCCGCACGCCGCGTACACGCTGCCGCCCGAGGCGCTGGAGGCGGCCGGTGCCGCAGCCCGGGAGCGTGGCGCGCTGCTGCACATCCACGTCGCCGAGTCGGCCGGCGAGGACGCAGCGGTGCGGGCCGAGCACGGGTCGGTGCCGCTGCTGCTCGAGCGGCTCGGGGTACTGGGTAGCGATGGTTGCGGTCGCAGCTCACGGGTGCTCGCCGCGCACGCCGTGCACCTCTCCGACGACGACATCGCAGTGCTCGCCCGGCACGGCGCGGCCGTCGCGCACTGCCCGGCGTCCAATGCCAAGCTCGCCTCGGGGACCGCCCGGCTGCTCGACCTGCGCGCTGCCGGGGTGCCCGTCGGGTTGGGAACCGATGGGCCGGCCTCGCACGACGACCTCGACCTGTGGTGCGACGTCCGGCTCGCCGCGCAGCTCGCGCGGCTGTCCGCCGGGGACGCGGCCGCGCTCACCGCGGCGCAGGCGCTGCTGCTCGCGACCCGCGGCGGGGCGGCGGCGATCGGGCGCGACGATTTGGGCACGCTGCGGCCCGGTGCCTGGGCCGACCTGGTGCACCTCGGGGTGGACGAGCCCGCGTTCGCCGCCGGGCTCGACGTCCCGGACGGGCAGCTGCTGGCCAACCTCGTCTGGGGCGGTGGCGCCCGCGCGGTGCGTGATGTGTGGGTGGCCGGCGAGCAGGTGCTCGACGCCGGTGTCCCGACCCGGGTCGATCCGGCGGCGGCGCGCGCCGGGCTGCGCGCTGCCGTCGCCCGGATCAGCCGCTGAGGCATCGCCGCCCCGAATCGGTTCCGACTCGGTTCGGAGGGTGACGGCTAGCGCGACGTGAACCGCTGACCGGGTGATCTCTGCGAGCGGTATTGGGCCATGTGGGTGGACACGCATAGTGTGCTCACTCTGTCGGAGGGTGCCGGCGGCAGACAGGAGCCACACGATGTCCGGCGAAACGGGTGATCCCGACCGGTTGCAGATCCTCTACCTCGGCAGCTCTGCCGACCTGGGGGCACTGCGCCGATCGATGGAGGCGCACGGGACGGTGACCCGCACCCGGCTGACTCCTGAGGTGGCAGCCGTGGTGGCGGACGACACCGTCCGTAGCGATCACCCGACCGTGAAGGCCGCCGGCACCCTCGGGGTCCCGGTGCTCGACCGCACCGAGGCGATCGCCCAGCTCGCCGGTTGGATGGCACGCCCCCTCCCCGCAGCGAGCCCGGCGGGCAGCCCTGCCCCACGCCGGGCCGCACACGTCATCGCCGCCACCATCGCAGTGCTGGTGACGGTGCTCGCGGTGCTCGCGGTGCTCGGGCTGCTCGGGCTGCTCGGCCTCGGAGCAGATTCCGACGAGCCGGCCCGCCCGCTCCCACTGCACGGTGTGACCACGCAGTCGACGCTGCTACCCGGCGACGTCACGCCCTACTAGGCGGGCGGCATCGGTAGCGCCACTCATTCCCACAGCCGGAGCCCGCAGCTCGGAGTATTGTGCCTGTTCTCGACTGGGCCTGCTCTCGACTGGGATCGGGGGTGGCGACGCGATGCACGCAGCCGTGGCGCCGTGCGGTCACCGTGGATGTACCGGCGCGTTCGGCGAGACCTGGCCGACCGGGCCCAACCTGCTCACCGGTGTGCGCACCGCGGGCACCGTCGCGCTCAGCGGGCTGGCGATCGTCGATGGCAGCGAGCAGCTGCTGCTGGCGGCGCTGCTGTGCTACTGGATCGGCGACATCGCCGACGGCCTGCTGGCACGGCTCACCGGCAGCGAGACCCGCACCGGTGCCGCGCTCGACGTGCTCGCCGACCGGCTGTGCGTGTGCCTGGTGGTCGTCGTCTACGTGACCGCGCACCCGTCTGCCGTGCTGCCCGCCGGGGTGTTCCTGCTGCAGTTCGTGGTGCTCGACGCCTATCTCACGCTGGCCTTCCGCAACTGGTCGCTGCTGTCGCCGAACTACTTCGGGCTGGTGGACGCGACGATCTTCCGGCTGAACTGGTCGCCACCGGCGAAGGTGACGAACACCGGTGCCGTGGTGCTCGTCGTGCTGCTCACCGGGTCGATGGCGGCGGCGACGCTGCTGGCCGTGGGAGTGTTCGCCGTGAAGGCCTACAGCACGGTGCGGCTGGCCCGGCTGCCGGTGCCAGGGACGCTGTCCGGCTGTGCCGTACTCGACGCACATCGGGCGTCCGCAGTGCCCGCCCGATGACGGGTAACCGGCCTCAGCGCACTACCCGCGCAGCCGCATCGACATCACCAGGTAGCGGAAGGTCTGCTCGCTGGTGTCGGCCTTACCGTCACCCTCCAACCCGGCGACCGGGCTGATCACCGTCGGCCGGGTGGGTGTGGTGAAAGACAGGGTGGCACGCGGGGTCCTCACCGCAGCGAGGCCGTCGAGAAGGTAGCCGGCGTTGAACCCGATCGTCAGCGGTTCGCCCGTGATGCCGACCTCGAGTTCCTCCTCGGCACTGGACTCGTCCTCGGCCTCGGCCGACAGCTGCACCCGCCCCTCCTCGAAGGCCAGCCGCACCGGGGCGAAGCGCTGCGCGACCAGCGAAACCCGTTTCATCGCATCGATGAACGGCGCCACCTCCACCTCGACGGTGGTCGTGGACTCGCTGGGCCACAGCGACGCGAACTTGACGAACTCGCCGTCCAGCAACCGGGTCAGGGTCTGCCGACCGTTGGCCGAGAACCCGATGAACCCCGAGCCGGTGGCGCTGTCCATGGACAGTACGACCTCGCTGGCCGAACCGAGCGCCTTGGCCGCCTCGGCCAGCGTCTTCGCCGGGATGATCACCGAAAGCCTGCTCGCCGGGTCCAGCGTCGACTCCGGGGTGGACGGCACCTGGCCGGTGGGCTGCCACGGGACATGCCGCTCGGCGAGCCGGTAGCGGTCGGTGGCAGCGAAGATCAGCTCGTCGGGCGTGACCTCCATCCGCACGCCGGTGAGCATCGGCAGCGTCTCGTCCCGGCTGGCCGCGGTGGTCACCTGGGCCACCGCGGTGGCGAACACGTCACCGCGGACGGTGCCCGAGGTCGCGGGCAGCTCCGGCACCACCGGGTACTCCTCGACCTGCATCAGCGGCAGGTTGAACCGGGCCGAGCCGCAGCGCACCGCGAGCCGGTTGCCCTCGACGGCGACGCGGACGTCCTTGGGAGGCAGCGCGCGGGCGATCTCGGCGAGCAGCCGGCCCGAGACCAGCACCCGGCCGGACGCCTTGTCCGTGACCGGAACCTCGATCCGGTTGAGCACCTCGAAGTCGAAGCCGGAGACGAGCAGCGCCCCGTCGGTGACCTCGAGCACGACCCCGGCGGTGACCGCGACGACCGGACGGGTCGGCAGCCCGCGAGCGGTCCACGCCACGGCGTCGGCGAACGCGTCGCGCCCGAGTTCGAACTCCACGGATCCCACCCTCCCGTTGTGGACTGGGGTGCGTCAGCCTACCCGCCGGGGCCGACACCGGAAGCACAGACCGAGGGGCACCGGCTGCCGATGACCCCGACTCGATGCCTGACGTCTCACGGTGATCGCGGTTCCGTGGCCTGACTCCCGGCTGGCGGGAGTCGCGCCACGCATCCGACGATCATGACGAAATGAGTCCGACTGGCTGGGGTGGTTGACCCGACCAGCAGCCAGTCGGCCGCGTACGTGTCCTGCGTCAGCAGAAGTGGTCGAACTCACCCTTCTTGGCGCCGCCGAGGAACGCGCTCCACTCATCCTTGGTGTAGGTCAGGATCGGACCGTCAGGATCTTTCGAGTCCCTGACCGCAACCATCCCGGACAACTGCGCGATCTCGACACACGCGCCGTCAACGATACTCTCGGTGGCCTTCTGCCAGGCTGCCGTGGCCTGTTCACAGCGAGAAAAGTTCATGCCTCTCATTTCTGATGCTGGACGTGGTCGTTATTCAGCATCTGCAGGCGCTGCACCGATTGACGGGGGCTCAGCGCCGCCGCACGCAACTGGTCGAAAATCCTCCGGTAGCGCTCGAGGTCATTAACACGCTCGAGGTAGATGTTCCCCAGCAGTCCCTCGACGTAAACGACGTCGGACACGTCGCGCCTACCTAGGTCGAGAATGATGAAATTGCTGTTCAACCCCGGGTGTGCACCGGCCTCGAAGGGCATCACCTGTAGATGCACGTTGGTCATCCTGGCTGCGTTCGTGAGCATATCCAGCTGACCTCTCATCACCACCGTGCCACCGACCATCATGTGAAGCGCTGCCTCGTCCACGACCACCCACAACTGCGGGCCACCCACCTCGCTCAGCAACCGTTGACGAGCGAGCCTGAGTTCCACCTGCTGTCGCACTGAGTCGGCGGTGAGTTTGGGCTTCATCCCCTCGATGAGGGCGGTAATGTAGTCCTCGGTCTGTAACAGGCCAGGAACGACGCTGGCGCTGTACTCGCTGATGGCCGTGGCCGTCTGCTCCAGACCGATGTACGTGGTGACGGGCAGGTCGTGCTCCTGCCACCACGCACGCTCCTTGCTCTCCCTGGCAAGCGCCATCAACCGGTCGAGCTCGTCCCCCGACACGCCGTAGATGCCGCAGAGGTCGCGTACATCACGGAGGCTGACGCCGCGGGCTCCGCTCTCGATCCTGCTGATCTTGGTCGTGGAGACCATGAGCCGCCCTGCCACCTGCTCGAGGGTCAGATCGAGCAGGTGGCGCAGTTCGCGGAGCCGATGACCGAGCTCGCGACGACGCAGGGTCGGCTGCGGCTGGTCAGCCATGAGCGCGCCCTCCCGCTGTCGTCCCCGACCAGCTGCAAGTACCAGAGGCCATCGCTATTGGCCCTTGCCATTGGCGATGACAGGTGTGCACACTAGCACTCATGGCAAGCAGAGGTGGAACGCGCCCCACGGGAGCGGCGATCTAACGGTTGTGCACCCCTCCCCTGCGGGCCAGCAGTACCGCCGTTGTCGGAGGGATGTGGTCGAGCCGGATCGAACACCGTAGGGCAGGCTGGCCTTCTTGGATTCCACCGCCCGAACGCACACGTCCCGAGACGGAAGAAGCGCCGCAACGACCGCGCTGACACGCGGCGCCGCGACGCCTCCACCGCGGGAAGACGGCACCACCGGTGCCAACTCACCCGCAGGGCCAAGCCGGTGCTGCAACACCGGCCCAGCGGGTGCACACCCCGTGTTTCTTCGCTGAGGGCAGGGCTGCACCATGACGAACAAAGAGGGTTCCACTACGCACCGCCTGCGTCAACTGATCAACAGGTTGGAGGACCGCCTCTTCGCCGCCGAGGACGCGAGAGGTAGGCGCCGTGGCTGGCAGGTCACCCACGGTCCCCGTGGCTTCGGTCGGCACTATCGCGACCCGCGGTGGGACCTCATCACCACCTGTGAGGCGTGCCGTGGCCGCGACGCCGACGAGTCCGGTCCCTGCGAGGTGTGTCAAGGGCGCGGGACGGTTCGGCTCGACAAGGCCAACCTGCACCCGGGCGGTGCGTCGTGACGCGCGGCCGCCGGGAAGCGGAACAGCTGCTGGGCACGCTGCAGCGCGCGCTCGTCCCCACCGCCCGACCCAATCCGATCCTGCTGGCTTGGCGCTGGCGTTACGAGCTGGCAATCGCAGCAGGTATTCCACTCGCGATCGCCGGGCTGATAGCCGCTATCGGGCCGAGCGGTGCGGTGGCCGTCGCAACCGTTGTGACGGCCCTGCTGCTGGGGTGGCCCGCCGCACGTCGACATCTGGTGGCTCGCGCCTGGTGCCTCGTCACGCCGCACCGGTTCCGCGCCGCGTGCACGCAGGGACGAATCCACACCCGCAGCGGGCGGCTTCCCGCAGTGGTGTGGTGCGCGCCCAAATCGTATGGTGAGCAGCTGCTGATCTGGTGTCCCGCCGGTATCACGGCTGGGGACCTCACCGCGGCGTGCGCCGTCCTCGCGAGTGCGTGCTACGCCACTGCCGTCGAGGTCGTCGAGCACCCTCGCTACCGCCACCTCGTGCTGGTAGGGGTGATCCGCCACCAACCTGGCTGACGGCAGCGCCTGGCTGCAGCCCCCACTCCCGGGTCGAGCTCTCCGCTCACCGTCCGCCGTCATCGCAGCTGGCGGCTCGGCGTGCGGGTCGCGATGCTCACGCCCGCCGCGGCGAGGCCGACCTGCAGGAACAGCTCGATCCAGTCGATGCCGGAGGTGTCGGCAACCCCGATCACGCCGGCGATGGCGGTGCCGACGAGTGCCGCGACGATCCCGAGTGCAATGGTCAGCCAGAGCGCCATCGTCTGCCGGCCCGGGACCGCGAGCCGGCCGAGCGCGCCGATGATCGCTCCGACGAGGATCGCGGTGAAGATCCCGGTGATGTCCATGGTCACTCCCTTGTGGTGGCGCCCGCCCGGTGCGTTGCGCTCCACTCGAGGATGGTCCGGCGGGTGGCCCCGGCCATCAGGGATCACCCGGAGAACCACCCTGGTCATCGGCCACGACCGTCCGCGGCCAGCCGGGATCAGCTGCCGAGCATCCGGCGCAGCCGATCACCCAAGGAGTGCCGGAGGGTCACCGATCCCAGACGCACCCGACCGTGCAGTATCAGGTGTGGCCGCCCGTCCGGGGGCCCGGGCCCGACCTTGTTCTGCACACTGCCGAAGCTCGCCTCGAGCCGGTCGCAGTCCGCGGTGGCCCCCCTCGGCAGGATCAGGACGGTCGAGCTGCCGTAGTCGTCGAACTCGATGTCGACGACGGGGTGCTCGATCACGGCCCGGGTGAGGTTCAGCTTCCGCGAGCCCAGCCGGCCGGCCAGCCGCAAGGCCGCCGGAACCACCCACGCTCCCTCGCGCACGAGGCTCGATCCGGTGGTGCGCAGCTCCACGACGTCGCCGCCGGGGACACGCGGGTGGGCCGGCTCGCCCTGCAGCTGCATACCGGGAAGGTCGACCAGCACGGCGTTCAGCTCGCCACGGGTCCGCGCGGCCAGCGCCGTGTCCGTCCGGCTGCTGAACTCGTCGAGTGTGATCATCCCCTGGCCGGTCGCGCGCTGCAGCAGCGCCACGACGTGCTCGCGCTCGGCGTCCGACACCCGCAGTTCCCGCGGTTCCACCTCGCTCACGGTAACCACCGTAGCGCTGGCCGGACCGCCCGAGCGCCTGCGCCGCCGGGACGCGACCGGGAGAGCCGACCGCTACCGTTGCCTGGTGCGACCCGTGCCCTGGTGGGCCCTGCTCTCCGCGTCCAGCGCCCCGGTGCTGCTCATCGGCGGCTGGACGCTGGCGGCGGCTCGCCAGCCCGGCGGCTTCGACCCGACGACCGAAACGATCAGCGCGCTGGCCGCCCACGGCGCCACCAACCGCTGGATCATGACGACCGGCCTGGCCGGCCTCGGGGTCTGCCACATGGTCACGGCGCTCGGGCTGCGCCCCGCCGCACCGGCCGGACGCCTCCTGCTCGCTGCCGGCGGGGTGGCCACCGTGGCCGTGGCCACCTTCCCCCAGCCGGACGGGGGTAGCTCGCCGGCGCACGTAGTGGCCGCCGGCGTCTCCTTCCCGGCGCTCGCGGTGTGGCCGGCGCTGGCGTCGCGCCGGCGACCCGGGCGGCTGCGGCCAGGCATCTCGGTCGGGGCATCGGTGGCGCTACTCGGGCTGCTCGGCTGGTTCGCCGCCGAGTTCTACGGCGGCGGTACGCGGCTCGGCCTCTCGGAGCGGATGCTCGCGGGGGCAGAGGCCGTGTGGCCGCTCGCGGCGGTGGTGCTGGCCCGCCGTCGCTGAGTGCCCGACCGATATGACGCCGCCTTACCTCGCAGCGCGAGTGCGGGCCAGCCGAACCTCCCACTCCGTGCCGCGGTCAGGTCCGGTGTCCAGGCTCAGCGTGCCGCCGAGGTCGGCCACTCGTCCGCGGATCGAGCGGGCCACGCCCATCCGTCCGTCCGCCTCGGCGCCGTCGAGTTGGGCTTCGGGGATGCCGGCGCCGTCGTCACGCACCGAGAGCACGATCTCGTCACCGAGGTCCTCCAGCAACACCCAGGACCTGGCCTGCGGCCCGGCGTGGCGTGCGGTGTTCGACAGCGCCTCCGTCGTGACGCCGATCAGCTCCGCCACGTCGCCGGCCGGCAGCGGTACCGGGGTGGCCGGCACGGACACGTCCACCCACGGCCCGGCGAGCAGGCCCACTGCCGAGCCCAGGTCCTCCTCGCCGGTGGTCGCCGAGTCCGGTGGCGCCGCGGAGACGAGCGTGCGCAGCGCGATCTCCTGCTCCCCGGCCAGCCGGGCCAGCTCCGCGGCCTCCCCGCCGAGCTGCCCGCCGAGAGTGCGCACCCGGGCCAGCAGCTGCAGCACGCTGTCGTGGATGGCGCGCGCGAGCCGTTCACGTTCCGCAGTAGCCGCCTCGGCCCGGGCTGCGCGCCGCAGCTGCTCGGCGGACCGCCGCGCGGTGACGGCGGCCAACCCGAGCACGAACCCCGTCCCGACGAGCAGCACGGTGTCCCGTGCGATGTCGGTGGAAAAAGACTCGCGCACCCACACATTGACCAGCGAGACCGCGACGCCCGCGGTTACACCGCCGATCCGCCCCGCGTGCACCGCCGCGGCCAGCACCGGCCCGGCGGCCCACACCGTCGTCAGCAGTGGAGTGCGGACGGTGACCTCGGCGAGCTGGTCGGCGGACAGTACCCACTTGGAGGCACCCACCAACACCAGCGTGACGGCCAGATCCACGCCGATCATCGCGATCCGCCGCCCGGCGTCGCGGCTGTAGGCCACAGTGGTGACCGCGGTCCAGGCCAGCATCGCGACCAGCACGGCCCAGCCGAGCTGCGGGCGCGCGTAGCCGTCGTGGTGAACCACGATCGCGGCGGCGGCGAAGGCCGCACAGACCAGGCGCAGGACCACCACAGCCCGCCACATCGGGGTCATCGTGTCGGTCCCGTGCGGCATGCCTGCGGATCCTGCCAGGCTCGGGGACCCGTGCGCTGCGGACCCGTACTCGTCGGGTGACCAGCTGGCGCCGCCCGAGCGGGGTGCGGTACGACTGGGCGGTGGCCAGCCCGCACACCGCGGTGGGCGCCCCGCCGGGGCTGGGAAGCCGGTCGTTCCGGTCGATGCTCGTCGCGTCGTTCGCCGGGTTCGGCGGGTATGCGCTGCTGCTGCCGGTGGTACCGCTGTGGGCGTCGGTCGGTGGGGCGAGCGAGTTCGGCGCCGGTGCGACCACCGGCGTGCTGATGCTGTCCACGGTGGGCACCCAGCTGGCCGTGCCGTGGCTGCTGCGCCGCTTCGGGCACCGCGCGGTGCTCGCGGCCGGGATGCTGCTGCTCGGCGCCCCGACCCCGCTCTACGCACTGGCGGCCGACCTGCCGCTGCTGCTCGGCGTCTCGCTGGTCCGCGGGATCGGCTTCGGGCTGGTGACGGTGACCGGCAGCGCCCTGATCGCCGAGCTGGTGAAGTCCCCCGAGCTGGGCCGGGCCTCGGCGCGCTACGGGCTGGCCGCCGGGCTGCCCCAGCTCGTGCTGCTGCCCACCGGGGTAGGGGTCGCCGGGCTGGTCGGGTTCGGCCCGCTGTTCGTGCTGGCCGGGGCGCTGCCGGTGATGGCGGCGCTGGCGGCGCCGTGGATCCGGGTGCCCGCACGTCCCGTACCGGAGCCCGTGGGGCACGCGCGGTGGCGGGCGGCCCGCGCCGCAGCCGGGCCCTGGCTGGCGATGTTTACCTGCTCGGTCGCCCAGGGCGGGCTGATCACGTTCCTGCCGCTGGCCGTCCCCGGTGGCGCGCTGCTCGTGCCCGCGGCGTTGCTGGCGACCACGGCGGGAGCGCTGCTCGGCCGGCTGGCCGCGGGTGACCTCACCGACCGGTACGGCATGGCGGGGCGGCTGATGCGGGTCGGGGTGCTCTCGGCGGCCGCGGGCATGGTCACTGAGCTGTTCGCGGTCGGCGGGTCGGGCGCGCTGGTGGCGGCAGCCGTGGTGGTCGGGGCCGGGCTGGTCGGGATCGGGTTCGGCGTGGTGCAGAACGACTCGCTGGTGGTGATGTTCGGCGCCGCTGGCGCGGGCGGGTACGGCGCCGCCAGCGCGGCCTGGAACATCGCCTACGACACCGGAACCGGGGTGGGTGCGACGGGGCTCGGCGCGGTCGCGCAGCCGCTGGACTTCGCGGCCGCGTTCGGGGTCTCTGCGGCGCTGCTCGTCGCGATCCTGCCGACCGTGGCCCGCTCGCGGCCGCCCGGAAGGTGAGGTGTCGCTCTACGACACCCCGGGGTCAGAACACGCTGTGGCCGTACATCTCGCCGAGCGGGTCGGCGATGAGTTCCACGCGGGCGCCGTCGGGGTCGCGGAAGTAGATCGACGTGCCGCTCTCGAGCATGTACTCCACACCCTGGGCATCCATCCGGTCGCGGATCTCCTGCCACCGCCGCGGTTCGACGGAGATCGCGAGATGGTGTAGCCCGCCGAGCACCTCGGCGTAGGGTCCGACGTCCACGCCCGGCAGGTCGAAGAACGCCAGCGCGTTGCCGTTGCCCACGTCGAAGAAGAAATGCGTGGAGCCGGGCAGGTCGCGGTTCTCGAACATGTCGGTGAGCGGGAAGCCGAGCAGCCCCTGGTAGAAGTCCACGGTCCGGCGCACGTCGGAGGAGATCAGCGCGGTGTGGTGGATACCGCGGGCGCTGCTCGCTGGCCGCTGCTCACGCGGCTGCATCGTCTCCTCCCGGATCCGGTCCCGCTGCCGGGCCAGGTCGTCACGCTCCGCTGCGGAGATCAGCATGGCAGGCCTCCTTGGTTGCGGCCTCGAGTATCTCGCGCTCCGGTAGCCGCTGTTCAAGTTGCCGCTCGGCGTTACGCTGCGTTATAATTCCTGACCGCTTGCAGTATCTCTTCGTCGCTCAGACGGCCTTGCGCCAGCAGGTCTCGCAGCAGCTCATCCAGGTGCCCGCCAGCGGTGGTAGGACGGGCAGTCTTCGGGGCTCTGCCGCTGCTCACCAGCCACCGCTGGCCAACCAGGCGGATGTGGTTGAGGTCAGTCCAGCCGGACGACGGCACAGTGATGGTGTCGAGTACATGCACCCGCGACGCCTTGTCTGCCGACCCGGACGTGGTGTACATCGGCACGCTGGCCGGTGACCTCTTCCTGGAGGCGGAGGCTGACATACAGCGCTACCGGCTGCTGTTCAGCCACTTGCAGGCGGCGGCACTTGCCCCTGACCACTCCCATTAACCCGATAACTACGCTGACAGCGTGATCGAGAGGAGGTGCGGGTTGACCAGCTACAACTGCCATGCCGCACTCTTGCGCATGGCAGGCTCTCTGGCTCTGCTAGCGTACAAATGGTCCAAATACGGACAGATCGTCTGCTCACTCGTATGCCGCTTCCCGCAGCTCCGCGAACGCCTGCACCATGCGGGGTGTAGTCCAGTGCGCATTGAGCCCGCTGGGGTTGGGCAGCGCCCAGACAAAGGTGTCCCCGATCGACCCTGGCCGGCGGCCGATCACGGCGCGGGGCTCTGCGAACGCCACCCGGTAGGCAGTGATCCCGACGACGGCGAGCCAGGCCGGACACGCCGCCCGCACCAGCTCCCGCAGCCGCTGCCCGCCTGCGAGCAGTTCCGCGGCGGAGAGCTCGTCCGCCCGCGCGGTGGCGCGCGGTGCGACGTTCGTGATGCCCAGCCCCAGCGCCGGCAGCTGCGCCTGCTCGTCGGGTCGCAGCTGCCGATCGGTGAATCCGGAGCGGTGCAGCACCGGCCAGAACCGGTTCCCCGGCCGGGCGAAGTGGTAGCCGGTCGCCGCGGAGACCAGCCCGGGGTTGATGCCGCAGAACAGCACCCGCAGCGGCGGGTCGTCCGGCCCGGGCAGCACGTCGGCGATCAGCCGGTCCCGCGCCGCGTCGAGGTCGGCGGACCTCACCGTGTCGCTCCCACGACCGTCACCCGGCGCCCGCCGGCGAGGGCAAGGCCCGCGACCACCAGCGAGGCGACCAGCCACCACTGGTTGAGGAAGGTCTGCTTGTTCACCAGGCCGAAGGCCAGGAACACGGCGGCGCAGGCCACCAGGAAGCCACCGCTGGTGCGCGGGCAGCACCGCCAGGCCAGCAGGTAACCGGCCAGCAGACCGAGGGCCAGCAGCGGCAGCTGCGCCCACACCGGGACGTGCAGCCACAGTGACAGCGAGGTCTGCGGCGCCTCGGCGGCCAGGAAGAACTCCACGGTGCACTCGATGAACCGTGACGGGTTGGCCACCAGGAGCGGCACCATCACCGCTGCCGCGGTCCCGGCCGCCACGGCGAGCTCGCGCACCCGGAACCTCCAGAGCAGCAGCAACGGCGCCAGCACGATCACGTGCTGCTTGGTGGCCAGCGCGAGCCCGAAGACCACCGCCGCCCAGACCGGCCGGCCCCTTCCGGCCAGCACGGCAGCCGCCACCAGCAGGACCAGCAGCAGCGGTTCGGTCCAGGACTGCTGGACGACCCGGATCGTCCCCGGGACCAGCGCGACGAGCACCGCGAGCCCCAGCGCTGCGCCGCCGCGGGCATGAACCTGCCGGGCGACCAGCGCGGCCGCCGCGATCACCGCCAGCAGCTCGGCCCACCGGGCGTCGCCGCCGATCCACACCCCCGGCCCGGTGAGCAGCGCGGTGCCGGGAAAGTAGGTGAAGCAGTGGTCGACCTGCCCCGGCGGTGAGGCGGGGAAGGTCAGTTCATAGGGGTTGCGCCCGGCGGCCAAGCCGCGTCCGGCGCCCTGCAGCAGCGCCCAGACGTCGATGATCGGCCTGGTGCCCAGCACCACCAGCCCGTAACCCGCCGTCGCCGTGCCCAGTGCAACACCCGCGACCTTCCCGGTGTGCGCGGTGCGAACCACCGGCAGTACGGCGGGCACCACGCTCGCCGCACCCACCACGACCACCCCGATGAGCAGCCGCTCGTCGGAGACCACGTTGCCCAGCGGCGGCGCGACGGCCAGCGCCAGCACCACGAGCAGCGCGGCGCCCGCGATCGCCCAGCTCGGTGGCCGGCACCGGGCACCACCGAGCAGCACGCCGCCCAGCGCGGTGAGCACCAGCAGCACGAGCCGCAACAGGCCGTCCGCGCTGTAGACCGAGAAGATCGCCGCCTCGCCGGCCACCGCGACGACGGCGAGCAGCAGCACCGCCGAGCCCAGCGACTCCCGCCGCGCCGGCCGCCCGGAATGTGCCTGCGTGGTCGTCGCGGCAGGTGCGCTCACCCGTTCTCCGGAGTCCGGCCCAGCACGGGGTCCTCGGTGGGCTCGTCAGCCGCGGGCGCGCCGGGTGCGGCGCTGCCGGGTGCGGCGCTGCCGGGTCGGGCGTCCTCCGGGTCGTTGGGGTTCACCGCCGACGGGTCGACCTCGTCGCCGGTCAACGAACGGATCCCGGAGCTGAGCACGGCCAGCAGCGGTACCGACAGCAGCGCCCCGGTGATGCCGACGAGCACCGTGCCGACCGACACCGCGAGCACCACCGGCAGCGCGTTGAGTTGTGCCGCCCTTCCCATGATCAGCGGCTGCAGCACGTTGCCCTCCAACTGCTGCACGCCGAGCACGATGGCCAGCACCACGAGCGCGGGCACCGGCCCGTTCGCCACGAGGACGACGAGCACCGCGATGGTGCCGGAGATCACCGCCCCGGCGATCGGGATGAACGAGAAGAGGAAGACCAGTGCGGTCAGCGGCACCACCAGCGGGGCGCCGACCACGAGCAGCCCGATTCCGATGCCGATCGCGTCGACCACGGCCACCAACGCGGTCGCCCGCACGTAGCCGACCAGCGAGGCGTAACTGCGCTGGCCTGCGAGGTCGACCCGGGAGCGGGTCTCGGCGGGGACGAGCTTGAGCACGAAGTGCCAGGTGCGGGGGCCGCGGTAGAGGAAGACGATCAATGTGAAGATCGCGATGGCCATGCCGGTGAAGAACTCGCCCACGCTGTAGGCGGTGGACAGCGCGCCGGTGGTGATCGTCTCCCGGTTAGTCGTGATCGCATCGGTGATCTGGTTGAGGAGGTTGTCCCACGACGGCAGGCCGAGCGGGCCGGACTCGAGGAAGCGGCGGATGGCCTGCACGCTGTCGCCGACCTGCCGCTGCAGGTCGGGCAGCCCGGCCACGAACTGCTGCACGACGAAGGTCAGCAGACCGCCCACCACGGCAAGCCCGAAGATGACCACCAGTGCCGTGGCCAGCGCGCGCGGAACCCGTCGCCGGGCCAGCCAGTCCACCAGCGGGCCGAGCAACGCCGTGAGCAGCAAGGCCACTGCGATCGGGATGACCACGACCCGCAACTGGATGGCCACATACCCGACGACGTACAGCGCGCCGGCGACCGCCAGGAAGCGCCAACTCAGCGCGGCGGCGACCCGCAACGGGTAAGGTGCCGCGGCGTTGGTCTCCCGCTGATCGTCCACGGCGGCCACGCTATCGGCACCGAGCGGTTGCCGCGCGCAGGGCGTGACTACGCGCGTCGCGTCAGCGAGCGATCCACATCCTCGGCAGCGGTGCGGGCACCATCCCGTGTCACCCCCTCGTCCATCCGGATCGATTCGCCATCCGCGTCCACGTCGTCACCACCGTAGGTGACACGCACCGTGAGATTCGCTCTGCGGAACTCGATGCCGGCCTCGTCCACCCCGTACCTGCCGAACCACTGGTAGGCATCGTCGCCGATACCGGGCACGGGTTCGCTCGGACCCATTCCGGGATCGTCCCGAAGCTGTCGAATGTCTGCGATGCCCAGTAACTCCCCGGCCGTTCGTTCATCGCGTCGTAGCGCGTGACGGCCACCTCGAGCTCCCTTCGGTACGGCTGGCTTCCCGACCCCGTCGGGACGTCCGAGGGCGTGTGACTCCACGTGCAGGTGGTCGTCTCGCCGGTCCCCTCTGCGCCCGGGAGCGCGGTCGGGTGCACAAGCGCGTCAACCGTCCCCCGAGACACCAGGTCACAGACCTTCGGTAGCTCCGGGTACCTGTCCGCTGCGCCCACGTCTTCTCCTCCGCCGCACGCCGACGAGGCGCACAGTGTCGCCCCCCGCGGCGAGAACCAGGACCGCACGCCTGACAGGGGTTGCCACGTCAGCTCCTGGCACGAACGTTCCAGTTGTCCCCCTCGGCCGCCGAGGACGGCATCGGGCTCGGGATCTCCATGTCCGCCACCTTCTGCTCGAGATCCAAACCCAGGTTGCCATAGTCGGTCATAATCTCCATTGCTTTCGATTCGAGATCACTGACGTTCCTGATGAAGGCGGCTATTGCGTCTGCGACGGCCTCGGCAACGCCGAAGAAGAACTCGCCGATGCCCGCGATGATGCCACCAGTCGCCTCCACGATTATTGCGGCACACTCACCGATGAAGCGGACCGCTTCCTGATACGTCTTGGTGATCGTATCACGGCTTTTCTGGAGCAGGTCGGAGAATTCACTCGTGACGCCTGCCGTCGATCTCGGTGGAGGCGTCCAGGACCTCGGCGAAGCGGCGTTCCTGCTGGCGTAGGTTCTTCTCCAGCGAGTCCTCGCTGTCGTATCTCGTCACTACGGGCCTCCCCTCATGAGACGGCGTGGTCCCGGCCTCGGGCAGTCGTCCACCGGGCAGCCAGGCCGACATACGCTGCGTGACAGGGCTCGACGTAGTCTGTCAGAGCTGCCCGCGCGGCGGGGCCGTTTTTCGGATCTCACAGTTCTCAGGGCGCTCACCGAACAACTGCGCCACGTCCAGCGCGCTCAATGCCGAGCCGCCGGGCACCTCGTCGGGCAGCGGCGAGTGCCCCGGGACGTCCTGGTGTTCGTGGGGTTCCGGGTGCGCCATAGCGTCGGAGCCGGGTGTCACCCACCGAACCAGCCGGTCCAGGGTCGGCATCCCGGTCGGCCCGAACCGCGGCAGGTCCTCGCCGGCCGGGTTCAGCTCGCTGCGATCGTCGTCCGGATCCCACACCGGGAGGGCCGCGGTGGGCACCACCTCCGCGACGGCGAGCAGGCGTCCCTCGAGGTCGAAGGCCTCCGCCACGACGGCGGCCCGCGGCGATGCGGGCACCGGAGCGATCTGCTGGTCACCCGCGTGGTCCCCGGCCGGCTTGGAAGGGTTGCCCACAGCCCGCGCGGGCAAGGTCACCGGAACCCCGTCTCGACCGGCACCACCCCGGGCGCTGTGAGCCGCTGCCGAACCGGCCGTCTCCGCGCCGGTGACCGGGCCACGCCGGTTCCCGTGGACCTCGACCGGCACCACGATCAGGAGACCGGCACGGTCACCGGAGGCCGTCTCGCCGGTGTCGACCCCTCCCGGCATGTTGACCGGAGTCTCGACGTGCATCTCGCGCCGGTCACCGCTCATCGGCTCACTGCCCTCGCGTGGGCCGCCGAACGTGTCCTCGACGCTCGACGTGCTCATCTCCTCGTCGGCGCCCGGTGGCTCGACCCACCGGGCCTCGACCCCACCGGGCCTGCGGGGAGAGCGGGAGCACGAACGGCCGCGCGGTAACCCGGATCGGTCAAGCGAGCCCGCCCCCTTGCCCGCGGCACGATCGCCGACTCCGAAACGCAATCACTCGGTGACTCGGCGTGGACAGCATCTCATCCTGGACCCCGTCCCGGGCGGCGAGCCGCCACGACACGGAAGCCACCCGGATCGGGTGACGCGTCAGGCGATGGTGTCGAGCGCGGCGAGCGCCGCGCGGTGGCCACCCGCTGACGTCACGAAGGACGCCTTCGCCCCGTCCAGCGAGGCGAAGGCGTCCTTCGTGGCAGCGGGTGTCAGTGGCAGCGCGGAGCCGGTGGCCGCGGGGGGAGATCAGCGGTTGTCGGTGTTTTCCTGGCCGAGGAAGCCCTTGGCCTTCTCGGTGGCCGAGTCGACCTGCTCGCCGTGGCCGAAGCGGTTCTTGGTGAACTCACCGACCTTGTCGACGGCGCCCTCTACCTTGTCGCCGTGCTGCCCGAGGGCGTCCTTGGCCTTGTTCTTGATGTCCTCGAAGTTCACTGTCGAGTTCCTCCTGTCTCGGAAGCCCCGATCGTCGCCCCGACGGCACACCACCGCCACCCGCCGTACCTCGTTCGTGGCACGCGAGGTCTCTCGCCGTCAGGGCACGGTGTAGCCGGGCGGCTGGTACAACTTGGTTGTATGGACCATGCACAGAGTCCGGGCACGGGGCTGCTCGACAGCGCGGACCAGCTGGGCGACGAGCTGCTCCGGCTGAGCCGGCTGATGGAACGCACCGCTGCGCAACTCGCCGCGCAGCGCGGCGACGGCGTCGAGCGGGCTTCCTACCAGCTGCTGGTGAACCTGGTGCGGGAAGGCCCGCAGCGCACCAGCACGCTGGCCGAGGCGGTGCACTCCGACCCGTCGACGGTCAGCAGGCAGGCGGCGTCGCTGGTGCACCTCGGGCTGCTCGAGCGGCGTCCCGACCCGGAGGACGGCCGGGCCTGCCTGCTCGCCGCGACGCCGGAGGGCGAGCGGGTGCACGCCGAGCGCCGCCGTCGGCGCAACGAGCACCTGGCCGCGATGACCCGCGACTGGCCGGAAGCCGATCGCCGGATGTTCGTGACGTTGCTGGAGCGTTTCAACAACGACTTCGCTCACCACCGGCCGCACATCCTGGCCGAGGACGCCCGGTGAGCAGCACCGCTGCCACGGCCGGGCAGCAGGGGTTCACCCACCGCCAGATCCTCACGGTCTTCGCCGGGCTGATGCTCGGGATCTTCCTGGCCGCGCTGGACCAGATGATCGTCGCGACGTCCATCCGGGTGATCGCCGACGACCTGCAGGGGCTGTCGCTGCAGGCATGGGCGACCACCGCCTACCTCATCACGGCGACCATCTCCACGCCGCTGTACGGCAAGCTGTCGGACCTCTACGGACGCAAGCCGTTCTTCCTCGCCGCGATCTCGATCTTCATCATCGGCTCGCTGCTGTGCACCATCCCGGGCTCGATGTACGAGCTCGCCATCTACCGTGCGGTACAGGGGCTCGGCGCCGGCGGACTGTTCTCGCTCGCACTGGCGATCATCGGCGACATCGTGGCGCCCCGGCAGCGGGCCCGTTACCAGGGTTACTTCCTCGCAGTGTTCGGCACGTCGAGTGTTCTCGGCCCGCTGGTCGGTGGCTTCCTCGCAGACCAGGAGGCGATCCTGGGCATCGCCGGCTGGCGCTGGGTGTTCCTGGTCAACGTGCCGATCGGGCTGCTCGCGCTCGCCGTCGTCGCCAGGGTGCTCAACATCCCACACACCCGCCGCGAGCACCGGATCGACTGGCCGGGTGCCCTCGCGCTGACGGCCGGCCTGGTGCCGCTGCTGATCATCGCCGAGCAGGGTCGCGACTGGGGGTGGGACTCACCGCGTGCGCTGGCCTGCTACGGCATCGGCGCGGCCGGGCTGCTGGCCTTCCTGCTCGCCGAGCGGCGCATCGGGGATGACGCGCTGCTGCCGCTGCGGCTGTTCCGCGGCTCGGTGTTCAGCCTGACGTCGGCCACTAACCTGATCATCGGGATGGCCATGTTCGGCGGCATCGCGGTGATGCCGCAGTACCTGCAGATCGTCAAGGGCGCCACCCCGACCCAGGCCGGCCTGCTCACCGTCCCCCTGGTGCTCGGGATCATGGTCGGATCGGTGGTCTCCGGCCAGATCACCTCGCGCACCGGCCGGTACAAGATCTTCCCGGTGCTCGGGACCGTGCTGATGGTCACCGGTCTCGCGCTGTTCACCCGTATCGGCGCCGACACACCGCTGCGGGAGGTCGACGTCTACATGGTGATCTTCGGTCTCGGGCTGGGGAACTGCATGCAGACACTGATCCTTGCGGTGCAGAACGCGGTGCCGGCCCGGGACATGGGGGTGGCCACCGCCTCGGCGACGTTCTTCCGGCAGATGGGCGGCACGCTGGGCACCGCGGTGTTCCTCTCGATCCTGTTCTCCACGGTCGGCGACCGGATCGCGGAGGCGTTCCGGGCGATCGCCCCGACAGCGGCGTTCCGCGACGCGCTGGGCGATCCGGCGGTGCTGGCCAACCCGGCCAACCGCCCGGTGCTCGACGCGCTCGCCGGTGGCGGCGTGGGCGGCAACGCCACCGGTGTGCTCGACGACTCGTCATTCCTGTCGCAGCTCGACCCGCGGCTGGCGCGGCCGTTCCTGGTCGGGTTCTCCGACTCGATCTCGCTGGTGTTCGCGGTGGCCGCGGTGGTGGCCGCGCTCGCGTTCCTGCTGCTGCTGTTCCTGCGAGAGGTGCCGCTGCGCACCGAGTCCGGCCTGCAGGCCCGTGTTACCGAGGAGGCGCATCAGCGCCAGCTCTCGCCGGCCTCGGCCTTGGCAACCAGCGAGGCGGGTGGGGTGAACCGGTCGCCGAAGCGGCCGGCGAGCTCCTTCGCGCGGGCGACAAACCCGGCCAGGCCCCCGTCGTAGCCGTTCATGTACTGCACGACGCCGCCGGTCCACGGCGGGAACCCGATGCCCATGATGGAGCCGATGTTGGCGTCGGGCACCGAGGTGATGACGCCCTCGTCGAAGCACTTCACGGTCTCCAGCACCTCGATGAACAGCATCCGCTCGACCATGTCGTCGAACGGCACCGCATCCGGCCGCTGCGGCCCGAAGTGCTCGGCCAGCCCGGGCCAGAGCCGGTCGCGCTTGCCGCCGACGTAGTCGTAGAAGCCCGCGGCCCCGGAACGCCCGGGCCGCTCGAACTCCAGCACCATCCGGTCGATGATCGCGTCGGCCGGATGCGGGATCCACGTACCGCCGGTCGCCTCGACGCCGCGCCGCGTCTCCTCGCGGATCTTGCGGGCCAACGTGAGCGTCAGCTCGTCCATCAGCTGCAGCACCGGCGCCGGATAGCCGGCCTGCGAGCTGGCCTGCTCGATCGACGCGGGCGCGGCGCCCTCGGCGAGCATCGCGACGCCCTCGTTGAGGAACGTGCCGATGACCCGGCTGGTGAAGAAGCCGCGGCTGTCGTTGACGACGATCGGGGTCTTGCGGATCTGCTGCACCACGTCGACCGCGGCCGCCAGCGCCGCGTCCGACGTCTGCTCGCCGCGGATGATCTCGACCAGCGGCATCTTGTCCACCGGGGAGAAGAAGTGCAGCCCGATGAAGTCCGCTGGCCGCGTGACACCGGAGGCGAGGTCGGTGATGGGCAGCGTGGAGGTGTTCGAGCACAGCAGCGCGTCGGGGGCGACCACGTCCTCGATCTCGGCGTAGACCCGCTTCTTCAGCGCCGGGTCCTCGAACACCGCCTCGATCACCAGGTCGCAGCCGGCGAGGTCCGCCGGCTTCTCGGTGGGCGTGATCCGGGCCAGCACCTCGTCGCGCTGCTGCGGGCTGCTCTTCCCGCGGGCGACGGCCCTGTCCAGCAACCCGACCGAGTAGTTCTTGCCCCGCTCGGCCGCCGCCATGTCGAGGTCCTTGAGCACGACCGCCATGCCCGCACGGGCGCAGGAGTAGGCGATCCCGGCGCCCATCATCCCGGCGCCGAGTACGCCCACCTTGCGGAAGGCGCGCTGCTCGTGGCCGTCGGGCCGGCTGCCGCCCTTGTTGATGTGCTGCAGGTCGAAGAAGAACGCCTTGATCATGTTCTTCGAGACCTGGCCGGTGACCAGGTCGACGAAGTAGCGGGTCTCGATCTGCATCGCGGTGTCGACATCGACCTGCGCACCCTCGACGGCGACGCAGACGATGTGGTGCGGCGCGGGCATCGGCGCGCCCTTGAGCTGCTTGCGCAACGTCGCCGGGAACGCCGGCAGCACCTGGGCCAGCGACGGCGACGACGGGTTGCCGCCGGGGATCTTGTGGCCCTTGACGTCCCAGGGCTGCGCCGGCTGCGGGTTGGCCGCGATCCACTCGCGGGCGCGGGCGAGCATCTCCTCGCCGCCGGCGACGACCTCGTCGACGATGCCGGTCTCCTTCGCCTGCGCGGGGCCGACCTGCTGGCCCTGCAGCAGCAGCGTCGTCAGCGCTTCGGCGATGCCGAGCATCCGCACCGTGCGCACCACCCCGCCGGCGCCGGGCAGCAGCCCGAGGGTGACTTCGGGGAAGCCGAACGTGCTGCCCTTGACGTCCAGCGCGATGCGGTGGTGGCAGGCCAGCGCGATCTCCAGCCCGCCACCCAGGGCGGCACCGTTGAGCGCCGCGACGACCGGCTTGCCCAGCTTCTCCAACCGGCGGAGCTGGCCCTTGACCTGATTGGCCTGCGCAGCGACCTGGCCGGCGTCCTCCGGGCGGACCTCGATGAGCCAGTTGAGGTCGGCGCCCGCGAAGAACGTCTGCTTCGCCGAGGTGATGATGACCCCGGTGATGCTGTCACGCTCGGCCTCCAGGCGGTCCACCGTCGCCCCCATCGAGGAGAGGTAGCGCTCGTTCAGTGTGTTCGCGGACTGCTCGGGGTCGTCCAGGGTGAGGGTGACGATCCCGTCGGCACCCTGCTCCCAGCGGATGGTGCTCTGGTCAGCCATCTGGTCTTCTGGTCCTCTCGGTGTCACAGCCGTTCGATGATGGTCGCGATGCCCATGCCGCCGCCGACGCACAGCGTCGCCAGGCCGAAGCGCAGCTCGCGGCGCTCCAGCTCGTCGGCCAGGGTGCCCAGGATCATCGCGCCGGTGGCGCCCAGCGGGTGACCCATGGCGATCGCGCCGCCGTTGACGTTGACCTTCTCGTGCGGGACGTCCATCTCCCGCATGAATCGCATGACCACGGCGGCGAACGCCTCGTTGAGCTCGACCAGGTCGATCTGGTCCATCGTCATGCCGGCCTTCGCCAGCGCCTTGCGGGCGGCCGGCGCCGGGCCGGTGAGCATGATCGTCGGCTCCTCGCCGGTGATCGCGGCGGAGACGATCCGGGCGCGCGGGGTCAGGCCGAGGTCGCGACCGACCTGCTCGGAGCCGATCGCCACCAGCGCGGCGCCGTCCACGATGCCGGATGAGTTGCCTGCGGTGTGGACGTGGTCGATGCGCTCCACCCAGTGGTAACGCTGCAGCGCGACGGCGTCGAACCCGGCCTGCTCGCCGATGCCGGCGAAGGACGGCTCGAGCGCGCCGAGGCGCTCGATCGTGGCGTCGGGGCGCAGGTGCTCGTCACGGTCGAGCACGACGATGCCGTTGCGGTCGCGCACCGGAACCACCGAGCGCGAGAAGTAACCGTTGCTCCATGCCTTGGCGGCGCGGTGCTGCGACTCCAGCGCGTAGGAGTCGACCTGCTCCCGGTCGAAGCCCTCGATGGTGGCGATGAGGTCGGCGCTGATGCCCTGCGGGACGAAGCGGGCCTCGTAGGCCGTCTCGGGGTCCATCGCCAAGGCGCCGCCGTCGGAGCCCATCGGCACCCGCGACATCGACTCCACCCCGCCGGTGAGCACCAGGTCCTCCCAGCCGGAGCGGACCTTCATCGCGCCCACGTTCACCGCCTCGAGGCCCGACGCGCAGAACCGGTTGAGCTGCACCCCGGCGACGGTGTCGGGCAGCCCGGCGGCCAGCGCCGCGGCCCGCGGGATCACCCCGCCCTGGTCTCCCAGCGGGCTCACCACGCCGAGCACGACGTCGTCGATGCGGGCCGGGTCGAGGTTCGGGTAGCGGCTGCACAGCTCGTCGATCAGCCCGGTGACCAGGGAGATCGGCTTGACGCCGTACAGCGCGCCGCTCTGCTTGCCCCTGCCTCGGGGGGTGCGCAGCGCGTCGTAGAGGAATGCTTCTGTCATGACGGGTTCCCTGTCTTCGGAAGTTCGGAGTCGGAGACGGAGTCGCGGATGGCGCGGTTGACGGCGAGCTGGAAGTTCGTCACCACCCCCTGCACGGTGAGCGGCTTGAGCCGTTCGAGCAACGCCAGCAGCCGGTCGCGCTGCTCGGGCGGCCGGCCACGCTCCCGGTAGTCGCGCAGTATCGAGTTGCGGAACAGCGCCAGCAGGTCGGTGGCCAGCGCGCTGGTGTGTCGCTCGATGACCTGCTTGGACGCCAGCTGCACCTCGAAGTCCATCTCGGCGTCGAGCAGGCCCAGCCCGTAGTCGAGCATGTCGGCGCTGGTGAGCTGCAGCGTGCCGTCGCCGTTGCGGCCGACGACGCCGAGCGCCACCAGCCGGTCGAGCTCGCCGTCATCGATGTGCCGGCCGGCGCGCTCGTCGAGCGCCGCGCGGTCAACCGTCTCGGGCTCTTCGGGCAGCCACGGGGCGAGCAGCGCGCGGTGCAGCGCGAGGTCCTCGGGCGAGCGGTCGGCGGGTATGCGGGCCAGGTAGCCCTCGATCGCCGAGAGCGTGAATCCCAGCCCCTGCAGGTCGCGCACCAGTTCGAGCCGGGCCACGTGCCGGGCGTCGTAGAGGCCCAGCCGGCCACGGACCTCGGGCGGCGGGATCAGGCCCAGCCCCGCGTAGAACCGGATCGTGCGCACGCTGAGGCCGGTCCGAGCCGCGAGCTCGGCGATGGTGAGCTGCTCGGCCACCGGCACCTTCCCTGATGTGACAGCAAGACTGTACTGTACGCGACAGTGGAACTGTAACGTAGCCGGCGCCGAGGAGGAACCCGGTGGAGCGCACGATCTTCGACGCCGAGCACGCCGCGTTCCGGGAGATGGTCCGGGACTTCATCGGTCGCGAGGTCACCCCGTTCCACCAGCGGTGGGAGCGTGACGGGATCGTCAGCCGGGAGCTGTGGACCGTCGGCGGCAAGGCCGGGCTGCTGGGCACCGACGTGCCCGAGGAGTTCGGCGGCGGCGGGGTGACCGACTTCCGGTTCAACGCGATCATCTCCGAGGAGCTCGCCCGCGCCGGCGCCTCCGGTGTCGGCTTCTCGCTGCACAACGACGTGCTCGCGCCCTACCTGCTGCGGCTGTGCAATGACGAGCAGAAGCAGCGCTGGCTGCCGGGGTTCTGCGCCGGCGAGATCATCACCGCGATCGCGATGACCGAGCCGGACACCGGCAGCGACCTGCAGGGTGTCCGGACCCGCGCGGTGCGCGACGGCTCCGATTGGGTGCTGAACGGGCAGAAGACGTTCATCTCGAACGGGATCCTCGCCGACCTCGTGATCGTGGTGGCCCGCACCGACCCGGACGCCGGGGCGATGGGCTTCTCGCTGTTCGTCGTGGAGCGGGGGATGGAAGGCTTCGAGCGCGGCCGCAACCTCGACAAGGTCGGCATGCACGCGCAGGACACCGCCGAGCTGTCGTTCGCCAGCGTGCGGGTGCCGGCGGCGAACCTGCTCGGCGAGCAGGGGCAGGGCTTCGTGTACCTGATGCAGAACCTGCCGGTCGAGCGGCTGTCCATCGCGGTCGCCGCGACGGCGGGTGCGGAGGCCGCGCTGGAGATGACGCTGGCCTACTGCAAGGAGCGCACCGCGTTCGGCAAGCCGATCGGCGCCTTCCAGCACAGCCGGTTCGCGCTGGCCGAGATGGCCACCGAGGTCGCCGTGACCCGCTCGTTCGTCGACCGGTGCATCACCGAGCACAACGCGGGCACGCTGCCGGCGCCCGGCGCGGCGATGGCGAAGTGGTGGTCCACCGAGATGCTCAAGCGGGTGGTCGACCGGGGCGTGCAGCTGCACGGCGGGTACGGCTACATGACCGAGTACCCCATCGCCAAGGCGTACCTCGACGCGCGGGTGCAGACCATCTACGGCGGCACCACCGAGATCATGAAGGAGATCATCGGCAGGTCGCTCATGGGCTGAGCGCCGCCGGTCCCGTCCCCGGTCGCGGTGGCCCGGCCCCTTTTGCGGTGAAGGGCACTTTCACTGCGTCGGACGCAGTGAAAGTGCCGTTCACCGCGCTTCGGAACGCTTCACAGCGCGGCGGCCAGCGCGAAGAAGAGGACCACTGCGCCGGGGCCGGCGAGTACCAGCAGGCTGCGCCGCACGATGGTGGCGGCGCGCTGCGCGCGGTTGGCCCACCTCAGCTGCGCGACCAGCGCGCCGACCGCGATCGCCATGACCAGGAGCAGCCCGGCCACCGGTCCGACCACCTCTGCGGTACGAGTTCCCGGTTCGCCCGAGTCCGACCACACGAACGCACCCACGAGCGCGCAGTAGTATCCGAAGACCGCGAGCACTCCGACGGCCAGGGCGGTGAACGTGGACCGCGCCGACGCGGCAGCGCCCGAGTCACCGGCAGACGCGCGCCCCGTCATCCCGTCACCGTGCCCGATGGAGTGGGGCTCGACGGGGCGGGCGACGGCGCCTTCGGGTGCGCGTCCGCCGGCAGGTGGCAGCCGGTGCTGACCATGAGCACCGTGTTGCGGGCGGTGCCGAACTGGTAGCCCCCGCCGTACGGGTCGGTCGCGACGATCTCGTGGTCACTCGGGCGGTCCACGATCACCTCCGGCGCTGCGAAGCCGTACTCACCGGTGACCTCGGCGACGATCCGCACCGCGCGGTCCCACTGCGCATCGGGCAAGTTGCCCTGCGACGTCCACGAGTCCAGCGTCAGGCTCTGCCCGCCGACGTCGGGGAAGTCGGCGCACCCCGCTCCGCTGAGGTTCTGGTCGTTGACCCACTGCAGCGGTCCGACCTCGGCGGACAGCCGGTCCCGCAGCCGGGCCTGCATCTCCTCGTAGGTCACGGTGATCTGCTCGATGGTCGGACGCTGCGCGAGCGTCGCGAGTTTCTCGTCCATGTCGTCTCCCTCCAGCCCACAGCCCGCCACCAGGCCCGCGACTACCAGCGCGGTCACGAGCCGGCGCATCAGTACGTCCCCGGGATCGGCCACGATCCGATGTCTCCCAGCCCGCGGCCGTCATCGGTGACGGTGCGGTCGTGCAGCCCGGCCACGACGGCGCTCATGTTGTACTGGCTGGTCGAGTCCTGGGTCAGGTAGTCGCTGTGCCCGACCGACTCACCCAGCGGGCGGCCATCCGGCAGTGTCTCCTGCTGCGCGGAGAGCCCGGTCATCCCGTCCATGTGGCTCGGGTCGATGCCGAACACGCCGCCGTCGGCGACGACGTCACGCCGTGCCTCGATCCGGTAGGAGTGCCCCTCGGGCACCTCGAGGTCCTCGATGTGCGAGGTGCCGACACCCGGGGAGCCGAAGAACACCGCATCGTCCACGCCGGTGTCCTGCTGTAGCGCGAACCCCGTGGTGGTCGATCCGTAGGAGTGGCCCAGCGCGGTGAGGTGCGGATCGCTGGCCCGGGATGCGTCGATCCCCCGGTAGAACTCCGCCAGGTCGGCGCCCCCGGCCCGGGCCGAGTCGTCCTGTAACACGGAGTCCGAGTCGAACGGGTTGTAGCCCTCGAAGCCGGGCTGCGGGGCCTGGTACCCGATCCAGGTCACTGCCGCCACCGATCCGCCGTCCCCGTACCGGTTCGACTCGTACTGGGCCTGCCGCTGCAGCCGCTCCATGTTGTCGTCGTATTCTTCGAGTTTGCCGTCCACCGTGCTGCCGAGGCCTGGGGTGAACACCGCGACATGGTCGGCGGTATCGACATTACCCACCGCGACCGCCGCCTCCGCCCGCTCGCCCGAGAGATCGAGCAGCAGCAACTGGCGCTCACCGGGTTGGTTCAGGGTCGTCTCGATCCGGTCCAGCGACACCAGCTTGGCGTTGACGTGGTCGAGCGCCGCGTCGGCGTTGGTGAACGTGCCGCCGAACCAGTTGTCGTCCAGGTCGGCCTGCAGCCGGTCCCGCTCGGCCTCCAGCGCGGCGCGCTCGTCGTCGATCCGGGCCCGGTTGGCCTCGTCGCGCACCGCGGCCGGCAGCCCGTCCAGGTTGCCGAGCGCGCCCGGATCGGAGTCGATCAGCGCCCGGCGCTCCTCCTCGGACAGCGATGCCCACCAGCCGGCGTTGTCCGCCGGCGTGCCGCCCTCCGGGGGGCCGAGCGTCGACAGCCCACCGGCACCCTCGCCGGTGGCCGATGCCCCGGACAGCGACTGCCCCGTGCCGTCATCGATCTCGCCTCGAGATGCCCGGGTGAGGACCGTCGAGAAGTCCGCGTCGACGTCGTCCGCCCGGCGCAGCAGTTGCTCGAGCCGGTCGACGACCTCGGCCTGCACCCGCGCCCGCTCCCGCTGGATCTCCGCGGCCTCCGCCGGGTCCGGCACCGTGGGCGGGTGCGCGTCGACCACGGTGCCGTCGCCGGAGACCGCGAACCCGTGCGCGCGGGCCAGATCCTCGGCCTCGCGCAGCGCGCGCTGGAGGGAGATCACCGCGTCGGAGGTCTCGCCGGTGGCGCGGCGGACCGCGGCGATCCCCGCGACGATGCGGCGTGCCCGTTCCGACAGGGTGTCGTGCCAGGCAGCGGCGGCCGATGCGGCGTCGCCGGTCCAGCCCTCCGGGGTCCTGGCGCCGGCGAGCTCGTCGTCGAGACCGATCAGCGTGTCGCGCCGTGAGCCCAGCGCGTCGAAGGCGGCGTCCAGCTCGTCGGGCCGCCAGGTCCTGATGTCGCCGATGCTGACCATCAGATCGCGGTGGACCGGAAGGTCGTCGTGGTCTGGCCCTCGTTCGTCTCGTACGTCGCGGCGCTATCGGTGAGCCGTCGCGCATGGTCGGTCACATCGGTGCTCCACGTCGAGATCGCGGTGTCCCACGCGGTCGACAGCTCACTCGCGGTGGTCGCCGACCTCGTCCCGCCCAGCGCGCCGCCAATGGTCGTGGCCACCGCACCGAGCTCGAGCGCGCTCGCACCCTCGCCGGCTGCAGCGGCCTGATCCGCCGCGGCGCGGATGCCGTCGGCAACCACCGTGAAGTCCGTGCCTGCCATGCTCCCACTCCCCGCGGATCACCGACGCCGGCTGCTGGTCCGGCGATCCTAGGACGCCGGCGCGCCCGGCGAGGTTCCGCCGCGGGCCCGGTCCCCCTCCCGAGCTGCCGTGAAGGGCACTTTCACTGCATCGGATGCAGTGAAAGTGCCCTTCACCGC
>JBOHGT010000386.1:0-6577 GCA_050700385.1 Pseudonocardiaceae bacterium | reverse complement strand
ACTCAGCTCACTGGGCTCATCGACGGCGACCCCGACGGCGACATGGCCTGGCTGACGCAGACTGAGCGCTCGGTCCGGTTCGGCGGGCGGCGCTCCACCTCCGGCCTGGCCACGCTGTCGGCCGGCCCTGAAGCGTCTCCGACGTCGTTCACCGGTTTCATGGCCGACCAGCGGCGACTGGTCGTCCGGCTGTTGGCACCGGGGATCTTCGTCGACACCCTGGGCCGCCCGTCCTGGCTACCGGACATCACCGAACTCTCAGCCACGCTCGGTGTGCCGGTCGCGCTCGACGCGGCGTTCGCCCGTCCCACTGTGGTCTCCGGCTGGCACGCGGTGAGCAATCTCCCGAAGCCGCGCGATTTCGCTGTCGCCGCCGGGTCGGTGTTCGTGCTGCGATTCGATGCTGGCCTGCCCGACCACGCAGGCCTGCGGCGGCTCTGGTGCGCCGGGCTCGGCCTGCGCCGCGCCGAGGGCAACGGCTGGATCACCCTGCAGCGCTGGAACGCACCGGCCCTGCCGAGCGCGGCACCGACGCCCTCGCCGGACGGTGTGCATGAGTTGTTCCTGCAGATCGTCGGGTACGGCATCGGCCCCACCATCGTCGACGATCTGCGCGGCTGGGCGCAGCAACGACACGTCAGGGCCGCTCCCAGCAGCACCGCGGCGGACATCCTGGCCAAGCAGCGCTACTCGCTGCTCTCCCCGGAAGCCCGCGACGCCGTCCGGGCCGCGTTTGCCTTGCCCGCCGCCGACGCGGAGCGGCTGGCCCGGCGAATCGACGACTGGACCCGTGCCCGCACCTCGACCAGGGGGCGCACCGCATGACCATTATCGGGCTCATCCGCATCGACCTCGTCCTTGAGTCCGCAGGCGGGGTGACAGCTCCGGAACTCGACGCCGCGGTCGACCTGCCGCTGAGCCGTCGTCGCGGCGGACAAGGGTCGGATGACACGGCCGACGACGAGGTGTGGGTACCGCCGACGTCGCTGGCCGGATCGCTTCGAGCCCACGTCGGAGACGATGCCGAACGCTGGTTCGGCTCAGCACCGCCGGTGGCCGGCCCGGCGGCTGAAGGGCAGCGGCACGAGCCGTCCCGGGTGCGATTCCTCGGCTCGCAGACCACGCTGCCGAGCAGTCCAGCAGTGCGGCGCTCCACCGCCGTCGATCCCCGTCGCGGGTCCGCCCTCGTATCGACCCTGCGGTCCCGCGAAGTGGCGCCCGCGGGCACCACGGTGTCCCTCTTCCTGCGCCTGGACCTGCCGCCTGACACCGATGACCTCGATGAGTTCGCTGACGCAGTGGCGAGTTGGCGGCCGATCATCGGCCGGGGCCGGTCTACCGGTCACGGGCAGGCGACGGTCACCCGAATCGCCTGGCGCAGGCTCGACCTGCGCACCACGGAGGGGCTGCGCCTGTGGCTGACGGCTGGACGCGACGGGCTCTTCCCAGCTGCGGACGGCTGGCAAGGCGTCCGCACGCCGGCCACGCCGCCAGATCCCGAGCCGGAGCTTGACCTGCGGTTCAGCATCGTCGACGCGCTCCACCTCGGTGCCGGCAGCACGACATCCCAGGATGGCCGCACCCGAAACGCGATCGAACGAGAGGCCGGCGCGCCCCTGCTACCAGGCACGACCTGGAAGGGCATGCTGCGTTCCCGCTGCGGCTATATCCTGCGTTCCTGCGGTCACACCGCCTGCCTCGCGCCCGCCAAACCCAGCTGCGGTGTCTGCATCCTCTGCGACCTGTTCGGCTGGACCGGAGACGGTGGGCAAGCGGGCACCGCGATCGGCCGGGTTGGGCGGCTCACTACCCACGACAGCGTCATCGACGGTGCAGTGACGCACCGCAACCACGTCGGCATTGACCGGTTCACCGGCGGCGCCCGACGTGCATTGCTGTTCTCCGACGAGATCGTGGCCGAGGGCAGCCTCTCGCTGCGGGTGCACGTGACGGATCCCGCCGGCCGTGATTCGCGGGTTCCTCTCCCCCCGGCCGAGCGTGGCCTGCTGTTGCATGCGGTGCGCGACCTGCACGACGGCCTGATCGGCGTGGGGCGCGCCACCACCCGGGGCTACGGTTCGCTGCGGCTCACCGACGACAGCGCGCCGGTGCTCGACGAACTCGCTCCGTCACACCCAACCGGGGCCGCCGTGCTGGCCCTGCTGCTGCGAGGGGAGGGCGCATGAGGAACATCGTGACGGGTGGGCTCACCAGCACCGGCTGGACCGACTGGGCCAGCGTGTTCACAGTGCTTGGCGAGGACGAGTGCCTCTGGGTCGACCTGGGCGGGCTCCACCACGGGTCGGCTCCGGCGGAGCTACCGGTAGGAGCCACCCACCTGTGGTCGTGGCGGCGAGACCGGTGGGCACGGGTGCGCTTCGACGGTGACCGCGTACTCGCGACAGTGCTCACCGAAGGAAGCACCACGCAGGGTGAGACCGTCACTGCCCGTGTCTCTGAGGGTCTGCCGTGGGGCCGGCACTCGCGCGCTGCGGAGTGGGAACGCAAGGTCACGCTGGTGGTGACTGAAGGCGGCGCACCCATCACCTTCGTCGAGGTGCCCACGGCTCCCGGCGGGCCGTTTTGACATGGGTATCGTTCGCTTCCGCTTCGCTCGATGGATGGCCGCATTATTGCTCGCCATTGGGACGGCCGGGTCCGCCGCATTCGGCCCGGAACTCATCAAGTCAGTGATTCCCCAGCTAGGGCAGACGTGGTGGTTCCTCGGTCTGTTGATACTCGCCATTGCGATCACCGCCATGGGGCTGTGGCAACGTCGGAAGGCCGTGGACCTCGACACCGTCGGCATCGTCGTCGCCGCCATAGACCCCGGGGACGAGCCGCGTGGGCAGGCGCTGTACACGAGCGCGCGCCGCTACTCCCGACGAGCCTTCGTCGCCTCGGTCGCGCCGTTCATGGAGCGGCTTCCCGTCGAGCGTGCGGCCGCAGCGGAGCGAATAGACAGCCTCGGCGACCGGGTCAACGAACTGATCGGCTTCGCGGAGGAGCTTGCCTCGTCGGCATCCCGCCTCAACCTCGTGCTCGTCATGCGCAACGCGGCGGCTTTCCGGGTCGGCATGAGGTTGGGCAAGCAACACCGAAAGCCTATCGTCATACACCATAGCGACGCCGACAGCGCATTCGCCGCGTCACGACTGAACGATTTCGGTTCCGCACCTGACGGACTGATCTCATCGGCAGTGACGGTAGACGATGGGTCCGAGGACCACGCCTGCCTGCTGCTGAATCTGCAAGGACATGGCGACGCCACACTCGATCGAGCCAAACAGGCGTGCACTGCACTGGGCGTCGGACGCATCGTGGAAGTCCGGTCTGACCGGAGTCGGTTACCGAGCGACCAGACCACATTCGAAGGCGTGGTTCAGCACACGCTGACGGCGTGGCGGAGCTACCGGCCGAGCACTGTCGTCGGCGGATCGATCGTCATGGTCGACGGGCCTGCGGTGATCGCCCTGGTGCTCGGGGCGCAGCTCGGCACCCATCCTGACGGACCCTGGACACCCTACGAGTTCGATAACGCCACATCCTCCTACGTGGCGTTCGCGCCGTGATGGAACGAGACCAACGTGCCGATGCCCGAGCTGCGGCCACCCCGAAGCCGGGCTCCGCGTACCCAGGTGTCGCGCTCGTTCGAGCCCAATGCCCTGCTCGGGGTGTCCCAGTGATCCGTAATCTCACCTTGCACGCCGTGCACCTGGTGACCGCGGGGGGCCAGGTGCAGCTCCCGCCGGAAGCGCCGCCGGCCCGGCTGCGGCAGCAGGCCACACCGGCTGGCCGGGTCGAGGTTGCCGGTACGGCGATCGAGCTGTTCGATATCGGAGCCGGCGGGGTGGAGGGCCTGCCCGTGCCCCGGCCCGGGGTGTGGCTGGTGGTTCCCCGGCTCATCGCCGAAGCCTGTCCCGAGCGCCGCGACCTGGTCTTCCCGTACCGCGAGGTGCGCGACGGCGCGGGCCGGGTCGTGGGGTGCCGGGCATTGGGCCGTGCTGCCGGGGCGGGTGTTTGAGGTGCCGGCGGCGATCGAGATCGACTTGTTGCCGGAGGCCGGGTTGGTGATCTACCCGGCGCGGCTGCACGGTGCGGCGTGCGCGTTGCTGGAGGATGGGTCGGCCGGGCACCGGGCGGGGCACAAGCCGTTCTCGGCGGGTCCGGTGACCGGCTGCGGGCCGGTGGCCAGCTGGCGGCTGGGCTGGCTGCGCGACGGGGCGTGTGTCGAGCCGGCCTGGGTGCGGTTCGGCGACTCGCGGTGCCGGGTGCTCGAGGTGCGCCAGCAGCGGGCCAGCTACGCCGAGCTGGCGTGCACCGAGCCGGCGCGGTGGGCCGAGGTGGAGCTGGTGAGCCCGATGTACTTCTCCCGCAACGGCCGTGACCTGCCGCTGCCCGAGCCGGTTTTGATGGTGCGTTCGGCGCTGGCGCGGTGGAACGCGCATGCGCCGCCGGGCCTGGCCGTGGATGAGGAGCTGTCCCGGACGTTGGTTTCGGCGGTGTACCTGCGGGAGGCGTGTGGAGGTACCCGGCGGGCGCCGGTGTCGGCGACCATGACCCAGACCGGGTTCGTCGGCACTGCCGTGCTCGGGCTGACCCGGGCGGCCGACGAGCGGGTGGCGCGGGTGGTCGCCGCGCTGATGACGTTCGCCGGAATCGCCGGTTTCGGGGCGCAGACCACGCACGGGTTCGGCGCGACCGTGCTGCGGGCGCTGGGGCCGCGCCGTCCCACCCGCCCGGCGCCGTGACCGTGGCCCCTCGCCCGCCTGGCGCCGAGGGCGCCCGGTGACCGGGTCGGGGTCGTACAGTGTTGCCGGGCGACGGGCATTTCCGGCCGGTGCTCGCGGGAGCCATCCGCGCAGGTGGCAGGCCTGCCACGGGTGTCGGGGCCTGCGGTGGGTGCCCTGCGGTGATCGTGTGGACGCGGTGCTCGCGGACGGCTACCATCGCTGCACGTCAGAGGCGGTGCCAGAACCCCTACCGTCGCTACGCATAGCCCGACCAGCAGGGCATAGAAACTCTATGCCCACTAGGCAAACCCCCGAAATAAAAATGACGTCGCTACGCATAGCCCGACCAGCAGGGCACAGAAACTCCCCGGTCGGACCCATCGCGCGACTAAGCCGCTCGTCGCAACGCATAGCCCGACCAGCAGGGCATAGAAACGAACACCTGAATCGTAAGCCCATCATTGATGGCTTCGTCGCTACGCATAGCCCGACCAGCAGGGCACAGAAATTCCGACTCGATGTTTTACATGTGGTCGGCTCGGAGGGTTGATCACTCGTCGCGCTCTATGAAGCTAGTATGTGAGTTTGCGTCCAACAATCCAGAATTCTTGTGCGGACGTCCGACCGCGTGTACTGAAGCTCGGTTCGATCCACTTGATGGGTCATTTGGGAGAGAATGCTGGTGCGAAGCATCAAGGAATCGACCAACACGCATTTAAACCTTGTGTTGGCGTATGACAAAATCGTTGGCCGTGGCCCGTCCGCTGCCTTTCACTGGGACCTTCCGGTTCACAACCGAGCGGAATGCTGGACAGGGCTGTCGCCGGTGTTCGCGTCTGGCTGCCCGTCCCGCTGCCCCACGTCTCGAAGGTCCCGCTTGTGGACTCGTCCCGCTGCCTGATGGACGGCACCCGGGACCGGGGCCGACCGGGGCGAGCCACCAGACGTGGCACGGGAGTGGGAACGCTGCTGGCTTGCTCGCCTCCCTCGGTTGGCAGATGATGGCGCTCGGGCAAACCGGCAACTTCACCACGTCCGGTCGCTCGTACATCCCGGCCCTAGGGCCACGGAAGATCACGAAATCGGGTGGTCACATCCTCGAGGTATGCCGGGCGACAGATAGGTATGCCAGGCAACGTATGGGCGTATCCCCTGACCGGAGAGGCGAGGCCGCCCTCGCTGCCAGACCACCGGATCATGGGCGATGAGACGCCTCGCGCACGACTGCTCGGCTGACAGCCCCGGCGGCCGCGGCTCGTCCGCTATCTCAGCAAGATCGAGTTCAGTGTGGACAGCGTGCTGGCAGCCGGTTAGCGTCACCAGTTACGCGACACTGCGCGTCCGTACGAGCGAGAGGTCCTGATTACCGGCTGTTCGCCGCGACGCTGGCCGAGATGCTGGTGCCGTCTGGGTGTTCCAGAGGAGAAGGGTTTGCAATGGGTGAGCTTTCGTTCGTGTGGCTCGAGGTGACCGGAAAGTGCCAGCTGCGGTGCGCCCACTGCTATGCGGAGTCAAGGCCATCAGGCACGCACGGGAAGATGAGGACCGCCGACTGGCTACGGGTGATCGACCAGGCTGCCGGTCTCGGCGTGACGGCGGTGCAGTTCATCGGCGGGGAGCCGGCGTTGCACCCAGACCTGGTGACGTTGGTAGCACACGCGCTGGACCGCGATCTGCAGGTGGAAATATTCTCCAACTTGGTGCACGCCCGGCCAGTTCTGTGGGAGTTGTTCTCGGTCCCCGGGGTGAGCCTGGCGACATCATATTACTCTGATGTCCCGACCCAGCACGAGGAAATCACCGGTCGCCGGGGCAGCCATGCCAAGACGCGAGCGAACATCGTC
>JBOHGT010000385.1:0-9808 GCA_050700385.1 Pseudonocardiaceae bacterium | reverse complement strand
ATCCGATGCAGTGAAAGTGCCCTTCACCGCAGCGGCTCACAGCGCTGCGAGCTGCTCGGTCAGCGTGTCGAGCCCCATCGAGCCCATCTCCAGCGCCGCCCGATGGAAGGCCACTTCGTCGAACGCGGCGCCCTGGCGGCGCCGCGCACCCTCCCGCGCGGTGAGCCACAGCCGCTCGCCGAGCTTGTAGGAGGGCGCCTGGCCGGGCCAGCCCAGGTAGCGGTCGATCTCGTCGTGCACGTGGTCCGGATCGGTGATCGTCCGCGTGAGCAGGAACTCCAGGCCCAGCTCCGGAGTCCAGCGCTGCCCCTCGTGGAAGCCGGTGCCAGCCGGGATCGCCAGCTCCAGGTGCATCCCGATGTCCACCACCACCCGTGCGGCGCGGAAGAGCTGCGCGTCGAGCATCCCGAGCAGGTTCCCGTCGTCGCCGAGGTAGCCGAGCTCGCGCATCAGCCGCTCGGCGTAAAGCGCCCAGCCCTCGCCGTGGCCGGAGACCCAGCACATCAGCCGCTGGAAGGCATTGAGCTTGTCCCCCACGTGCACCGCGGTAGCCACTTGCAGGTGATGGCCGGGCACACCCTCGTGGTAGACGGTCGTCACCTCCCGCCAGGTCGGGAACTCCTGCTTTCCCGCCGGCACCGACCACCACATCCGGCCAGGCCGGGAGAAGCCCTCGTCCGGGCCGGTGTAGTAGGCGCCGACACCACCGCCCGGGGGGGCGATGCGGCACTCCAGGTGCATCAGCCGGTCGGGGATGTCGAACCGCGACCCGCGCAGCTCCTCCAACGCGGTGTCGGAGAGCTGCTGCATCCAACGCTGCAGGCCGTCGGGCCCGTGTGCCTGGTAGCGGGGGTCGGCGTCCAGCACGGCCGCCGCCTGCACGGGTGTCGCCCCGGGCGAGATCCGGTCGGCGACCTCGCGCATCTCGGTCTCCAGCCGCGCGAACTCCTCCCAGCCCCAGGCGTAGGCCTCGGCGAGGTCGAGCCTGGCGCCGAGGAAGTACCGGGACCACAGCTGGTAGCGCTCGGCACCCACGGCGTCGCGCCGCGGGGCACGCGGGGCGAGCTCCTCGCGCAGGAACGTCGCGAACTGCGCGTAGGCCGCAGCCGCGGCGGCCGCGCCGGACCGCAGGCCCTCGGCCGCCCCGTCCATGCTGTCGACAAGGGTGTCGAAGAACGACCGGCCGTGTCCGGTACCGGCCCAGGTATCGCATTGCTCGGCCACCTTGCGCACCTGCCGCAGCGCCGCGGTGTGCCCCGCGTCCGAGGCCGACCGCAGCGAGGCGCGCAGCCCTGCCAGGGCCTCAGGCACCGCAGCGAGGCGCCGCGCGATCTGCTCCCGGTCCTGCGCGGTGGCGCTCGGCATCAGGTCGAACACCATCCTGATGTCCTGCACCGGGCTCGCGATCACGTTGAGCGACGCCAGGTCCAGCCCGGCATCGTGGATCTCCAGCTCCAACCCGACACGCTCGGCGAACACCGCAGCAGCCACCGACTCCGTATCGTCGGACCGCTCGGCAGCGCGCACCGCGGCCAGCGCACGGCGCGACAGCCCGGCGCGCGCGGCGAAGCCGTCCGGCGAGTAGTCGGTCATCTCCCCGTCATGGCCGACAACACCCATGAACGTCGCACCGATCGGATCGGCGACGGCGTAGTCGCGCACGTAGCCGTCGCAGATACCGTGCACCCCGTTGCCTGTCATGCGGGCCGACGCTACCGGCGTGGGGAACCGATCTGGAAGGGCCGGCCGCACCCGTCGCGATGATGGGCACTACCGGCACCTCCCGCTGGTCGAACCGGACGAGGCCGCGTGTCGAACGACCCCACGTCCCGGTGCGCGGTCGACCGGTGCCCGCCGTATGGTCGGCCACGCCGTGCAACTACCGGCACGGACTCGGGAGGCGGCATGACCCAGCTGGACGCCACGCCCGCGACACGGTCCCGCGCGATGGTGGCCGAACTGGCGCAGGATCGTCCGGCCACCCCGCACCCCCTCGACGAGACGCTGCCCGACGAGGTGCACCGGGAGCTGGCCACCTTCCTGGCCGCCAAGCGCGCCGAGGCCGAGATGGTGGACCCGGCGTTCGCCGCCGCGGTCGACTCGCTGGTGGAGTTCGTGCTGGGCGGTGGAAAGCGGATCCGTCCCACGTTCGCCTGGTGGGGCTGGCGCGGGGCAGGCGGCTGCCCGGACGCCCCGGAGGCGCGGTCCGTGCTGCGTGCGGTGAGCTCCCTCGAGCTCCTGCAGGGCTGCGCCCTGGTGCACGACGACGTGATGGACGCTTCCAGCACGCGGCGCGGCGCGGCCACCGTGCATGTCGAGTTCACTCGCCGGCACCGGGCGGCGGACTGGCTCGGCACCCCGGAACGCTTCGGCTCCGCAGCCGCGATCCTGCTCGGCGATGTCGCGCTGGCGTGGTCGGACGACATGCTCCGCGGCGCGGAACTGTGGCCCGACGCGCTGCGCGGCGCGCTGGAGGTGTGGCAGGCGATGCGCACCGAACTGCTCGGCGGCCAGTACCTCGACGTGCTCACCCAGGCGCGCGGCGACGAGACGCCCGAGGCTGCGCTGCGCATCGACCGGTACAAGACGGCCGCCTACACCGTGGAGCGACCGCTGCACCTCGGCGCGGCGATCGGCGGCGCCGACCGGGCGCTGGTGTCCGCCTACCGCAGGTTCGGCGCGGACATCGGGATCGCCTTCCAGCTCCGCGACGACCTGCTCGGCGTGTTCGGCGACCCGCAGGTCACCGGCAAGCCCGCGGGCGATGACCTGCGCGAGGGCAAGCGGACCCTGCTGCTGGCCGCCGGGCTGCGAGCTGCCGAGGAGCGAGGCGATCCGGTAGCGGCACAGCGGCTGCGGACCGCGATCGGGGATCCCGACCTCGATCCCGCCACCGTCGACGCGGTGCGCGACCTGCTCGTCGACCTCGGGGCCGTGCGGCACGTCGAGCACCGCATCGACGAGCTCACCGCGTCGGCGCTGGACGTGCTGCGCGGCGCGGACGTGGCGCCGGCCGCCACCGCCCGGCTCGCCGACCTCGCGGTGGTGGCCACCCGCCGCATCCGCTGAGACACGCTGGAACCACTCGGAGTGCGAGGAGCCGGAATGCGCACGGTGGCAGGACCCAGCGATCACGTCGCCGTGGTGGGCGCCGGGCTGGCCGGGCTGGCCACCGCGCTGCACCTGCTCGGTGCGGGCCGCCGGGTGACCGTGCTCGAGCGCGCGCTGCACCCCGGAGGGCGAGCGGGCAGGCTCGACGTCGACGGCTATCGGATGGATACCGGGCCCACCGTGCTGACCATGCCGGATCTCGTCGAGGAGGCTCTGGCCGCGGTGGGTGAACAGCTCACCGACCGGCTCGAACTGGTGCGCCTCGACCCGGCCTACCGCGCCCGGTTCGCCGACGGCTCGACCATCGACGTGCACACCGACGCCGGGGCGATGGAGGCCGAGGTGCGCGCCGTCGCCGGTGCCGGGGAAGCGGCCGGCTACCGCCGCCTGCGGGACTGGCTGAGCCGGCTCTACACCGCCGAGATGGGCAGGTTCATCGGCGGGAACTTCGATTCACCGCTGGACCTCGTCGCCAGCCCCGGCGCGGTCGCCGACCTCGCGCGGCTCGCGGCGTTGCGCGGGTTCGGCCGGCTGGGTCCGCAGGTGGGGCGGTTCCTGCGCGACGAACGGTTGCAGCGGATCTTCTCCTTCCAGGCGCTCTACGCCGGCGTGCCGCCGCAGCGGGCGCTGGCCGCCTACGCCGTGATCGCCTACATGGACACCGTCGCGGGCGTGTACTTCCCGCTCGGCGGGATGCGCGCCCTGCCACAGGCGCTCGCCGACGCCGCGGCGGGCGCGGGGGCGGAGCTCCGCTACGGCACCACGGTCGACGCCCTCGAGCGCCGCGGGGACCGCATCACCGCCGTCCGCACCTCGGCCGGGGAGCGGGTCGCCGCGGACACCGTGGTGCTCACCCCGGACCTGCCGGTCGTGTATCGGCTGCTCGGCCGCGTCCCCCGCCGCCCGGTAGCGCTGCGCTGGTCCCCCTCGGCGGTCGTGCTGCACGCCGGCGTCCGGCCGGGCAGCGGCGGGGCGTGGCCGGAACTGGGCCATCACACCATCAGCTTCGGCGGGGCATGGCAGGGCACCTTCGACGAGATCATCCGCACCGGCCGGCTGATGAGCGACCCTTCGCTGCTCGTCACCCGCCCGACCGCGACCGACCCGTCGCTGGCTCCGGCCGGGCGGGAGGTGCTGTTCGTGCTCGCCCCGTGCCCGAACCTGCGTGTCGCACCGCTGGACTGGCCGGCGGTGGGGCCCGCCTACCGCGACGAACTGGTGGCGGTCCTCGAGCGACGGGGCCTGCCGGGGCTCGGCGACGCCGTGGACGTCGAGCGCCTCGTCACACCGCACGACTGGGCGGTGCAGGGCCTCGCCGCCGGAACCCCGTTCTCGGCAGCGCACACCTTCGCCCAGACCGGCCCGTTCCGCCCCGGCAACCTGGTGCGCGGGCTGGACAACGCCGTGCTGGCGGGGTGCGGGACGACGCCGGGCGTCGGGGTGCCGACCGTGCTGCTGTCCGGCAAGCTGGCGGCGCAGCGGATCACGGGCCGGCCACTGCGGGCGTAGCCGCGGCGCGTGCTATGGCAGCATGACGCCCGCAATGACTCCGACGCCGCGCTCCCCCGACGCCGGGCCGGGCACCGCCGCGCCGGCCGGGGACCGCGACAGCGGGAGCGTACGGCTGCTGCTCGACCGCGTCCGGCCGGGACGGTTGCTGTCCGGCACGGTGCTGCTCGGCCTGCTGGGCTCGCTGCTACTGGCCACCGGGGGCGCCGGCGCCGGCGGGGTCCTGGTGCAGGACCCGATGCTGACCGGCGGTCCGCTCTCGTGGGTGCGCTACGGGCACGGCCAGGACCTCGCCAACATCGTCCTCTACCTCGGTTTCGGTCTCGTGGTCTGGGCGTGGGTGCGGCTGGGCCGTGAGGTGCTGCGGGGCACTGCGACCGGCCGGCATGTGCTGGTCGCCTGCGCGGTGTGGATCGCGCCGATGCTGGTATGCCCGCCGCTGTTCACCCGGGATGTCTACAGCTACCTCGGGCAGGGGGCGCTCGCGCTCCGGGGCATCGACCCGTACGAGGTCGGGCCCGCCGAGCTCCCGCCTGGCCCGATCCCCGACAATGTGCACTACCTGTGGCAGACCACGCCCGCACCCTACGGCCCGCTGTTCATCCTGATCGCCAAGCTCATGTACTGGGCCACCGGCGACAGCACGGTCGCCGGCGTCATCGGCATGCGGCTGGTGCTGCTGGCCGGGCTGGGGCTGCTCGGCTACGCGCTGCCCCGGTTGGCCGAGCGGCTCGGCGGCTCGGCGCCGGTCACGCTGTGGCTCGTGGTGGCCAACCCGATGATCGTGGTGCATCTCGTCGGCGGGCCCCACAACGACCTGTTGATGATCGGCCTGCTGGCTACCGGCACGCTGCTCGTGCTGCAGCGCCGCCACCTCGCCGGCATCGCCGTGGTGACCGTGGCGATGGCGGTCAAGGCGACCGCGGGTCTCGCGCTGCCGTTCCTGGTGTGGATCTGGGCGAGGCGACTGCCGGGCACCCCGCAGGTCCGGTTCGCCAAGGCGATCTCAGCCGGGGTGGCGGTCTTCGGTGCGACGTTCACCGCGATCACACTGGTTTCCGGCGTCGGGCTGGGCTGGGTCCCGGCGCTGTCCGCCCCCTCGATGATCGTGAACTGGATGTCGCTGCCCACCGGTGTCGGCCAGATCGTGCACGGCATCGTGTGGCTGTTCACCGGCGCGGACCGGGGGCCCTTCATCGAGGCCTTCCGGCTGGCCGGCCTCGCGGTGCTCGCGGTCGTCCTGGTCCGGCAGTGGTGGCTGGCCCGTGACGGCGGGCCGGGCGCGATCCGCCGCACCGCCATCGCGCTGCTGTGGGCGGCGCTGCTGTCCCCCCCGACGCTGCCCTGGTACCTCACCTGGGCGCTGGTGCTCGGTGCCGGGTTCGCGTGGTCGACCCTGGGGCTGGCGCGGGTGGTGGCCGCGTCGACCTGGCTGGTGCTGGTGAGCTACCCGACCGGCGACGCCGCGCTGTACAACCCGGTGTACATGGTCGGCACGGTGATCGTCTCCGCGGTCGCAGCGATGGCGCTACTGCGGCCCGACCCGCTGCGGGTCCACGCCCGGCGGGCCCTGCCGGATCCCGAACCCGCCACGCCCGCGCCCGAACCCCAGGTGGCGGAGGCGCGGTGAGCCGCGAGCTCGACGCCGCAGGCATCTGCGACCCGGCGCTTCGGCAGGCCTACGGGCACTGCCGGGAGCTCAACGCCACGCACGGCCGCACCTACTTCCTCGCGACCCGGCTGCTGCCGCCGGCCTCCCGGCCCGCGATCCACGCGCTGTACGGGTTCGCCCGCTACGCCGACGAGATCGTCGACAATCTCGACGACACGCGACCCTGGTCGCAGCGGCTGGCAGCGCTCGACGCGTTCACCGAGCGCATGCGTGACGGGCTGGTCGCCGGCGGCTCCGAGCACCCGGTGCTGGCCGCGCTGGTGCACACCGCGCGCCGCTACGAGATCGATCCGCAGCATTTCGAGGACTTCATGGCCTCGATGCGGATGGACCGCCCCGTCGAGGCGGGCGGGGTGGCCGGCTACCGGACCTTCGAGGAGCTCGCCGGCTACGTGCACGGCTCCGCCGCGGTGATCGGGCTGCAGGTGCTGCCGGTGCTGGGCACCGTGGTGCCCCGCGAGCGGGCCGAGCCCCACGCGGCGGCGCTGGGCGTCGCGTTCCAGATCACGAACTTCCTGCGCGACGTCGGCGAGGACCTCGACCGCGGCCGAGTCTACCTGCCCGCCGACGAGCTCGGCGCGTTCGGCGTGGATCGGGAGCTGCTGGTCTGGTGCCGGGCGACCGGACGGCCGGATCCGCGGGTGCGCCGCGCCATGGCGTACCTGGTGGCGCGTACCCGTGCGATCTACCGGCGAGCAGCGCCCGGCGTTGCGATGCTGGCCCCGGTGTCGCGGGCGTGCGTGGCCACCGCGTTCACGCTCTACGGCGGCATCCTCGACGAGATCGTGGCCGCCGACTACGACGTGCTGCGCAGCCGGGTCGCGGTGCCCGCCTCGCGGCGGCTGGCGGTCGCGCTGCCCGGTCTCGGCCGCGCGATCGCGGCCAGGATCAGAACCCCATCGCCTGGGCGCGCCGCTTGACCTCGCGCCCGCGGTTGGACCGCAGCGCCTCGATCGGGCACCCGGGCAGGCTCTCATCCGCGGTGAACAGCCAGCGCAGGATCTCCTCGTCGGCGTAGCCCGCGTCCCGCAGCAGCGTCACCGTGCCCGGCAGGCCCTTGACGACGGTGGTGGGCTCGGCCTCGCCGAGGAAATCGGCTGGCACGACCACCACCCCGCCACGTCGCAGCGCGAGGAGCTGACCGTCCCGCAACATCTGGTGAACCCGGGTGACCGGCTGGCCGAGCCGCTGTGCCACGTCCGGGAGCGGCAGTACCGCCACCTCGGGATCCAGCACGTCGGGAGCGGTCGGGATGTCACTCACAGCAGCCACCTTGCCACACCGGTGCCGTAGCGCCCTTACTCCGCTCACGCTCGGGGCACGGTGGGTACGTACGATCGGTTGCCGTGGAGCGACGGGTGGTCGAGCGGGGCGGCGCCCTGGCCGGCACCGTGCTGGACGGTCGCTACCAGGTCGGTCCGGTGCTGGCCCGGGGCGGGATGTCAACCGTATATCGCGGTACCGACACCCGCCTCGACCGGCCCGTCGCAATCAAGGTGATGGATCCCCGGTTCACGGGCGACCCGGTGTTCGTGCACCGCTTCGAGCGGGAGGCTCGGGCCGCCGCCCGGCTGCATCACCCGGGCGTGGTGGGCGTCTACGACCAGGGCATCGATCGATCGCCCGACGGCGACCACGTCTTCCTGGTGATGGAGCTTGTCGACGGCGGCACGCTGCGCGACCTGCTGCACGAGCGAGGCGCGCTGCCGGTGCCGCTCGCGCTGTCGGTGGCCGGGCAGGTGCTCTCGGCGCTGGCCGCGGCACACCGCGAAGGCCTGGTGCACCGCGACGTCAAGCCGGAGAACGTGCTCATCGGGCCCGGCGGGGCGGTCAAGGTCGCCGACTTCGGGCTGGTCCGCGCGGCCGCGGAGGCGAGCACCTCGACCGGGGACGTCATCCTCGGCACGGTCGCCTACCTGTCGCCGGAGCAGGTCGCCACCGGTGCGGCCGACGCCCGCAGCGACGTCTACGCGGCGGGGATCGTGCTGTTCGAGATGCTCACCGGCCACCCGCCCTACACCGGTGACACGGCCCTGTCGGTGGCCTACCGGCACGTCAACGACGACGTTCCCGAGCCCGGCGCGCTCGCACCGGGCGGGACGGTTCCGCGGCGACTGGACGAGCTGGTCGTGCGTGCCACCCGCCGCGACCCGCTGGAGCGTCCCGCCGACGCGTCGGCTTTCCTGCTGGAGCTGCAACGGGTGCGCAGCGAGGAGGGTATCCCCCGGGTGCCGGTCCCGGTGCCGACCGGCGTGCCGGACACCGAGCCGATCGGCGCCGGTGGCCGCGGCACCCGGTCGATGACCCGCACCGACATGCCCGAAGGCGCGCCCGGCCCGCCGTGGGGTACGCCGCTGCCGCCCGACCGCGCGAGGTCCGATGGCGAGGACCTCCACCGGCAGCGGATCCGTGGCCGTCGCGCGTTCATCACCTGGGTCCTCGTGATCCTGCTGTTGGCCGGCGCGATCGGCACTGCGGCGTGGTGGCTCGGCACGGGCCGGTGGACATCGGTGCCGGACGTGGTGGGCCTGGATCGTGCCGCGGTGGAGACAGCGCTGGACCGGGCCAGCCTCGGCGCCGAGATCACCTCCGACCACCACGACACCGTCCCACCCGGACTGGCGATCGGCAGCGATCCCGAGACGGGCGCCCGCGCGGTCCGCGGGTCCGACGTCGCCGTCGTACTGTCGCTGGGCCGGCCCGTGGTGCCCGACCTGCCGGGTGGCACCCGGGTGGACGAGGCAGAGCAGATCGTGACCGAGGCCGACCTGCGCCCGATCCGCGACGCCGCCGCAGTGGAGTTCAGCGACACCGTGCCCGAGGGCGCGGTGATCGGGCTGCGTCCCGCGCCGGGAACGGTGCTCACCGTCGGCGCGCCGGTCAGCCTCGTGATCAGCCGTGGCCCCGCACCGATCGACGTGCCCGACGTGCGGGGTCTGTCCGAGGCGGACGCGACCGCCGCGCTTTCCGACGCCGGCCTGACGGTCGCCAGGGTGCAGCGGCGGTTCGACTCCGGCGTCGACGGCGGCAACGCGATCGGGACCGAGCCCGGGGCCGGCGAGGCGACCACCCGCGGCACCGACGTGACGCTGCTGGTGAGTACGGCACTGGTCGTACCCGATGTGGTCGGGACTGCCCGCGAGGATGCGCTGGCAACGCTGGCCGACGCCGGGTTCGCCCCGCGGGAGACCGGCGAGGGTGCCGGCACCGCGGGCGCCAGCGTGTCGTCCATCGACCCCCGCCCCGGCTCGCGGGTCGACCCCTCGGACAACCGCATCACCGTGGAGATGACGACCGACATCACCGTTCCCGACGTCGTCGGGCTCCCGTTGTCCGAGGCGCGGTCGGTGCTGGCCGACGCCGGCCTGCAGGCCTCGGCACAGCAGTTCTTCGGTAACGAGTCCAGCCGGGTGCTGGCCCAGTTCCCCGGCGCGGGTGCCACCATTCGGCTCGGCGGCACGGTACGCGTGCTGACGACCTGACCCCGGCTCGTGAATGATTTCGGTAGCTATAGCT
>JBOHGT010000384.1:0-22011 GCA_050700385.1 Pseudonocardiaceae bacterium | reverse complement strand
TCGCCCGCAGTCCTACGAGATCAGGACCGAAGTTCAACCGAGCGACACGCTACCGACAGTTCTGGCCGGTTGACCGTTGCGAGCGCACCGGTGCACTGGCACCGTCTTGTCATCGAGTTGCAGAGCGAGGGGATCGACGTGTCGCGAGATGGTTCCCTGCCGAACTACCGGCGCCTGTTCGGTGAGCTGGACCTGCGACCGGTCGACGAGTCCCGGTCGGTCTGGTCGCCGGCGGCCTACCTCACCGAGCTGCTGCGGCTGGTGGACGGCGACATTCCGGGCGCCACGTTGCTGCGGCGCCGTCCGGATATCCCCCAGATTGCTCTGAACGCCGCGAACACGGTGACCGAGGAGCCGTACCTGGACGTAGTGAACGGCATCCTGGAGAAGGCCGTCGACGGGGAGGACCCGTACGGGCGGTTGCGGGAGATGTGGTTCCCGTTCGACATGCCGTTCTCGCTGCCGCACCAGCGGCTGCGACGTCACCTGCTCCGGCTCGGGATGGACCCGGCCGACTTCTACCGCTGGTTCGCCGTGCCGGCGGACCCGGACGTGGTCGCTCGCGAGCGGCTCGGCCTGTCCCCGGAGGAGGTCGACGTCGTCACGGTCGCCCGCCCTGCCGAGTCCGACGTGCGCGAGCTCTACGGCCTGGCCGCGGACGAGCCGGTCGCCGCGCTGGAGCACCTGGACCGGTTCCGCCGGGCCACCGGTCTGAGCGGCGCCGAGGTCGGCGAGTTGCTCTGGCAGCGCCAGAGCGGGCCCGGCTCGGACACGGCCAGTGCGTTCGTGCACCGGGGCGGGCCGGTGGTTGGTCTGGACGAGGACGGCACCCGGCTCACGACCGAGGGTCCGGCGGACGGCAAGGTGCCGCCGGACTGGTTCGAGCGGGTGAGCCGGTTCGTCCGGCTGGCGCGTCGGACCGGCCTGTCGCTGCCCGACCTGGACCTGGTCCTGCGCTCCTGCTGCGCCAGCGTCCTGGACACGGCCGCGCTGCGCACTCTCGCCGTCGTGCTGGAGCTGCGCACCCGTCTGGACCTGCCGATCGACGTGGTGTGCAGCCTGGCGGCCCCGATGGACACGGCCGGTTTCGCCGGCGGCGTCGGTTCCCCCGACCTGTTCGGCCGCACGTTCGCCCCCGCCCCGGCGGGTTCGGGTGTCCCCGCGCGGGCCGTGATCCGGCCCCGGCCGGACACCGCCCCGGCGGACGCGTTGTGGACCAGGGCGGCGGAGCCCGGCGAGCTGGTCTGCACCGGCGACGTCCTGGCCCCGGCGAACCGCCCGTTCCGCCAGCGGGTGTCCGCCGCTCTGGGGCTGGCGGAGGCGGACCTGGTCACCGTCGTGCAGCGGTTGCGGGACCACCACGCCCGCACGTCGGGCGAGCCGAGCCCGTTCGACCGGGGCACGGTCGGCCTGGGCGCACTGTCGCTGCTGCACCGGGTGGCCACGCTGACCGTTGCGCTGGGGATCGGCGTCGACGAGCTGTTCGCGGTGCTGGAGGTGATGGACCGCGACCCGTCCCTGCGGCGGTACACGTCGTTCCCGATCCTGATCCCGCTCGCGGCCGCTGAGGCGGACCCCTACCGGATGCTGGACGCGCCGGACCCGGCATCCGGCCTGTGCCTGGCACAGATGCTGGTGGCGGTGACGGCGTGGATGCACGAGAGCGGCGTCACCGGCGACGACCTCACCACGCTCGTCGCTGACGCGGACCGCGCCGAGCGGGATACCGTGCTCACGTCCCTGCGCGCCCGCCGGGACGAGGTCGCCGTCACGCCGGAGCTGTTCGTGTCGGATCGCTTCGGGAGGCGGGCCGCGCGAGTCCTGCACGACGTGCTGACCGACCACGTCGGCGTCGTCTCCGCGAGCGACCCGCGGCTGCTACGCCTGGACGCCGCCGCCGTCGGTGTCGCGGCGTACGACGCGGTCACCGACCTGGCCGCCGTCACCGCGGAGGACCTGCTCGGCCTGGGCTTGGACGAGCGGACCACCACCAAGCTCGTCACCAACCTGGTCCTGCGCGGTTACCTGGCCGCGGACGGCGCGATTGTGGATGCCGCGGTCCCGGCCACCGGGCCGCTGCTTCCGGCCTCGAACTTCGCCGCCTACCGGGAGCCGCTGTTCGCGCTGGTCCGCACGCTCTGGCAGGACGGGGACACGGACGCCGAGCCGGACCCGGACGAGCCAGCGTTCCTGTACCCGGCGGACCTGGAGGGGTTGGCCGCGTGGGCGGGGCTGCCGGAACTCGGTGCCGCCGAGCGGGCGGAGTTGTACGACAACCTGGTCCACCTCGGCTATCTCGCCCCGGACGGCGAGGTGCTCGCCCGGGCGTTCTTCGCCGACCCCGGCGGCGCCACCCACCTCCAGGTCGACGTCGACCTGGAGGACCTGGCAGAGCCGGTAGCCGTGGCCCTGCGCGCGCGCCTGGCAGCGTTTCGCGCGGCACAGGTGGAGCTGGGACCACGGACGTTCGCCGGCCTGGTGCCCGACGGCGACCGGCTGGCCGCCCTGCTGGCGAACCTGCAGTTCAACGGCTACCGGGACGAGACGGGCCACTACCGCGACCCGGCGGCGGTGGCGGCACTGCGCCCGGACGAGTTCGCCCTCGCTCCCGACCTCGAGCCGCTCCGCCACGACGTCCTGGCCGCGATGCAGGTCCAGCTCGCCGAGGTCCGGACGCAGCTGTGCACCGTCACCGTGGACGACCTGAGCCCGCTCGTGGACGCCGCGCTCGCCGCCCGGACGGTGGCCGCGCTGGAGGGCACCTACCTCGACAACGGCGCGTTGCGTCCCGAGCTCTGGCCGCTGCTGGCCGACCGGGCCGGCGACCCGGCGGGCACCGTGACCGGCACCGACGACCTGCCGCCGCTGCCGGCCGACCTCCCGCCCGCCGACCGGGCGCTCGTCCTCGAACGGCTGCGCGCGGTCCTCACGGACCTGCGCCCGTACCACCTCGATCCGGCGGCTCTGGCCGGCCTGGGGCTGACGCCGGAGGAGTCCCGGCAGGTCGTCGCGGTGCTGGTGGAGGCCGGGCACCTGGAGGAGTGGCTGACGCTGCCGTACGACCGGCTCGCCCGGTTCGCCGCCCCGGTGGGCGCGGCCGGTTTCACGCTGCCCGGCTTCGTTGACTACGCCACCGAGGTGTTCGACCTGCTGCACGCGATCGCCCGGGAGCTGACCGCGGCCGTGGCCGAAATCGGCGACACGCTCGACGAGCAGGCGCGACGGCAGGAGACCGGGCTGTTGTCGGTGCTGCAGGACGCGGTCGGCCTCCCTCGGGAGACGGTCGCCGCGCTGTGCCGGGCGGTGTCCCGGGCCCCTGGGCCCGCCGCGCGGAGCGCGCCGGAGGCCCCGGACGCACCGGAGATCCTGGACACGCTGGAGACGCTGCTCGGCACCGGCGACCCGGCGCCGAGCCCGGCGACCCGCGTGACCTACCAGCGGATCCGCACGTTCGCCCGGCTCGCGGCCCGGCTGGGCCTAGACGCCGTCGACGTGGCGGTCGTGTTCGCCGACCAGGATCTCGCAGGCAACTTCCCGGAGGCGCTGGTGCTGCCCCCGGGCCTGGACCGGTTCGACGCGCTGCTGGAGAGCGCCGACGGCACCGTCTACGTGTTCACCGGCCCTGCCTGTCACCGGTACTCGGCGACGACCTACGCGCTGCGCGACGCGGCGCCGGTGGCGCTGACCGAGCTGTCGGCCGCCTTGGCCCCGCTGGCCGGTGTGGACGCGGCGTTCACCCGCGCCGACGGCTCCGAGTGGCTCGTCGGCCGGGACGTCGCGGGCACCGCGCTCGCGTTCGTCCGCCGGCCCGGCAGCTCCCGCTGGGTCGCGACGGACCAGGAGTGGGGAGCCGTCGCCAACACGTTCACCGACCCGGCGCGGATCGACGCAGCGTTCACCGACGCCGACGGCCGGGTCTACCTGTTCTGCGGCGGGCAGTACGTGCGCTACACCGGCGCCGACCTCGCCACGGTGGACGCGGCGTTCGTGGACGAGGGCTACCCGCGGGCGATCTCCGACTGGTGGAGCGGGGAGCTCGACGCCACGGCGCCGCCCGCCGGCTTCACCGGCCCACCCGACGCCGCGTTCGCCGACGCCGACGGCCGGGTGCACCTGTTCCGCGGCGATCGCTGCCTGACCGTGGGCGAGGCCGACCGGCCGACCGCCGAGGTGTGGGGCCGGACGCCGACCCCGTTTACCGACCGGGTCGACGCGGCGTACTCCGACGGTTCGGTCGTGTACCTGCTGGCAGGCGACGTGGTCGTCGCGCACCGGGACGGCCCGGAGAACCCGGGCCTGCGGGTGGACGACGGCTACCCCCGGAGGATCGCGACGCACTTCCCGGACGCCCCGGCCGGGTTCGACAACGGCCTGGACGCGGTGCTGCGCGAGCCCGACGGCGTCGTGCACCTGTTCAAGGACGGCCGGACGGTGACGCTCGGGCCGGACCCACAGGTGCGCCCGACCGCCGAGGTGTGGGGCCGGATAGCAGCCCCGCTGACCGACGGCCGGGTGGACGCGGTGCTCGCCGGGCTGGACGGGCGCACCTACCTGTTCAGCGGCGGGCGATACGTGCGCTTCTCTGGTGCTGACTACGCGGTCACCGATCTCGGCTACCCGCGCGCGATCGACGGCAACTGGGGTGGCCTCGTCGCCGTGGACGCCGCGTTCGTGCTGGACGGGCGCACCTACCTGTTCGGCCCGGCGGGCGACCTGTTCGACATCCCGGCGGGGTGGGCGGCGACGCTCGCGGGCGACCGGCTCCCGCCACTGCTGCGGGCACGGTTCGCCGAGCACGACATCACGTTCGCCGCAGACGCGCGCATCACTGCGGAACCCGACGGCGGCTGGCGGACGGTGGACGAGCACGGCACCGCCTACACCGTGCGGCGCCGCCCGGACCGGCTCACTGTCGCCGTCGCCGACCGCACCCGGTTCTACGTGCGTTACTCCACCCGGGATTACACGACGCCGGACCCCGGCCACCCGCGTCCGTTGCACGACGGCTGGTGGAACCTGCCGGATGCACTCGGCGCGGGCGTGACCGACGTCGACGCGGTGTTCACCGGCCGGGGCGGGCAGACCTACCTGTTCTGCGGGAGCCGCTACATCACGTTCGACGCCCGCCGCCGGTGGTGGTCGGCCCCGCGCACGCTGGCCGAGGACTGGGACAGCCTGCCGTTAGACCGGGTGGACGCGGCGTTCCTTGGCCGCGACGGGCGTACCTACCTGTTCAGCGGCGACCGGTACGTCCGCTATTCCACCACCGACTACACCCGGGTCGACGACCGCTACCCCGCTTCGATCGCCGGCTTCTGGGGCCGGGTGCCCAACCGGCTCGCCCGGACCGGTCGGGTGGACGCGGCGCTGGTGCTGGACGCCGTCGAGACTGTGGACGGCGCCGAGGTGACCCGCACCTATACCTACCTGTTCTCCGGCGACCAGTACGTGCGCTACCTGGACACCGACCTCGGCACGGTGCAGGACGGATACCCGGCCCCGCTGTCCGCGCTGTCGGCCGAGCCACGGCTGGACGCGCTGCCGGTCACGCTCGACCGGGTCGACGCGGCGTTCGCCGACCGGCACAGCGTCCACCTGCTCGTGGGCGACCGCTGGCACGTCGTCTCCGACGCGCTGTACCGGACCTACCCGGACGTCCCGGATGTGCGCTGCGCGTTCCTGGAGGACGGCGCGCTGATGCTGGAGGGGACAGCCGGCTGGCGGCACGCCGACGCGGTGGACGCCCCGCAGCGCGGGGCGCGACCGGCCCGGCCCCGCGTGCTGCGCACGGTGCCGGAGCGCTTCGCGACCGGGCTGGACGCGGTGCTCGCCGGGACCGACGGCGACACCTACCTGTTCCGCGACGGAAGCTGCTACGACGTCCGTCTGGGACAGGAGTACCCGGTCGCCGAGGCGTGGGGCATGCCCCGGGACACGATCACCCGCGACGGGGTGGTGGACGCGGCATTCGTGGACGCCGCCGGGGTCACCCACCTGTTCCGCGGCGACCAGTTCGTCTCGTTCGCCCCCTCCGGGGCGGCCTACGCGGGCCGCGAGGAGCAGAGCGGGCCGTGGCCGGTGTCCGAGCATTGGGGCGGCCTGACCTCCGTCGCGCTCGCCTACGTCGAAGATGGCCGGACCCACGTATTCGAGCGGCCCGGCGCGGACGGGCGGATGCGGTACGTGACCTGGACCGGGACCGGGGGGCCGGAGCCGGGCGGCCCGCGGCTCGTGGACGCGTCGTTCTGGGATGCGCCGCTCGGGTTCGGTCCGCCCGCGGCCGTGCTCGTGCGGGAGGGCGCGACGCTGCTGCTGTCCGGGGAGCGGTTCGTCCAGCGCAGCGGTCCGGACGACCCGTGGTCGCTGCCGCAGCCGATCGGCCTGCTGTGGCGCCACGACCCGGTGACGAACCCGACCGGGGTCCCGACCGGGGCGGTGCTGCGCACCGCGTTCGTCGGCCGCGACGGCGCGACCCACTTCTTCTTCACCCCCGGTGGCCCCGGCGACCGGTTCGGCGAGGTCGTCGGCGACGTCACCGGCGACAGGTACGCCCGCTGGTCCGACGGCGCGTTCGACCCGGCCGTCGACGTGCGCCGGGCGTGGGGGTACCCGGCTTTCGACCGGGTCGACGCGGCGTTCGTGGACGCCGGCGGCACGACGTACCTGTTCCGCGGCGACCGCTACGCCCGCTACGGCGTCGCGGACTACCGCGACGCCGACCCCGGCTACCCGAAGCCGATCGCCGGCCACCTGCGGACCGAGGAGCCGTTCGGGAATCTGCCGGAGTCGTTCGAGGACACCGCCGCAGTGCGCGGGGTGGACGCGGTGGTGGGCAACGACCGGTCGGTGTACGTGTTCGCTGGCGGTGTGTGCCACGTCGCGGCGCGCTCCCGGTACGCCGTCCGCGCGACGGCCGCGCTGGGACGGGTGCGCGATCCGATCGCCGAGCGAGGCCGGGTGGACGCAGCGCTGCGCACGGACCAGCACACGTACCTGTTCTCCGAGGACCTCTACGTCCGCTACACCGAAGGCGCCGGGACCGTCCTGACCGACGACGGCTACCCGCGCACGATCGAGGGATCGCTGGCCGCCGACCTGGGTCTACCCGAGTTGCCGGTGGAGTTCTGCGACGGGGTGGACGCGGCCCTGCGCGACCGCGACGGCGGAATCCATCTGTTCCGCGGTGCCCACCACCTACACGCGAACGCCGCCGACCCACAGGTCCGGCCGGTGGCCGGGCGGTGGGGGCGGGTGCGCACCACGTTCGGGCCGGGCCTTCCGCTGGACGCCGCGTTCGTAGCCTCGTCCGGCGCGCTGTACGCGTTCCGCGGGGACCAGTACGTCCGCTACGGCGGTGCGGAGCCGACCCACGTCGACCCCGGGTACCCGCGCACCATCCGGGACGACTGGGGCGACCTGCCGGCCGCGTTCGAGGACGGGATCGACGGCGCCTTCTCCTTCGCAGGCGCCACCTACCTGCTCCTCGGCGCCGACCACGTCCGCTACCGCGCCGGCCGGTACACGGCCGTGGACCACGCGTTCCCGCAGCCCCTGCGCGACCGCTTCGGCGGCACCGCCGACTACCGGCTCGGCGACGTGCACGTGATCAGCCGCTACGCCCGGCTGTCCCGGGCGAGCGGCGGCGAGCTGGGTGCCCTGCTCGGCGGGGGCACCGCCGTCGAAGATCCATACGGTCGGCTCGCCGAGCTGTTCGGGTGGGACGCGGAGGAGATCCGCTGGGTGCAGCGGCACGGCGGGTTCCTGTCCGTCCCGCGCGCCGAACAGGACAGGCTGGAGATCGAGATCGTGCTGCGCCTGGCCGAGCTGTTCGCGAGCACGGCCCGGCTGCGGATCGGCCCATCGCGGCTCTACGACGCCGTGTGGGCACCTGCCCACACCGGCGCCGCCGACCCGGGCCGGGCCACCGACGGCCTGCTCGGCCTGCTCGCCGACGTCCTCGCCCCTGACGAGCTCGCCACGTTCACCGCCCGGATGCACGAGGAACTGTCCGAGCTGTGCCGGGACACGCTCGTCTCCGCCGTGCTGGCCGACGACCCCGCGCCCGCACCGGGCGCGCTGTACGAGCGGCTGCTGATCGACGTCGACATGGGTGCCGACGGCACCACCTCCCGGATCCGGGAGGCGATCGCCGCCACTCAGCTCTACGTGCACCGCTACCTGCTCGACCTGGAGCCGGCCGGCGTCGCGCCGCAGCCCGGCGACGCCGCGGCCCGGCCGCAGGTCCGGCGGTGGTGGGAGTGGCTGCGCACCTACCGGACGTGGGAGGCGAACCGGAAGGTCCTGCTCTACCCGGAGAACTACCTGCGGCCCGAGCTGCGCGACACCCGGACCCCCGCGTTCCGCCAGCTGGAGAGCGACCTGCTGCAGGGCGGTATCACCACCGACACGGTGCAGACCGCCTACAAGCGCTACCTCGACGAGTACACCGAGGTGTCCCGGCTCGCGATCGCAGGCGGCTATGTCTACTCGCCGGCCGACGAGGCCCCGGGTACCCGGAAGCTGGTCCTGTTCGGGCGCACCCGGACCAGCCCGCGCCGCTACTACTGCCGGTCGGCGACGTTCCATCCCGGGGCGCGGTCCTCGGCCGCCTGGGAGGCGTGGGCGCGGGTCGACGTGCAGATCGACGCCGAGAACGTCTACCCGGTGCACGCGTTCGGCCGGCTGTTCGTGTTCTGGGCGACCGTGGAGAACGCCGCCCCGGACCGGCCGGACCGCAGCGTCGTCGTGGCGACGAAGGCCGAGGGCGACACGCAGCAGGTCAGCGGCCCCGCCACGCAGCAGGTCGTGAAGATCTTCTTCTCGTTCCGCAATCTGAACCAGGAGTGGGTGCCGGCCCAGGTGCTCGGCACCGGTATCCCCGCCTCCGAGCTGCGCGACGTGCGGCTCTCCGTCCGCTCCGGCGCGTTGCCCGACCAGGCGGGCGGCCACCAGGCCATCCTTGCCTCCTACACGGCAGGGGTCGGCGTGCTTCCCGCGACCCTCCCAGAATGGATCCTCGCCGTGCTGGGCACGACCATGGCACCGGTGCAGGCCACGTTCGGGCTCACCCCCGAGCTCTACGCCGTCGGCGTGCCCAGTGCGGCCGTCGAGCCGCCGCACCCCGAGGACGTCTCCGCGATCTTCACCGAGCCGGACGTGATCGCCCCGTCGGACGTCGTGTGGTTCGGCTCCCAGCAGGGGCTCGCCGAAGGCCCCTGGTTCAGCGTGGACCACAAGGGCGGCAGTTTCCTGTGCCGGCCGGTGCTGCCAGCCCCGGCCGAACCGCCGCAGCCCGCGTCGACCGAGGGTAACAAGGATCCGATGATGCCGTCCTGGCGTCGCATCGACGCCGCCGTGGAGCTGCCGGACGGGTCCCGGATCTTCTTCGACAACGAGAATGCGCGCTTCATGCTGCTCAAGGCCGGGAACACCCGCGGCGCCGCCTCGTCGATCTCGTCCCGATGGGGCCGGACCGATCCGCCGGGCACGGACTACTCCAGCAAGATCGACGCCGTACTGCTCCGGGGCGGCACGCTGTTTGTGTTCACCGGTGACCGGTACCTGCGCTACGACGCCGCGAAGGTGAGCGCGGCCGTCGCATCGAAGACCTCACTCGGGCTGCCGGACGCGGGCTACCCGAAGAGCCTGCGGGACAACACCGAGCGGTTGCCCCAGTGGAGCCGGGTGGACATGGCGTACAGCGGTGAGGGCGGGATCGAGTACTTCCTCTCCTTCGCGCAGCAGGAGTGGGTCACCTCCGCCAACCTGACCACCGTCCGGTCGGTAAACAACGCCTCGGACGTCACGACGATCGCGGCGGCCGACCGGCCGTCGCTGGCGACTCTCGCCGTCCGGACGGTGACCGCGCGAGGGCCCGCAGCCGTGGCCGACGCCATCAAGAGCGCGTTCACCAAGCAGGGCGTCACGCTCCGGGAGGAGGAGTGGGCACCGCCTGCGACGCCCGCGGTGGACCTCGGCGCGAAGTGGTCATCGGTGGACGCCGGCTTCGTCGGCACGACCGGCACCCACCTGTACCTGGTCAGCGGGAACCAGTACGTCCGCTACACGATCAGCAGCGACGGCTCCGTGCCCGGGGTGGTGGACGCGGGGTACCCGCGGGCGATGACGCAGCCGGTGACCGCCCTGTTCCACCAGGACGGCCGGCCCTACGCCCTGCGCGGGGACCTCTACGCGGCGCTGCCCCAGACCGGGGACCCGGTCCCGCCGGGGCGGTTCCTGCCGACCGCCGACCGTTGGGCCGGCCTGCCGACCGGCATCACCGGCGCCCTCGACGGCCGCGACGACCTGTACTTCTTCCTCGGCCCGAACTACATCCGCTACTCACGGGACCGGACGCAGTACCACCCGTACGAGTTCGCCGCACAGCCGCACGAGATCGTCCGGCTGACCACCAGCACCGCGTACAAGCTCAACGAGCGGCTGCTGACCGGCGGGGTGGCGGCGCTGCTGGACACCACCACCCAGGAGACCGACGAGCTGCCCGCGTTCAGCACGGACGTCTCCGACGCGACGACGGTGCGGCTGCAGGCCGACCGGGTCGACCGCGACTGGCTGCCCGCCGGCGCGCACCTGGACTTCCGCAGCGCCAACGGCGTCTACTACTGGGAAATCTTTCTCCACGCCCCGCTGCTGATCGCGCAGGCGCTGAACGGCGCCCAGCGCTTCGCCGACGCCCGGGTCTGGTACGAGTACGTCTTCGACCCGACCCAACCGGACCAGTACTGGCGCTTCCTGCCGTTCCTCGGCGCCGACCCGGCGGCGCTCGCCGCAGACCTGCGGGACGGCCTCGACGCGCTGCGGCCCGCGCTGCCTGCGGGGACGTCGATGGCCGACCTGGAGGCCGTCGCGGCGACCCTGGACCGCCTGGTGCCGGCGTTCCAGGGCACCGCCGACCCGGACCCCGCCGACCTGAACCGGCTCGACACTGTGGCGATGCCCCCGGAGCTGGACGCCTTGCGCGGCGACCCCGCCCACACCGCACTGGCCGAGACGCTCGCCCTGGTGCCCGAGCTGCACCGCCAGTACGAGCTGCGCGCCGACCGCGACGGCCAGCTGGCCGCCTACCGGGACGACCCGTTCGACCCGCACACGATCGCCGCGCTGCGTCCGACGGCGTACCGGCGCGCGGTCGTCATGGGCTACGTCGACAACCTCATCGACTGGGGCGACCTGCTGTTCCGCCAGTACACGCCGGAGAGCATCGACGAGGCGCGGATGCTCTACATCCTGGCCCAGGACCTGCTCGGCCGGCCCCCGCAGACCACCGGGCCCCGACCGCCGGCCGACGAGTGCACCTACGCCCAGCTGCGGGAACGGGGGGACGTGCCGGGAAGCCCGCAGGAGGCGCTCGACGAGTTGCTCGGGCGTGCGGCGGCACCCACCGACCCGTCCACCGAGCCGTACTTCTTCGTCCCGGGCAACGCGACGTTGGCCGGTTACTGGGACCTGGTGACCGACCGGCTGGGCAAGATCCGCCGCTCGCAGGACATCCTCGGGATCAGCCGACCGGTACCGCTGTTCGCGCCGCCGCTCGACCCGGCCGCGCTGGTCCGCGGCGTCGCCGCGGGCGGTGGTGTCGAGGCGGTCACCGGGGCCGTCGCGGCGCCCGTGCCGCACTACCGCTTCACGGTGATGCTGGCCCGAGCCCAGGAGCTGACCGACCGGCTGCGCCAGTTCGGGCAGGACCTGCTCGCCGCGCTGGACCGCCGGGACGCCGAGCAGCTCACCCTGCTGCAGAACCGGCAGGAGGGCGAGATCCTCACGATCACGCGGGCCGCGCGGGAGGCGCAGATGGGCATGGCCGAGGCCGGCGTGGCGTCGGCCCGGGTGGCGCGCGACGCCGCCGCCGCGCGGATCGCCCACTACGAGAAGCTGATCGACGACGGCCCCTCGCCTGCCCAGGTCGCGCAGATGTCCATGATGTCCGTGGCGTCGGCCCTACACCTGGCCTCGGGTGGTCTCAAGATCGGGGCCGCGATCGCGCAGGGCGTGCCGCAGACCCTCATCGGCCCGTTCATCATGGGCGTGGAGGTCGGCGGGGAGCAGATCGGCGGAGCCCTGGAGACCACCTCCGAGGTGTCCGAGTCGTTCGGCGAGGGCTTCAGCGTCATCGGCGAGCTGATGGGCGTCGTGGCCGAGCAGGAGCAGACCCGGCAGGAGTGGGAGTTCCAGGCCGCCGTGGCCCGCGCCGACCTCGCCCAGATGGAGCCGGAGGTGACCGCCGCGGAGCTGGCGCTCACTGCGGCCCGCCGCGAGCTGGACGTGCTGGACCGGCAGATCACCCAGCAGTCCGAGGTGGCGGCGTTCCTGCGGGACAAGTTCACCGGCGCCGAGCTCTACCAGTGGACGGCGAGCCGGCTGGGCGCGCTGTACTTCCGGGCCTACGGGCTGGCCGAGGACACGGCCCGGGCCGCCGAACGCGCGTTCCGGTTCGAGCGCGGCCTGCCCGAGAACGGCACGTCCTACATCACGCCGGGCTACTGGGAGAGCCGTCGGGCCGGGCTGCTCGCCGGTGAGCAGCTCGGGTCGGACCTGGACCGGCTGGCCGCGGCCCACCGGGACGGGCACCGGCGCGGGCTGGAGATCACCAAGCGGGTGTCGCTGCGCGAGGTGGACCCGTTGGCGTTGCTGCGCCTGCGCTCCGACGGCGCCTGCGAGATCGTTCTCACCGAGGACCTGTTCGACCGGGACTTCCCCGGTCACTACCGGCGCCAGGTGCGCTCCGTCGCGGTGCGGATCACCGACGCCGACGACGCCGTGCTCCCGCTGGCCGCGATGCTCACCCAGGTCGGCCACCGGACCGTGCTCGAACCTGACCCGAAGGCGGTCAAGCACATGCTGAACCCGCAGGGCACCCCGCCGTCGACGCTGCGCTACGACTGGCGAGCCGACCAGCGGATCGCGCTGTCCGACGTGCCGGGAGACGCGGAGAACAACGGGCTGCACGAGCTGCGCTACGACGACGACCGCTACCTGCCGTTCGAGGGCACCGGCGCGGTGGCCACCTGGCGGCTGGAGCTGACCGGCCGCCGCCCGCCGAGCGGGCTACCCGCCGACGTCGTGCTGATCCTGCGCTACACCGCAGAGGACGGCGGCGCGGCGTTCGCCACGGCGGTGCGCGGCATGCTCCGCCCCCGCCCGGCGGCCCGCTACGTCGACGTCGCCACCGAGTTCCCGGACGAGTGGGAGGCGTTCGCCGACGGCGACACGGACGATCTGGTGCTCCCGCTCGACCCCGACGGGTTCCCCGGCATGGTCGGGCGGCAGGTCACCGGGTTGTTCGCCGCCTACCCGACCGACGGCACCGACGGCACCGGCGGCGTTCCCCGGCTGCTGCTCGACGGGGACCCGGACCTGGTGCTCGCCGACGGGCGACTGCTGCCCACCCCCGGGCTCGCCCTTCCGGCCGACGGCTCCGGCCTGACCCTCACCGCCGAGCGCCCCGGCGCCCGTCCGGCCGGTCTCGTCCTGATCGTCACGTACCCGTCCAGCACCTGAGTGCATCCCGACAGCGACACCGGAGCGAGGACGACACCGTGTCGAAGAAGCCGAAGAAGTTGCACAAGACCGGCGGGGTGGGCAAGCGCGGGAAGGTGATCAAGAAGAAGGGGGTCACCAAGAAGCGGAAGAGGCCGGCCCCCGGGTACGTGGTAACCAGCGCGCTGTCCGGCGCGACGGTGACGCAGTACCGGAGGATCAGGGGGTCGAAAGCCGCCACCACTTCCCAGAAGCGCAGGGCCAGCGAGGCGATGGGCGAGAGCGGAGCGGTAGCGTACCTGCAGGAACGGACCGGGAACGATCTCGATCTGGTCCACCCGACCAAGACCGAGCCCTTCGACCTGTCCCTCGACGACGGCACCGCGTGGGACAGCGCCATCGCGTTCAACGGGAACGGGGTCGCCGACGTGATGACGTGGGACGGGGAGACGCTGCACGTCATCGAGGCGAAGGGCGGCGGCTCGACGTTGAAGAAGGCCAGCCAGTTCGGGCGCATCCAGAAGTACAACCCGGACACCGGGGACATGCTCCCCCAGGCGGTCCGGCAGTCGGCCAACCCGCCGCGGCTCAGCCAGGGCACGCTCGAGTACCTGACCGACATCGCGCACAACATGTGGAACTCGAAGAGTGCCGACAACCGCACCGACGCCGGCCGGGCCATCCTCGACGCGATCGAGAACGACACCATCGAGTACGTCCCGGTGTCGACCAGGGTCGAGGAGGGCGACTCGACCGCGACGGTCTCAGTGATGGACCCGGACGAGGAGGGCTAGACGTGGGATACGCGCTGAACCTGTGGGCCGCACCGGTGGACGACCTGCAGCGCCTGCTGAGTGACGGCAGCGGCTCCGCGGACGGGCCGGGCGTCGCGGAGGCGACGCCGGAGCAGACCGACGTCGTCGCGTCGTGGCTGGGCGAGACCGGACGCCCGATCGACTCCGTGGACCACAGCTCGTCGGCGGGCGACTGGTTCCGGGACGAGGTGATCGGCGGCCCGGTCGCCGAGCGCTTCGGCGCCGACCTGGCCGAGCACCTGCTCTCCCGCCCGCTGGCCGGACTGGTCTGGAACGAGTTCCCGGGTGTCGGCTGGGTGCGCAACGCCGAGATCCGCGCCGCGCTGACCGACGAGGCCCGGGCGGACGTGCCGGACCCGGACACCGACGAGGGCGAGGTCGTGCAGACCATCACCGACGCACTGATCCGGGTGATGGAGTCCGGACAGGATCTCGTGACCTACTACAGCTGACCCGAAGGGTGGTCGAGCCGGCCTGCAATGGTCGTGCTTGACGAGGCGCATGCAGCGTTACCCGACACGATTCACGTCGGTGTGCTCGTTCCGTGGGCAAACGCGATCGTGGAAGCCGAGCTGCCTCGACTCGGGCTCGATCGTGTCGTCTTTCCACGACGCTCGGCTGGTCCCGGCCAGCCGAGCTACCAGCCTCGACCTCCGGTTCCTGCGGGAGCTGAACTCGGCAGTTCCGGCAGCCATCAGGGAACTGTCCCGGCTCCCGCTCGCCGGGACGCTACTTGCCTGCACGTCGGCCGGCTTCACCGAGGAGGAGGGACTCTCGCTCCCCGTCGCGAGCGCTTTCGACGCTCTCGTCACGACGCTGAACCGGATGTCGATCGACCGGATCCTGCTGGTCACCCCGTACCCGCGCTGGCTCACGACGATCGAGGCCAGCGCCTTCACACGACGGGGAATCGTTGTCCTTGCGCAGGCGAGCCTGGACCGTGACGACGGGTACTCCCGGGTCCTTCCCGCAGAGATTCACAGCACGCTCGCCCTGATCAGCCCGGCCGCGCCGGCCGGTGCGCAGGCGATCGTGCGTGCGGCGTGTTGCGGCGCGGCCACTGGTCGACGCGGATCTCGTACTCCATGATCGACACCTATGCACGGGTCGTCGCCGAGACGGATGCTCTCGGGTTCGAGAAGCTCGTCGCCTTCGACGACAGGAAGCTAACACGTCTGGTCCGCCCGCTCGGCCTACCCACTGCGCGGATCGGCTACCTCCGCTCGTTGGTGAGTTCGTGGACCACGAGCAGGCCGGCATGTTCGATGCTGATCCCGACAGGCTGATCCGCAGGTTCGCGGCACAAGTGCGTCACGCATCGTTCAAAGTGGCGCAGTGCGCGGTGCTCTGCGCGCGCGGTTACCACTACGGGATCATCCCTGTGGACTCGGGCATGGTGACAAAGCTCGGACCGGCCCTCGGCGTCGCGCTACCGCAAGGTCCGGTCGCTCACGAAGCCCTACGCCTGGTGCTGCAGCGTTGCGTGACCGATCAAGCCTGCTCGGCCAGCACAGTCACGAGGAGGCTGGCAGGTGATTCGATCATCCGGGTCCTTGGTCGAGTCCGACTGTTCGGTAGCGCACCGTAACGCCTCTCCTGCCCGATGTGGTGCTAGCGCGGGCTGTCCCGCTACTGGCACCGAAACGCACCTCGGGCACCTGTTCTGGTGTGCCGTCGATCCGGGTTGTCTTACTGATCGTGAGCGAGAGCCTGGGGCAGGAGCCGCAGCTGGTGGCGGGTGCCCAGTGAGTACTCCCGAGCCGCAGTCCGGCGGGCCGGGCCGGGCCGCCGGTGTTCCCCGGTGGGCGCTGTCCCCCCTGGATTTCAAGGCACATGCCGTGGACGAGGGCGACGATCATCCATTCGGGGTGTTCGTCGCTCTCTGCGGACACCGATTACTGATGGGGGCCTGCACGACGAGCCACTGGGCGCATTGTGCCTCAGGTGCAGCCAGGGGGTGGTGCAGCGCCGCGTCGACGGCGGCCCGGTGCGCTGGGTCCGGTCTCCCGGCGACGTGCGTTGTCATGCCGTGGAGCACAGCGAGGCCGACCGCGTCGCCGTGACCGGCCGGGCGCGGGCGCTGTGCGGGGCGACGCTACCTCGGGAGGACCTTGGCCTCGCTGCGTCACCATCTCCTCCGCTGTGTTTCTGGTGCGTGGTTGGGGCCACCGTCGAGCCGCCCGGCCCGCCGCAGTCCGGCCTTCCCTGACCCGGGCGGCCGCTGGTCGAGCGACCCACTGCGCCTCATGTGTCCGTGACCTGACAGCGTTCGCCCGCTGGCAGGACAGCATCCACGGCCAGGGAAGCTGCGCCGATCTTATGAGTAGGGAGCTTCCCGACCTGTACCGGTTGCTCGAGGTGAACATGGAGGACCACATTCGTGGTCTACTCCTGGTGGCGCTGGCCGACGCGTACATGGTTGCCGGTGCGTCACGAGCCCATACCGGTAACGTGAGAGCAGCGCGGGCGCTCTTCGCCCGCGCACTCAAACTCGCGAAAGAGGTCGACAACCGCTCTTTAGCGGCAACAGTGATATTGGGGCAGGCGCATGTTGACGGGCGCGAGGGGAACGCCGATAACGCGCTGAAACTAGTGCAGCTCGCAGACGTCGCTATGCCTGACGGTCTTCCGGCGTCGGACACCGCGGTTAGCCACGCATGGCTATACGCAATGCTGGGAATCCCTGATGAGGCGATCAAGTTCCTCAAGAAAGCGCGTGATCTCTACGAGAAGCACCATACCGACCATTCGCTGCCGCCGTGGCTGACCGGGTTCAACTCCTTTGGGCCAGCCGGTCTGATCGAGGCAACCTTTCGAGAGCTGGCAGCGCATGACTCCGCGTTCCTGGACCGGGCGGTACCCGCTGCCGAGGCTGCCATGCAGAAGGCACCCGAGCACGACCGTTCACGGACGCTCGTAGCTACCTCACGGGCCGCAGAGCTGAATCTGCGGGCCGGGGAGCGGGCGAAAGGTCTCAAGCTCGCTGAGGACGCGGTCTACACGGCGGAGTGTCTTTCCGTGGTGGGTCACCACACCAAAGATATCATGCGCACCGACTTGACGCGCATGCTGACGGCGTGCCGTGACAGTACCGCCGCCGACTTGACGCGCCGTATCGCTGTCATCGCGGCCTGACGGTCGACACGGCGGCATCGGTGCTGCCACGATTGGGGGGTAATGTGCCCTGCGGCTGTGTCCTCCGCGTAGGTGATGAGGCAGCGCACGTATTCGTCACGTACGGCCACCGGTAGCGTAGCAACGCGAGCACGCTCCGTCGCAGGTCAAGGATACCTATCGTCATCTCCACGCCCGGGTCGGGCCACCTACTCGCGGATTCGGGTCAGATGTGGTCGGTCAGGGGCCAGCAGTGATCGCTGTCAGGGTCGTCGAGCCAGACGTACTGCTTGCCGGGGACGTTGAGCGCGGTGACGCCGAGCCTGGTGGCGTCGGGCCGGTCGAGTGCATCGAACGCTGTGACGGCGTGCTCGACGGTGTCCCACAGGCGGTAGGAGCCGTGCTGCTTGACCGCCCACGTTCCGTCGGCAAGGGGCTTCAGATCGACCTCGGCGCGTGCGTCGCCTCGTTCGACGACCACCACACCATGGTCTGCGCTGCCGCCGATCTGCAGGCCCGGTGCGTGCAACCACAGGAACAACATGAGTTCGCGACCGGCGAGCAGGGTGGCGGGGTCCAGAGTGGTAGTGCCATAGTGCGGTATCCCAGCGGGTGCCGCAGTCGGTCCCTGGAAGCGGCCGTATGGGGTGTCCGCGCGTTCGCGCATCGGCATGAACAGCGCGGGGTATGAGTCGATGATGCCGGTGACCTCGTCAGGAGCGGTCTTATCGAGCACGAGCAGCGGCCCGGCGCTGCCGGCGTCTAGCGGTGCGACGATCCGGCCCCCTTCGGCGAGCTGGTCGATCCAGGCTGGCGGGATAGCGGTCACGGCGCAGGTCGCGATGATCCGGTCGAACGTGTCGCCGTCGGGCCAGCCGACCGCGCCGTCCCCGGTCGCCAGATGCGGATGCCGACCGATCTCGGCCAGGTGATCGCGGGCGGCCTCGACCAGCTCCGGATCCAGGTCGATGGAGCGGACGGCCTGGTCACCGAGCCGGTGCGCGAGCAAGGCTGCGTTGTAGCCGGTTCCGGTGCCGATCTCCAGCACCCGATGCCCAGCTTCTACCCCGAGCCGTTCCAGCATCACCGCCATGACCGTCGGCTTGCTGGAGGACGAACTGGGAATGTCGTGTCCAGGGGTGCCCGAAGGTCTGATCTGGGTGGCCAGCGACTCGTCGGCATACACCGCGTCCAGCCAGCCCGGGTCACCCTCCTGCACCACCGTGGCACCGTTGAGGATCCGCGGGACGAACTGGTGGCGTGGCGTCGAGGCGAACGCTTCACGCCACGCCGGGTCGAGTAAGACACCCCCTTCCGCCAGCTCGGCGGCGAGAGCGGACGCCCGGGCTTGCCAGGGGATTGTGTCGAGGGCGTCCATGCGTATCACTCCTTGGTCAGTGCGTCCGCGATCGCCGCAGCGATCGGCAGCCCGCATTCTTCGGCCAACCAGCCCCATCCTCCGATGGCGTTGGCTTCGAGAGCGACCCATTCGCCGTCCGGCCGGATCACGAAGTCGAACGCGCTGAACGCCAGCCCTGCGGCGTCCAGGTACCGGGCTATTCCTGCCCGGACCTGGTCAGGTATGTCGATCACTTCATACCGCAGAGCATCGTAGTCCGCCCGCCAGTCTACCTGTGCCTTCTTGCTGCTGGTGTGGATCGCGACTGGGAACAACTGGTCACCGACCGCCGTGACGCGCGCTTCGTATCGTTTCGGCTGCCACTGCTGAAACAGGTGCGCAGTCGACTCAACACCGTCCAGGGACTCCAGTTGAGCTGGGGTGACGCGGCGGGTGTAGACCAAGGCTTCGCCGCCCGACTCATACACGATCGACTCGGCCAGCGGCTTCACGATCAGGTCCCCGAAGGTCCCGGCGAAGCCACGAACCGCGTCCGCGTCGTTGGTGATCAGAGTTGGCGGGACGGCCAGCCCCGCCCGTTTCAACAGGGCGAGCTGCCGCGGCTTGTACGCGGCGTCAGCCATTGCTGACGGGTGAGAGACCCAACGGACGGAGAGGCTGGCCAGGACACCACCGATGCCGACCCTGGCCTGGGCGCGGCTGAACCGCAGCTCGGGTCCTGACATGCGGGACGGCATGACAAATTCCGTCGGTCTCCCGTAGTAGACTGCGGTGACCTCCTGCAGCGGCAGCTCAAGCTCGGCGGTCCTCAACGCTCCGCGCCACCCCTCGACATCCGGGGTCAGCTCAGCTCCGAGTGTGATCGTGAGCGGAAAGTCGGCGACATTCAGCGGAATCCAGCGGACGCCGCGAGCGTCGAACTCCTTCCCAACCTCGACGGCTGCCCACTCCTCCCTGATGCCGAGCACAAGCACCAGTGGTTCCAGGCGATCAGCCATCCGGCGTGGTGTAGGAATCGTCGATCATCTTCCCGTCCTGGTTACACGTCCGGGCATGCAACGTGTCGTGCGCAGTCGTCCGGTGCTTCGCCTGCACCCCCTCGTCCGGAGGCTGAACATGGCGCGCAACCACCCCACGCAGGATGAAGGGCCGAGCTGTGCTTGGGCCCTCATCACTCAGCGGCCGCGTGCCCAGGTTGACCGGGAACCGCTGAACGGTTGGCATCAGCGGGTCCGCCGCAGCCACAGCCGGAGTGTCGAACATGGCCATGCTGGTTCCCGGCCTCCAGTGTCGTTCCCATTGCACTGCGATCTCCACCACCCTGCGCAGGACCGGCCGGTCGACGCAAGACCCGACCGAGCGAACCCTGCTCACGGAGCGACCAACGGCGCGGACCCGGTGGTTGAGCTTGCCGACCGAGTCGCGGAAGCTGCGGCAGCCGTGGTAGTTCACGGGGTCGAACGTCGGATCCAGCGCGACCACCTTCGACTTCACCGCCAACGCGGTCGGGGTGGCCGTGGTGATCTGCTCCATCGCGATAAGCGGCGCAGGGTGGCGCCGCGGGTTTGGCGTGGAAGGTCGAGGCCAGACATCCGGCGGCGCGCAGCAGGCTGTGGGCCAGCACGGCGCAGGTCAGCCAGGTGGCGTTGGCGGCGAAGTTCCCCTCGGTTACCCGCAGGTCAACCGGGCGTGGATGTGGGGTGCGCTGCTCGCGGTCAGCATCGCCGGCTGGACCCACCAGCTCACCGCCACCCCCGGACCCGACGGGCAGCCACTCGGTCACGGCATCCGCGACGGCCAAGCCATGATCGCCACCCTGCGCCACACGCTGATCCGAGTACCGGCCCGCCTGATCCGCCACGCCGGTCAGCTCACCCTGACGTCCTCAGCCAGCCTGTACCGGCCGACCGTGGCGACCAGCCGCAGCACGCTGCTGCACGGCTACGGCTCGTCGCGTCCGCTGAGTAGCTGCAGTCATGTCAGCACGAATGCGTTGATCGTCTCCAGCTGGTAACCCTGGTCCTGAAGCTCGGCTGCCCGCTTGTCAAAGTCGGCGCGGGCCCATCCCCACACCGCCGGCCGATGCTGTGCGCTCTCGATCCAGATGGCATTGAACCGCTCACCGTGTCCGTTGGGAAGCACGAATGCGTTGACCGTCTCCAGCTGGTAACCCTGGTCCTGAAGCTCGGCTGCCCGCTTGTCAAAGTCGGCGCGGGCCCATCCCCACACCGCCGGCCGATGCTGTGCGCTCTCGACCCAGATGGCATTGAACCGCTCCTTACCTCCCGGAGGTTCTGTATCGTAGCTGTAGCCAAGGGAGTGATGAGCGAGCACATTTGCTGGCGTCCGATTTGGCCATGGCTGCATGGGGTCATTGAGACCGAAACCCGCGCCGCTCGAAACAAATGGTGCATCGGGGTGCGCGAGCTGCCACTGCGCCCACAACATATCGATCCAACAGTGGTGCAGGTAGAAGACTGGATCGCCGGGCGAGGCCGCTGTGGCCATAACGCCATTAACCCAGTTGTGCGGTGGGTTGTGAATACGTCCTTCCATCTCTGGCCAAAATACATCGTAAGTGCCACGGCCGAGCGTTGCCTGCACCTGCTGGGCCGTCGCTAATGTCGCCGAGCCGAGCGCCCGCCCGAGACCCCAGGCTGAATCGAACTGACCAAGGAAGCTGTTAGCCCACAATGGATCAGACGGCCTGGTGTCAATCGTGGAGTCCCAGTAAGGGAGCGTGATGTCGGGATGGAACTTTTGCAGTTCACTCTCGAAGCGGATAAGGAACTCGCGGTGCCAGGGGAGAAAGTGGGAGCTGTGATGAGCCCGGTGGAAAAACGTCTCGTGATCGCTGGCGAATTTGTCGACCACCCCATTTGACTTCGCCTGGTGAAGCGCTTGAACAAAGCGATCACGTTCGACAGTCGAAAGGCTGCGATAGTTCCGGCGGATACCCATGTCACTCTCCCGTCCCGACGTCACTTCCGCGGCGGATCTCATCGGCCCTAATTCGGTAGTCGATGAACTTCCGCGTGAGGTCTACTAGGTCGTCCGACCAGTCGTAGGCGTAATCGGGCAAGTAGTACTGCCCACCAGGCAGTCGGCCGTAACGAATCGGTACGCCATCAACTGACAGTTCATTCCCTTCTGCGCGAACGGCTTCTCGTTCGCGCAGCTCTATGGAATGACCCTTGTATTCATAGCGGCTTGGTTCCACGCGTA
>JBOHGT010000383.1:0-7960 GCA_050700385.1 Pseudonocardiaceae bacterium | reverse complement strand
CGAGCTGCGAGACACGGTGATTCGCTCGACCTGTATCGATGATGGTCAGCCGCTCGCGCTGCTGACTGGCCCGATGCGTCAGCTTGCGGTCGAGGCGCTCCGTGAGCCCGGCCAGCTCGATACCGAGCTGCTCGACCGACTCGCCGCTTCAGTGTCCGATGTGGATCGCCAGATCGGCAGCGTGCCGTTCGTGCGCCTGCAACTGCTGCTCGCCCCGGTCATCGAGGTGTGCCTACGGCTCCGGGAGCCTGCGCCGCTGCAGGAGCGTACCGACGTGCTCCGCTGCGAGGCATATCTGTTGGCCGGTCGCATCACCTTCGAGACCCGGGACGATGCCGCCGCGCAACGCTGGTACACCCGGGCGATCGCGGCTGCGGGTGATCTCGTCCGCCGCGCTGCGGCACGCACCAGCTACGCCATGACGATGCTGCACTCCACCGGTGATGATGGGGCGCGTGCGATCGTCGACGCTGCGGTCGCCGACGCCAGGCTCGGCTCGAATCTCCGGGTTCGCGCCCGGGCGCATGCCCTGCAATCTGAGGTGGCCGCCCGATCCGGTCGTGGCCGCGATGCGGGCGCCTCGCTACGACTCGCCTGGTCGGAAGTCGAGGCCGCTGGTGCTGCGAATGGCGGGTTCAACGAGGGCCTGCTGCGGGGTTTCGAGGGTGTCTGCGAGCTACACCTCGGTACCGCCGAGCGGGCCCATGACCTGCTCGAACTGTCTCTGGCAGATCTAACGGCACCACGGGACCAGGTGCAGCGCGGCATCATCGGCGCCGATCTCGCAGTCGCGCGGCTGCGCTGCGGTGGCGTCCAAGCCGCGGTAGCGCTGCTCCACGACTGTGTCGACATCACCGCGGCCACCGGCGGCCGGGTAGCCGCCCAGCGAATCGGCCGCGCCCGCCGTGAACTGGCTCCCTGGCGCACCGAACCGTTCGTCACCGAACTCGATGACCACGTCTATGACGCATTCCTCACCAAATGACCTGGCCATCTCTTTGCGGTCGCCGGGCGGATAGGGCTGTCCCGTGATCTCCGACGGGGAGACCTCCAGTGCGTCGGCCAGCGCGATCACCCGCGACCGGCGGTCCAGGGTGCGCCGACCGGCCTCGATGTTGGCCAGGTGGCTGGCGCTGATCCCGGCGCGATCCGCGATGACCTGTTGAGACCGGCGCCGCCAGAGGCGTAGCCAGCGCACAGCCTGGCCAGCGTGGTCGAACTGCGGCCGATCCGGTGTCGGGGTCGTCATGCGCGGTCCGCGTGGCTGGCGTTGTGACGTATTCCTATCACCACCACCGTAGGGCCGCGCTGGTAGTGACGCTCCGCTTACCCGCTCCCGTCCCCGTGAGTGCCCTTCGGGCATGTGTAGCCGCTCACCTACGAAGCTCGAACGTGTCTCCAGACATGCCGAAGGACCACTGAAGGTCGCTGGCTGCTCGTCCATGCACGATCGTTCGCTGTGCCGTACCGCGTCAGCGAGGGTGTCGTGTGGATGGGTGGGATCTTTCCGAAGCCCACTCGGTGATAATGTCGTCAACCTCGTGTGTGCTGCGACCGGTTCGCCAGCCCCAGATTCGACCGGCTGCGTCGAGCTTGCCGGTGAGTTTGTCGGTGAGGGTTTCTCGTCTTGCCTTGGAGATGTCCTCGCTGAGGATTTCTTTGGTGTATCTGACCGAGTCCACGATCGCCGACTTCACCCGCTCATGCCGCAGGTAGGCAGTAAGGTCGTCATGCCAGGACCGGGCGGCCGATGGTTTGGTCATCGCCTCCCAGCCACGGAGCAGGGTGCGGAGTTCGTCGTCGAAGTATGTCATCTTGTGGATGTGGACGGCCAATTCATACACCGGGTCCCCCCACAGTGCCAGTTCCCAATCCAGGAATATGACACCGCGCGATGACATGATCATGTTCTGCCGGTGCACGTCGGCGTGGACCAGGCGAAATGGTCGGGGGGCTATCGTCGACCATGTCGCCACGATGCTGGCCAACGGATCATCGGGAATACCGAACGCGCGATATAGATCGCCGAATTCATCCTGGTTCCCGTCGAAGACCCGCCGGGTGTATCCGGACAGCATTCGGGCGAAGTCCGCACACTTCCCGTCATCGGGCCAGCCAACCGGAAGCGGGGGGAGCTCGCCGCGAGGGACGGTGGCCAGCTGGTCGAACAGCGCAAGCACGTCCGGTATCACTTTCGGGGGCACGGGAACGCCCCGTGGTGCGAGCTCGTTCAATTGTGGACCCGTCACGAACTCGTGGATCTGAAACCGCGGATCGGAGGACACGTGCAGCAGGCGGGGGGTATGGTCGACGCGCGGCGAGACAGCGCGGAGCACGTCCGACTCGTCCCAGACACGCATGTCCATCTGGTCGGCCCGTGGCACCGGAATCCGAACCAGAACCGGCCCCTCGGATGTATCCACGTGTACATTGTCATTGTAGTAGCCAGACATCTTGCTCTCGGCGCACAGCGCCGCCCGGTAGAGCGCCATGGGGTCCCACCCACTCACCCGAGCTCACCCACCAGCGACCCCATCCACAGCTCGATCCCGTCTTCCAGCTCTGCGCGACTGCACAGCGGGCGGATCCGATCGCGCGCGCGGTCTGCCGCGGCCTGAACGTCCCTGGTCAGATGGCCCAGACGCCTCAAAGCGACCGCAGCGCCCAGGATCATGCTCGGGTAGACCTCGGTTGCCTCGAACTCCTGCACCGCCCAGTGCACGGCGTCGAGCATCGCGGGGATTCGCCCCTGCCGGGCGAGCAGCATGGCGCGGTACAGCTCGGCTCGGGCACGGCCCGAACGGTAACCAGCTCGGTCCAGCTCCGCGCAGGCCTGCCCGAACTCCCTTTCCGCGCGGTCGAGGTCGCCGAGCCTCGTGCAGGCCAGGGCGAGCGCGGTGCGCGACTTCCCGATCTCGTGCAGCGCGCCCACATCCCGTTGCTGGTCAATCGCATCCAGCGCGGCTGCGACGGCTCGGTCCGGCGCAGTCCACGCCAGGTACTCAGCACGGTTGGTCTGGATATTCGCCCTGCCGTTCACGGTCGACGCCTGCTCGTACCAGCGAGCAGCTTCCTCCAGGAACTCACCAGCCGAGTCGAAGTCGAAGGCGAACCGGTGGGTCAGATGTAGCAACCGGGCCGTATCGGCCTGCATCTCCGCGTCGTCGGCTGGGCAGCGCGCCCGCACCTCGGCCGTTAGCTCGACGGCGTCATAGAACCGGCCCTGCGCCATATGCAGGTCCGCAGCCCACAGACCCGCGACGAGGTGGTGCCGGCCATCACCCGAGCCGCGGATCGCCAGGTACGCCTGCAACGCGGCACGGGTATCCCCGAGTACGCGCAGCGCGTGGGCCTCCGCCAGCGCAAGGCGTACCCGAGCCGCCGTCGTGAGACCAACCGCACCCGGAGCCCCGACGGGTCGCTGCGGTGTTCCCGCCAGGTAAGCGGTCTCGGCCCGAAGGCATCGCGCAGCCTCTGCGAGTCCCCCGGCTTCGGTGGTCGGCTGCGTCCCGAGCATCCCGTCGACGTCATCGACCATCGGGGTGATCCTCGCCACGCCGCCCAAGGCAACGATGCGGTCGGCATAGCCAAGCAACTGGTCGCCGGTCAGCTCACCGGACCGCAAGCCGTGATACACCGCCTCGCGCAGTGCGGTCACCTCGTCGGCGGAACCGCGCGGACCGCCCGTCAACCGCGATGCGACGCGAGACTCCCAGTGTCGTCGCAGCGTGCGGTGAACGTCGGCGGCGAGCTCGGCGCGCAGCCGAGAACGCAGCGCTCCCACCATGAGCTGGTGCAGCTGGTAATGCTCACCAACGGTCGGGGTGACGAATGAGTACGCGGTCAGCGAGTCCCAGACCAGCTGGTGCCCCGGCAGCCGGTACTCGTCGGCGACCGCGTCGAACACTCCTCGATCGAACGTCCGGGTGAGGCTGAGTAGCTCGAGGAGGCGGACCTCCTCGGGTGGCACGTGCTGCAGGAAGCGCTGCAGGATCTGCTCGGTGGACACGACGCCCGGACCCGAATCACCGTCGGAATACTGCAGGGTGTCCGCCGCCAGGTTGAGGTAGAACGGCACTCCGCTGCTCGCCTGTGCGATCTCCCGGTCCGCGCCGATCCCGCTGCTTTCGAGGAGTTCGAGACAGGCTCGCATCGGCAGGTCGTCGAGCCGCGTGACGCGCACCACATCCGCCCAGTCCGGGTCGTAGGCCTCCCACCGAGCGGGTTCACGACTCGCGATCACGCACAGACCGCGGTCCAGCTGCCCGACCAGGTCGCGCAGCCAGACATCGGAAAGCACAACATGACCAGTGCGGGCATGCTCACCGACCAACGCCTCATAAGCATCGACGAACACCACATAGGGCATCGAGCCCTCGGTCGCGGCGCGCAGGTCCTGGGCGAAGAGATAGGTAACCGCGTCCGCCAGTTGAGTGTGGGACAGCGTGTCCAGCTGGCGAAGCACAGGAGACCGGCTCAACGCACGGCGGCCCCGGATGCGGCTCGGCGCCGCATCGGCCAACTTGAGCAGCGCCACCGCCGTCCCGAAGACGGGCACGCCCGCAACACCGTCGACGATCTCGGTGAGCACCTGACTGTGCTCCACGAACGGCAACTCACGGCGAGACACCTTGAGATGCGGGTGCAGCCGCTGCCAAAGCACCGCATAAGCGACGTCGAAGTGGTCGAACCGCACCTGCTGCCTGCCCAGCTCGGCGCGCAGCACGGCGAGAGCAGCATCGGGCTGCCGCAACGCAGACACCTGCAAGTCCAGTGCCGCCGTGCGGTGCGTTTCCGCCACTCGCGCAGCGAGCTCGCGCAAAAGCCGTGACTTGCCGATCCCACCAACACCAGTGATGTTCAGAACACAGGGGCCCCGGCCGACACGATCGACCTCCTGCTCGAAGACCTCGATAGCGCCCTCACGGTCCACGAAAGGCCGTGACGCGCCTGAGATGCGGAACCGCGGTTGCAGCGGCAACGGACCTCCTCACCATCTGTCATCTTGGCGACCCGGACGCGCTGACCGCGACAGCTCACGGCTAGGTCGTCGGCCTCCCTCGTCGATCCAGCGGCGGGCGCCGGTCTCGCAATCCTCCCACGTACGGCGTCGCAGGGGTGACGCGCAAAGTCGCGCGCCGACCGATCTCCGCGTCGAGCGGGCTCATGCCGTCGCCCAGCGGCGAGCACGGATCCCACCAGCGGAAGTCCGATACTTCATCATTCACGACCAGCTGCGGTGTGACCTGGAGCACGGTCCGGTAGACCGCCGCGTACTCCCGGCGGGTGGGCCACTGGGGTTCGAACTCGACAACAGCCGTGAAGTCCAGGTCCGTTGTCGAGATACCCGTCTCTTCCTCCAACTCCCGCACGGCAGCCTGCCGAGCGGTCTCGCCCGGCTCGAGCATCCCGCCGGGAAGCTCCCACTGCTTGCGCCCGCGATCGAACACCATCAGCACGCGGCCCGCGAGCGCGACCACGATCAACGAGAGCGGCATGGGTACCCGGTCGTCCAGGACCCCGAGTTCGGATTCGGCAGCGAAACGGAAGTCGACCAGAGCGTTGCCGGCACCATCATGCAGCGGAAGCACGGCAAGCGAGATCCCCCGCCCGTCGCCCGTGGCGCTCTGGCTCACCCGCTCCCGTTCCCTTCGGACAGCGACTGCTTGCGCTCCCGCCACCGGACCAGCAGCTGCGGCAGCTCGGAGCGCATGAACGCGAAGAACTCCTGCGTCTCCCGGAGGCGCTGGCCTCCGGGCCGGGCGGTGCCGAGCAGCGCGACCCCCTCGGCCAGCCCCTCCTCCCAGCGCCGGAGCAGCGGCTCGCGCTGCATCACGATCGCGCGCCAGACGTCGTCGTCGTAGATGCGGTACTGGTCACTGCGCGAACCCGGCTCGCGTTCCTTGCCGAGCAGCCCGACCTGGACGAGGTAGCGGACCGCACCGGAGATCGCGGCCGGGCTGACCCGCAGCCCGGTGGCCAGCTCGCCGGCGGTGTAGCGGTCGGCGTCGTCGGCGAGCACGTAGGCGAACACGCGGGCCGGCATCCGGGGTATCCCCGCTTCGCTCAGGATCAGCGCGAACCGCTCCACGAAGCGGAGCACGTCCTCCTCGTGGGGGGACTCCCCGTCGCCTGCCGGTGGCGGCACCCTCGCCTCCTTGCTGCGTCGTGCTACACGTCAAGCATCCTACACGTTTTAAACTCTTCACAAGTTCATGATAGTTGTGTAGCTTCACTGCTCATGACCACAGTGATCTCGGCCTCCGGCCTGGTGAAGGCGTTCGGCCGGACCCGCGCGCTCGACGGGCTCGACCTCGACGTCACGACCGGCGAGGTACACGGCTTCCTCGGGCCCAACGGCTCCGGCAAGTCCACGACCATCCGCGTCCTGCTCGGCCTGCTGCGCGCCGACGGCGGGCAGGCCACGCTGCTCGGCGGCGACCCCTGGCGTGATGCCGTCGCGCTGCACCGGCGGCTGGCGTACGTGCCGGGCGACGTCAGCCTGTGGCCGAACCTCACCGGTGGCGAGGTCATCGACCTGCTCGGCCGGCTCCGTGGCGATCTCGACCGGCGACGCCGGGACGAGCTGCTCGTGCGGTTCGACCTCGACCCGACCCGCAAGGGCCGCGCCTACTCCAAGGGCAACCGCCAGAAGGTCGCCCTGGTGGCGGCGCTCGCCTCCGACGCCGAGCTGCTCCTCCTCGACGAGCCGACCTCCGGCCTGGACCCGCTGATGGAGGCGGTCTTCCAGCAGTGCATCGAGGAGGTCAAGGCGGAGGGCCGCACCGTCCTGCTCTCCAGCCACATCCTCGCCGAGGTCGAGGCGCTGTGCGACCGGGTGAGCATCATCCGCCTCGGCCGGACCGTGCAGCACGGCACGCTGGCCGAGCTGCGCCACCTCACCCGGACCTCGATCACCGTCGAGACGGCCCGCCCTGCCACCGGCCTGGTCGAGCTGCCCGGCGTCCACAACCTGCAGGTCGACGACGGCCGCGTCCGGTTCGACGTCGAGACCGACCAGCTCGACGGCGCGCTGCGCCACCTCACCGCGTTCGGAATCCGCAGCCTGCACAGCCACCCGCCGACGCTGGAGGAGCTCTTCCTCCGCCACTACGGCGACGAGCTCGCCGGCAACGGCCGGCAGGTCCTGCAGGGCGCCGGAGCGCCGCGATGACCGCGCTCGACGGGACCGGCACCCTGATCCGCCTCATGCTGCGCCGGGACCGCATCCGCATCCCGGTCTGGATCGCCGCCATCATCGGGCTGGTACTGCTGACCGCCCAGAGCATCAAGGGCCTCTACCCCACGCCGGCCGACCTCGCCGCCGCGGCCGCCGTCATCGAGAACAACCCGACGGCGCTGGTGATGAACGGTCCCGCCCAGGGGCTGGACACCCTCGGCGGCCGGGTGGCCTTCGAGCTCGGTGCCTTCGGTGCGGTCGTGGTGGCGCTGATGAGCCTGCTGATGGTCGGCCGCCACACCCGCGCGGAGGAGGAGACCGGGCGCACCGAACTGGTGCGGGCCGCGGTGGTCGGCCGCTACGCCCCGGTCTCCGCCGCCTTGCTGGTCACAGCCGTCGCCAACGTGCTCGTCGGCGCGGCGATCGCGGCCGGCCTGGTCGGGATGGACCTCCCGCTGACCGGGTCGCTGACCCTCGGCGCCGCGTTCGCCACCGTCGGGCTGGTCTTCGCCGGCGTCGCGGCCGTCGCCGCCCAGGTCACCGAGCACACCCGCGGAGCGTACGGCCTCGCCGTCGCGGTCCTCGGACTCGCCTTCGTGCTACGCGCAGCCGGGGATGTCGGCGACGGCACGCTGTCCTGGCTCTCGCCCATCGGGTGGGGGCAGGCGAGCAGGCCGTTCGCCAGCGAGCGGTGGTGGCCGCTGCTGCTCGCGGTCGCGGCAGCCGCGCTGCTCGTCGCCGCCGCATTCGCCCTCGGCGCACGGCGTGACGTCGGCGCGG
>JBOHGT010000382.1:0-4448 GCA_050700385.1 Pseudonocardiaceae bacterium | reverse complement strand
CCTGCGGCCGTTTCACACGTCAGCCGTGTCGCGAGCCATCCCGGCGCTCAGCGTTGAGCATCCCGAACTCGATCCGAGTGCTGGGCTGCCTGCCCAGTGGCCGTGCCGGCAGGTCCAGCAGGCGCGTGGTCTTGGGCGCACGGGCGCGCTGACCCCAGCCGCGAACTGATCTTGGTCGATCCCGAACCTCGGACGCCCCCGGCCTCGCCCTGCAACGCCAGTGCGTATGGCCGTTCCCTGACACGATCAGGGCTTCAAAAAGTCTCATCCTCATCACGACCCACATCCGTGCCGGGAGGGCCAACCTGCCCCCAGATCGCGGCGTCAGCCACCCCGAGGTTGAGAAAACCAGGTCCCGAAACGGGGACGGCCGGCCACGGGAGTGCCGGCCACGGCTGTGCGTCAATCCGGCCGATCGCGATCGGGCCCACACGGCAGCGAGCAGCTCCTTCGCCTCCCGGCGCAATTGCTCGAGGTGTGGATGCGGGGGAAGCGAGCGATCAGACATGCCATCTCCTCACGCATGCCCTCCCGGCCCGCGGCGGCGGGGCCTCGGCGGGACCGCAGCCCCTGCGGTCCGAGGTGATATTATCGTTGCTAGTATCGCAGCGAAGGGTGCCGGTATGGGTGACGCAACCGCGGCGGCGGACAAGCTGGCGGACGCACTCGAGCGACTCTCCCGGGGCGAGACGCGCACCCGTCCCGTCTCGATAAGCCTGCCGGGTGCCCTCGCTGACGCCCTTGCCGACCTGTCCGAGGCCGGCGTCGTGCACAGCACCTCTTCGGCTGCCACCGAGGCGCTGACTCAATGGGCCTACAACCGGTTGTTGCGGCTGTCCCTGGACGAGATCTACGAAGACCATCCCGACCTGCGGCCGAGCTCGGATAACGTGCGCGCGCTGGCGGACCAGCTGGGGGTCAGCTTGCAGCGGTCTTCCGGTGAGGTTGCCTGAGCGTGGACGCCGTTCTCGACAGTGGCGGCCTGACGTCATGGGCTCAGCGGCGCCCACCCCCTCATCTGCTCGAGCTGCTGGAAGTCGTGGCCGCATCGGGCGGGTCGGTCGTCGTGCCCACCGTGATTGTCGTCGAGTCGCCACGGGCCGCGTCCGGGCAATGATTCCGCCGTGAACCACCGTCTACGTCGCGCACATCCTGACCCGTGCCTGCTCGACCATGCCCGCCAAGCGGCTGCGCTGCGGTTCCGTTCGGCCCGCGACGTGTCCGCTATCGACGCGGTGGTGGTCGCCACGGCGGTGAACCGACCCGGGGCGGCAGTCGTCACCAGCGAACCCCGCCGATATCCGAGCGCTGCTGGCGGCTGCTGGCCGGGACCAGCCGGTCCTCGCCGTGTGACGGCCGGAGGCCAGCGACCCTGGCTCCGGAAGGTAGGGGTGGGTAGCCGCCCGCTGTGGGCGGCAGTCTCGGACGAGGCTGATCACCAGCAGATCCATCCTGCCCCGATGGCGTCCATCCGGGCCAGGGACCGGCGCGTGGTGATCAATAGCAGGTGATCCGGGACAGCAGCTTCGCCAGCAACCGGCAGCGCGTGTCGTCGTTTTCCCTAACACGATCAGGACTTCCACAGCCTCATCCGTCACCACAACCCACATCCGCGCCGGAGGTGCCAGAATTTCGTGTAAGAGCTCCCTACGAGAACTATCTTGGGCAAGCTGAACGGCACAACCCGTGACAGGAGAGGCGATGAGATGAGATGGCGGTGGACTCCCAAGCGGGTGAGGATCGCGTGGGGTGTTGTCCTGCTGGCCGCCGTCGTCGTCTTCGTCGTGGTAAAGGACCCCGATGAGGTCGTCCGGTGGACCAGCATCCTGGGTTTCTTCGTCGCCCTCATCAGCCTGCTCGCCAGTATCATGCCACGTGCGCCCCAGCCGGGTCCGGGTCTTACGCAGCGGCTGAATCAGACCGCCGAGGACCTGGCCGCGGCTGTGGAGCAGCAGTGGCGGGCCGAGGAGAAGCTGCGCCGGGTGCAGGATCCGTACCCGCTGCCGGTGCGCTGGACTGCTGCGGACACGGTGGTCATTGACCACTGGGCAACCGTCAAGCAGGCTGCTCCCGGACAGGAGGTAGCGAACCTCAGCGGCCAACTGGACCATGTCGTCGACGTATTCACCCGGGCACCGTCTGGACGGCTGGTCGTGCTCGGCAAGCCGGGCGCGGGCAAGACCGTGCTGACCTTGCGGTTCACCCTCGACCTCCTCGAACGCCGCCAGCCACAAGATCGCGTTCCGGTGATCTTTCCGTTGGCGTCCTGGCATCCGGAGCAGCAGATCCTGCATGAGTGGATGTCCGAGCGGCTGACCGCCGACTACCCCGCCCTGGGGGCCCTCACCCCCTCCGGGTCCACCTGGGCATGGGAGCTGGTGTGCACCGGGCGCCTGCTGCCCGTACTCGACGGCCTGGATGAGATCCCCGAGCCGCTGCGCGGCGAGGCGATGCACCACCTCAACAGGGCTCTCGACCACGACGTTCCGGTAATGTTGACGAGTCGCACGGACGAGTACCGGGACCTCGTCGAGACCGCGGGGGTGTTCGCAGGCGCCGCCGTGGTCGAGCTACTGCCCCTGGATCTGGATGACCTGGCCGACTATCTTCCCCGCACCATCCACCAGGCTCGCCGTGGCGGTACCGACCCGACGACGAAGTGGGAACCGGTCCTGGCCTCGCTGCGGGAGAACGCAGACCAGCCTGCCACGCAGGCTGCCGTCGAGGTGTTGTGCACCCCGTTGATGACCTCGATGGCATCCATCGCTTATAGCGACACCAGCGCAGACCCCACTCATCTCCTCGATGACCGGTTCGCCGACCCCGCCGCCTTGGAACAACATCTGCTCGACACGTTCATCCCCGCCGCTTATTACCATCCGACTCCACCCGCGACCATGTCGGCCTCCGCGCGGGTACGGTACCGGCCGGAACAAGCCCGCGAGTGGCTCAGGTTCATAGCTCGCCACCTGAACCGACTCGGCACCCGTGACCTGGCCTGGTGGCAGTACGTCCACGCTGTCCCCCGCCTCATGCGCGGATTCCTGGTCGGGGTTACGCTCGGGCTCGCGACCGGACTCCTGGGCATGCTCGCGGCTGGCCCCGTGGTCGGGCTTGTGTACGGGCTTACGTTCGGGCTCGCCAGCGGATTCGTCACCAGGCTGGGTTGGCCGCAGGAGCCGGCACGTGTCGAGATGCGGTTCCGGGGAACCATGCGGCCCTTCTTTGGTCGATTCGCGGTCGGCCTTGTGACCGGGTTCGTGGTCGGGTTCGCGTTCGACCTCCCATACGTGGTCACGCTCGGGCTCGGGCTTGTCTTCGGGATTGCGATTGGATTACGCGTGTGGTTGGATACACCAGCCGACGTGGCACGGGCCGCCAGTCCGCCGATTGCATTGAGCCAGGATCGTATCGCGACACTCGTGCTCGGGCTCACGTTCGGGCTCATGTTGGGGCTCGGATCCGGGATCGTGATCGTGCGGGGAGCCAGGAGAATCCCGCCCTGGCTCCTGTTCGAGCTCCCCTTTGGACTCATCTATGGACTTCCGGCTGGACTTGCAGGGGCGGTCGGGGGCGCGGTCGCGGGCAGCATCGTATACAAACGCATGGGTGGGATCGCATTTGGCCTTGCGGGCACGATTGCCGGCCTCGTGATCCCGCCGGTGGACGCAGTGTTCGGGCTCATGTTCGGACTTGTGTTCGGACTCGCGACTGGATCCTTGGCCATGCTGGCGAAGGCGTGGGGTGCTTTTGTGCTCAGCCGGATGTGGCTAGCCGTGCGCGGTCACCAGCCATGGCGGTTGATGGAATTTCTCGCAGATGCGCATCGGCGCGGCGTATTGCGCCAAGTCGGGGGAGTCTACCAGTTCCGCCACGCTCGGCTACAAGACCACCTCGCCGGACCCGACCCACGGCCAGCTGCAAATTTGCTGTAACGTTCCGTATCCCGCTATCACCTTAACGTGATAGGCGGTGCGCCTGGGCTGTGCTCCGGTGGGGGTATGCCCGCGACGGGGGAAGTGTGGTCCTCCGGCATGCCTGGAGACAAATTCGAGCTTCGTAGTGTCGAGAGATTTGTGCTTCTTTACGCAGCCTGGTGAGCCACATCATCGATCTCGGTCGCGCGGACGAGAGCCTCCATGCGGGCGGTGATGGTTCGGACCTTGTCGATGATCTCCTCCGCGGTGGCCGTCCACACGATGGGCCCACAGTGGCTGTTCCAGTGCTCCACGAACGCCTCGATGTCGGTGTTGAGAACCTTCACGGAGGTGAACGTGTTGCACCGGATCAACGTCCGGGTGATGATACCGTTCCAGATGTCGTCGGGTAGCCCCGGCGCATTGCTGCGCCGGGGTCGGGTAGGTGCGACGCATTACTGCGCCGCACCCCCCTAAGAACCGTGCATGCGACTCGTCGCCGCACACGGCTCAAGCAAGCCGCGAGGGCAA
>JBOHGT010000381.1:0-7301 GCA_050700385.1 Pseudonocardiaceae bacterium | reverse complement strand
GCCGCACCGCCGGCGGCCATGGCGAGGCCGGGCTGCTCACGCAGCAGCGGAAACAGCTGGCACTGCGCGATGTGCGGCCAGCGCCGTGCGGTTTCGATCAGCACCGTGACCGCCTGCGCCGTGTAGGTCGGCAGCCGCTGCTCCCCGTCGGCGTTCTCCTCGCTGGCAAGTAGACGAGCACCGGTGGTGTCAGCCCAGGCGTCAGGCTGGTAGCTGGTGAGGGTGTGCCCCGGAGTGTGCAGGGCAAGGAAGTCCTCCCCGAGCCGGTCGGGATACAGCGGTTCGCACACGGTGGCCGGGTCGGTCGGCGGGTAGCACAGCCGGTGATCGTCGAGAACCTGCTCAGGGGCGGGGATACCGACCCGCCGCAGCGCGGCGACACCATTGGGGTAGGCCAGCGGCCGAGTGAGGGTGGCGGTGAACACTGCCCGCGCCATCATCTCCCATGGGGTGCGCACCCGCTGGCCATTGTCGTACATGGCCTGCCAGTGGTCGCGTTCTCGCATCAGCAGATACGCCGACAGGCGGCCGGATCAGTGAACGTGCAAATTGCCGTGCTGCACGTTGTACTGCGTGGCCTGGTCACGGGCGTTATTGGTCTGCACCCACATCTGCTGCGCAGCCGGGAGCGCCTCGCGTATTTGCGCCACCAGTGCTCGCAACTCGTCCTCGGCCCCCGGGTTATGACGCAGCAGCGCCGCCAACTCCAGCCGCCACACCGCGGCCAAGCTCTGCCGGACCTCGTCGGGATCCTCGGCCTGCGCCACCAGGGCAGCGTTGCCGTCGAGCTGAGCCTCGACCGCGGCCTGCCGGGCCGACCCGTCGCGGCCGAACAGCCGGGCCACCCCGGAGCGGGTGGTCTGCCACGCATCGGTGGCCATCGCGCCGACCAGCGCGGTACCACCAGCCTCAGCCAGTGCCGCCAATGCCTCCGCCAGCATGTGCCCCTCCTCAGGTAGCCGCGATGCTGCGGAGCCTAACTCGCAGTCCCGTGACAGAACGGCACCGTTAGCGACCTCAGTGCGACAGCGCTTCGCCGTCGAGGATCCGGGCGCTGCGGATCGTCATGGTGGTCACGTCAGTGCCCCTTCGGTGAGTGAAGACGAAGGACGTCGGCGCGCGGGTTTTCGAGCTGTACCGTGCGCGTCGACTCGGGGTAGTCGTGGGCGGTTACCCACAGCCGTACGTGTGCCGGGCGGGCCTCCTGGAGCTGGCAGGGCCACCAGCGGTCGTCGATGCGGACGTGCCACGGCTCGGCCATCGACGACAGCCCGCAGGTCTCGACCGTGTGGCGTGCCTCGTCCTCGGTGGGGTGTAGGTCGAGCAGCCCGCCGAAGACGGTCAGTGCGGCCCACTGGTCGCCGTCGCGTCGGACGTAGCCCATCAGCTCCCAGTCCTCGTCACGGCGGACTTCTGTAGTGGTCATGATCTTTCCCCCTTGTCCGGCACGACGGTAGAAGTTGACGCAGCGTGAGATCAACCGAGATTTTGGACCGGGTGAGTGCCAGCGGTGCGGCTCATCGCGATCACAACGCTGGCCGCTGCGATGACGAGCACCGCAGAGAACCGTCCCAGCGGGGGAGACCCTAAACTGTGACTGCGAATGGATAGCGGTCTTGTCCTGGCAGTCCGCTGGCCGCAACGGCACAAAGATCATCAACAATCTAGGCAAGCCATTCAGAACGGTTGGACAAGCCAACGCCCGCTACCAGTGTGACGGCCTTGGTACAGTGACCGGACTGACTGCGGCTTCCCGGTCCTCCCACGCCACTGCGCAGTCGAGCGCACGATGGGCTGGATCCACTGCACTGCCTGGCGGCGACGAACGCCGTACCGCTACCACTGAAGCGATGGGCCGTTGGGTCTGGACGACGCCATGGGAGCAGCTTGCCCCGGACGCGGCATCCGCTCTGCAGCCCAGCCCCAGACGGAGCGGCTGTGCAGGCTTCGGTGCCGGCTCAGGTGCGGGAGCGTCCATCGAGCACGATATCTCCTGCTTTCGCGGGCGGCGTCGGTCATCTCGCCGGGATACTATGAGGTGCGCTGGTGGCCTGGCTGCGGCTCACGCAGTGTCCGCCACGCGGTCGACCAGCCTCAGCAGACGCACCGGAGACACGCTTAGCGTGCGGTGTGTGCATCGTCTTGCTGCGGCGGCGCTGGCGGCCAACGCGGCGGCTGCCCGTCGGCTGTGGGCCGAGGTACTGGCCGCGACTTCGAACGTTGGGCAGTCCTTGCCGTGCCGTTAAGGAGTTACATGTCTGGTTGGCACCCTGCGGCCTCGGCGCAGTCCGCCTCGGCGGCGAACCGCCCGTACCGCGGCCTCATCCTCGACTTTGGGGTGTGCTCATTACACCCTTCGAGGGCGCGCGCTGCGCTCCTACTGCGTGCGCGACGGACTCGCCCCGGACGCCTTGGAGGGGATCTTCACGCTGGACACGGGCGGCCCAGAGCAGGGCATCCTGGTGAATCTTGAGCGGGGCCGGATCAACCAGGCCGAGTTCGTCGCCCACCTCGCCTCCCGGCACTGGGGGTTGATCTCGACGGGCTGCTGGAGTGGATGGTCGCCGACCTACACCCGGAGCCGAGCCGCTGGTGACGGCGGCGGTGGCCGAACTGCGGTCCCGCGGGGTCACGGTTGCCGCGCTGTCAAATAGGTGGGTCAGCACACCTTTGATCCCTACGCCCGTTTCCGGCTCGACGAGCACGGTCGTGATCTTCCATCACGTCGGGCTGCGCAAACCGGATCCCGAGATCTTCGCCCCGGTGTTGCAGTGGCTGGATCTGCCGGGGGAGCGCTGCGTGTTCGTCGACGATGTGGCCCGCTACCTGCCCCTGCCGAGGCGCGTCGTGGCCAATTCCTCCGGCAACGTCGCTGACGGTGCGCGAGCGCCGTCGACTACGTCGGTGGGAAGCACCTCGAGGGACGACATCGAGCGGCGCCACGAAGTCGCCGTGGAACGGACACAACCGGCGGAGACACAGCGCGGGACGGCCGACGAGTCGGCGCGCCTGGCCTTGAGCCAGCGCCGCTCGTTGCGCCACCACTTCCATTCCCGCCACTACCTTACCTCCCCCCAAGCTGGGGCGGCCTTCGTCCCCACACTCTCAAACAACTGCCACCACACTACGTCCATGCTCCATGGCGGCCGCAGTAGCCGCATCGAGTAGCCATACACGCCATGCGCCCTGTATGGATACACTGACCTCCGAGACGCAAGGTCGGCAAGATTGGTCGCGTCCTACTGTAGACCATTGCCGAGCAGAGCCGCAGCGTTAGCAACGTCCTCGCTGACCTCAATTTTCTGTACGTCGGCGAGCTTTACGCGATGCTCGGTGAGTAACGTCACTCTTTGCAGACCTGGAGCCGCACGGCACCCAACCCCTCACCGCCACCGATGCCTTCCACCTCCAACCCTCTCCATACCAATCGTCGCCGCTGGATCACCCGACTCGTCATCGTCCCGCTCCTCACCGCTCACTTCTTGCCGCTGCTCTTCCACCCACTCCTCCGCATCCTCCAGCGTAACGTTCTGCCCCAACTGCCCGAACACGTGCCACCAAATAAGGTGCAGTTCCTCGTCGAAGTAGTACTCAATAGTCTCAACCACAGGACACCGTTTCGGACATCCATGCTGCCACCTACGGTGTTTCAACCGGCACCGTCTACATTGCCCATACTTATCTACCTGATGCCATTCATGCAGATCCACGACCAAGCCCAGCAACCGGAGCAACAGCTCAGCATCGCGGTCAGATGTCACACCACAGTCTGCCCGTTCGGCCAGCTGTTTCCGCAACCGTTCACCAAACAGCCGGTACTGCGTCTGCCACACCGTGTTCACGCTTCCCAGTCAAGCTCCACAGGCTCCGCCGTATGCACGGGCAGGCCAATCGGTTCCTCGGCACGAACCTCGCCTTCGATGACAGTTCGACCCATGGCCTCCGCCCGACGCTCGAGCCGTTCCCCCGCAGCAATCAGCCGCTCGGCATAGTCCTGCTGTTCGATAGCCGCGGCACTGCCTTCCATGATGCGCATGCCGAGCTGTGCCATATCCCCATTGAGCTGCGCCAGCTCGGCCAGCAGCTCCCGGTCTTCGCGGATCACGACTGAACCGATTTCGTACCCGTGGCTTCGTGTGCTCTGGTTTCAGCTGCCACCGTCCCGTTGCCGACTGGCTGCCTGCCTCCACCAGACACACTCGTGCCGCTCCCCATCCGCTTCGCATCCTCCCCAGCCAGCCCCAACGTCCGTATCAGCTCATCCACTTTCCCCGGCTCCATGATGGCTTCCCAGGTGAATGGTGGCTGAATCGACATCCATACCTTGCCACGTTGCGCTACAACAACCACCGTGGCAGTTACCCCGCCGCTACCCTTGACGGTGACTTTTCGCTGCACAACCCGCAGTATCTGATCTGTATGGATCACGGCGCTCGCCACGGCACGTGGTCCGGTGCCGTCACCGCTGACAGGCTTGGCGTTGGGGTTGTCCTGGTCTGTCTGGTTGTCCTCGTGTTCCACCTGCATAGCTCCGCCCGTGTCGTTGTGGTGGATGGCACCCATGGCCGGGGCGAGTTGCCTGAAACACGGCGGAGGAGCACCGCCTTCCTGGGTTGCTTCTCTCGGGGCGACCAGGTGGCATGACCGTGCGGCACTCGAACATCCCGGCCTTGGGGGCCTTGGGAAGCAGGCAAGCGCGTGGCGCAAGCGTGGACAACGCTGCTCCACATGGCTGAACGGTCTGTCGGCTAGGCTCAACCCTGAGCAGCTCGTCCACGTACAGGAGAGGGAACGACAGTTGAGCCTGGAACCTCCGGAACTGGCCGCTCTCAAGCGTGCCCTCGGCCGCCAGCTGGCCGCCGTGCGCGAGGCCGCTGAGATCGGTCAACAGCAGGTTGCCCACAAGACCGGCTATAGCCGTTCCTCGGTCGCCCATGCCGAAGCTGGCCGCCAACTGCTCACTCGAGACTTTTGGCAGACTGCCGACGAGTTGCTCAGGGCTGACGGTGCGCTCCTGGTCGGATACGAGCGGGTACAAGCTGCCAAGCAGGAGCATGAGCGGCTGAGCCGGGAAGCGGAGCTTGCCAAGGCGTATGCTGCGGCTCGGGCGCTGCGAGCCACGGCAGCGCAGCACCCATTCCAGGATGCAAGCCGGCTAATCGTGCCAAGCGGGCAGGAGGGGCAGGAGCCTGTGGAAGGCCTTGCCCTGCTTGCCGGTGTCGAGTTGGCCGAGGGGTTTGCTACACCGCTTGACTACCTCACCTTCCTGGGCAGCGCCGCACGGGTGGTGCCTGGTGAGCAGGGGGACCGTATATGCGACCAGCTCACGAAGTTCCTCCGCCAATGGGCAGGTACGATGAACCGTCGGGAACTTTTCCAGTTATTCGGCTGGGCGGCTACGACCATTGCCGCCTCACCTGCCATGAGCGGCCTCGATGAGGAGGAACAGGAACGCTTGGCTCGGGCTATTATTTCGCCGAGCCGGGTGGATGCACGGATCATCGAGCACCTGGCGACTATTCTCCGGGAGTGCAAGCAGCAAGATGACATCCTCGGCCCCCGTGCCGTGCTGCATACGGTGCTCACCCAACGGCAGCTCGCCCGGCACCTCTTGACGGAGTGCCCGGCTCCGCCTCGCCCCCGCCTTCTCGCGGTCTACAGCGGCATGTCCAGCTCTGCTGGGGACTACTTCTTTGATCTCAACGACCTGGACAGTGCCCAGTACTATTACGATCGGGCCCGTGCCGCCGCGCATGACGCCCGTAATACCGAACTCAGTATCTACGCCCTCTGTAGCATGAGCTATGCCGCTTCCTCCCACGGCAAGGCCCATGCCGGTATTGACCTTGCGGCAGCCGCCCAGAATCTTGCCACCCAGACCGATGACCCATTCCTACGAGTCTGTGTCGCCGAGCGGGCCGGTACGGCCTATGCGATTGACGGCCAGTACAAGCTGTGCCTGACCGAGTTTGACAAGGCTCATGAGGGCATGCTGTCAGCAAAAGACGCATCGCCCGAATCCCCCGCCTACTACTACCATGAGGGCTTGCTTGCTAGTCACCAGAGCGAGTGCTTGCTCCTGCTAGAAAAGTCTAAAGAAGCCGCCGCGAGCGCCAGCATCGGCCTGACAGTGTTCAACAAGTCGTATGTCGATGGGTATGCCCTCTGCACTCTGCATCTCGGCAACGCCTATCTGCGAGCCGGTGAGATTGTCGAGGCGGCGGAGGTCGTCGGGAGTGCTGCCAGCCTGGCTGCCCAGAACCGGCAAGCCCGGCTGGTGAAGGAGCTGCGCACCACCCGAGCCCGGATGCAGCCGTGGCAGGATACCCAAGCAGTCAAGGAGTTGGATGAGCAGTTGGTGGGGTGGGGGTTGATGCACAGTCCGGCGCATGGCTGCTCCGGTGGCTAGAGCTTCGCCCGGTACTTGTTCATCAACCACGCACTTCCAACTCGTAGAGGAGCCACGTACCTCAGTGCAGTTGGGGTTGAAGGGAGCGCTCACGGATGGTCGTACTCAGTGGGAGGCGGGTCATGCCCCGCCTGGGCCGTGGACCAGCGTGACCACCAAACCCAGATCGGCTCGATGCCGTACGAGATTCATTTGAGGGATGGGTTACCGTCCTAGGCGAAGATCGTCAGGGCGAACGCGAGTACGACGGCCGAGAAGCGGCCGATCAGTGCGCTACCCGTTACCCGCCGATCGGACCGGGTGAGTGCCAGCGGTGGGGCCCATCGCCATCAGAATGCTGGCCGCTGCGATGACGAGCACCGCGGAGAACCGTCCCAGCGGGATGAAGAGCGCGGCCGCGGGGACGACGATCGACAGCAGCGACAGCAATGACAGCGTCGCCGATACGAAGCCCGTCGCGGTCAGCCAGCGAGGCAGCACGCGGGCGCGGTGAGCGGCGAGCGATACCGAGCCGACCAGCACGCCGAGCCAGACCACATGCCCGGCGCCGCCGGTGAAGAAGTTCAGCTGGCGGAGCGCACCCACGGTCGCGGTGCTGTCGCTGATCTGCTCGACGGGCAGGGTTGCGAGCAGCAGCGCCGACACCGCCAGCAGCGCCGAAGCGAGTATCCCGCCGCAGCTCGCGACATCAGCGAGGCCAGTGGGCCTGGACTCCGTCCGGCGCAGCAGCGCCGCCAGCGAACCCGTGAACAGCACCAGCAGCATGGCCGCGACGAGCTGGGCGAAGGCCTGCGCGTTGAGCGCCCCGCCGTTTTCGAGTACGAATCGTTGAGTGTCGGCGGCAGGTGCATCCGGACGCGGGAACTCACCCGAGACGAAGAGATCGGTCAGC
>JBOHGT010000380.1:0-3226 GCA_050700385.1 Pseudonocardiaceae bacterium | reverse complement strand
CTCCAGGCGACACAGATAGGACTTGCTGATCTTGGCCCGCTCCGCGACCACCGCGAGGGACTTGCCCCGGGCGTTGCGGACCTGCCGCACCAGTCGGCCCATCGTCCGGGCTTCCTCAGCGTCCATCGTGTATCACCCCTTCGCCACCAACGTAGCGAGGAGCGCTGCGCCACTCGCGCGTCCACAGGCATGGCGCCCGGAGGCAACGAACGGCGACGACCGCGAACTCGCACCGATGGCAGAGCCGCGTCGCGCGGCCGGTTATCAGGGGAGTTGTCGATCTCCCGATCCGCTCCCGCATAGGCGGCTCCCCAAGGAGCTCTGCACCTGCGGCCGTCAGGCCATCCTCGTGCGAGGACTGGGGCGGCCGCGCCGCCAGGAACCGGGAGGGCACTCGACCGGCGGCCGGCCGGGGCTTCAGGGGCCGGTGCCGAACCAGTCGAACTCGCCGGAGTCGGTCACCAGCGCACAGGACGGGCACGCTGCACCGCGGGGCACCGGGTCCACGCCAGCCTCGGCTGGTATCCCTTGCCCGCACCGCGCGATCCAGACGCCGAGCTGATCGTCAGCGTCTCCGGCGAGCACGTGGGCGCGGAAGTCCACCGGCGACAACACCCACCGCACCCCCGCCCCGCTCACCGGCCACCGCGCCCTCGGGTAGCTCGAACAGCTCGCTGAGCACGTCTTCGCAGCGGCCGTGGCGCTGCCACGCCGCGCCCGATGTCGACGGCAACTCCGCCGGGACGATCAGATCGGTCTCGCGGGTGCGGTGCCGCAGGGCGACGGTCTGATCCTCTCCTGCGATCGCCACCGAGTCCGTCCAGACGGGGCCGACGCGGACATACACGACGGCTTCCAGCCGGCCGTGGGTGTCGTGGATCAGCTCGTGCTGCCAGCCGTTCCGCGCGGTCAGCCGGGCCAGCAGCGGCGTCGCAGCGTAGCTGGAGTCGCTCACCGGGCACGGCCCCGGCGGGTGGGCCGCCGGTGCCGCCCGCCGGGAAGCGGAGCGCCCGCCGCGGCGGCGCAGCCCCGGCACTCCGGGCCGGGTGGGCAAACCATTGGCACGGAGGGCACCCTGCGGCCGCAGAGTGCGGTGTAGCGGCCGCTGCGCTCGACCAGCGCGGCGGTATAAGCGTCATCGGTGATGCGGTGGGTCCGCCCGTCGGTCGCGCTGGTGACGGGTGTCGTCCGGGGCACGGCCGGGGCGGTCACCGCGCGCCCGCCCCTCGGCGAGGGCAGCGGTGAGAACCGCGCAGCGCGGAGCGTCGGAAGGCGAGCACCACCACAACGGCGAGGACGGTCATGTAGGCGGGTACGACAAGGGCAAGGGCCAATCCGGCAAGCATATCGAGGATCACCCCGCAGACCGTGGTCGGGATCTCACGGCGTGGGTTGCCAGGCTTGGCAACGTCGCTCGACCGGGGGTCTAGACGGGCAACCCCGCCCGGTAGGCCAACTTCCGCAGCTCCCGCCCGGCCGGTGAATCGCGAGGCGTGCGGGCAACCAGCTCGGCCACGGTGTCCCGAGTAAATGGGTGGCGGTGCACCCGGGTCGGGGACAGGTGCTCGGCGCGGAGCAACGCCCGTACAGCGTTCTCGCGGCGGGCCCGCAGCCGGGTCAGGACACGGCCGTAGTCGGCCCAATAAGCGGCTTGACGGGTAGCCGAAGGCAACAACCCGGGTTGCAACGCCTCCGCAATGGCCGCGGCTTGGGCGTAGTCGCCACATTCCAGCGCGACACCCATCCGCCACACCCCGACGTTGGTCGGCCCGAACCCCAGCCCGTAGGCATTGCCCTCCCCGGTGCGCGTCGCCAGCTCGGCCGCGTACTCCAACGGGGCGCCCACGTCCCCGGGCCGGGAGTCCGCCGCGGCCACCAGCGAGTGGGACAGCGCCAGCATCCCCTCCAGCTGCTCGGCCTGCCCGGTGGTCGTCGGCACCGTCACCGAGTTCAGCTCGGCTTGCGCGAGGTCGAACTCCGTGGCGGCCAGCAGCCCGTTCGCCGAGCCGAACGCGGCCAGGCCGAGCATGTCCGGCCCACCGTGCTCCCGGGCGGCCTGGCGGCCCAGCATGGCGGCATGCCCGCGTAGGTCGATCGGCGCACCGACAGCGTTTAGCCACCGGTGGGAGCCCTGTACGTGCAGCAGCACCGCCAAGGCGAGCAGCTCGGCGACATCGCGACCTGCGGCGATGGTGGTGTGCAGGTCGCGGATCAGGCCGGGCAAGTCACGGCCCACCCTGTGATGCTCGCAACGAAGCTGAGCGGCGACCAACTCATCGAGGCGGGTCCGCAGCGTCTCCAGCGGGACGACCTGCCCGCCAGGCAAGTCGTGGCCGACTGCAATCAGCGCGCTGCGCACGGCCTTGACGGCTGTGTCGGTGTCTCCGTCGGCGGGCGCAGGCACCGGTAGCCTGGTCAGCTCCGAAGGCGCGATCTCCAGCGCGTCAGCCAGGGCGATGATCCGCGACCGCTGGTTCAGGGCGCGCTGCCCCTTCTCCAGGCGGCACAGGTAGGACTTGCTAATCCCGGCGCGGTCGGCGACCACCTTCTGGGTCATACCCCGCGCATCGCGGATCTGGCGCACCCGTCGGCCGATCGTCCGGGCTTCCTCGGCGTCCATCACGCATCATCCCCTTCACCACCAACCGTAGCGAGGAGCGCTGTGCCACTCGCGCGTGGCATCGGCTGGGGCGGCACGACGCTAACTCGACACGTTTCCGCTGGTAGGCCGCCTTGCACGGGACGGTTGGACCCGCAAGGGCTCGCCGGGCATCTTGGGGGTGCCGACCGTGTAAACGGCATGCTGACCAGCGAAAATTCAGGTCGACGGGCTGCGCCGGTCCCGCATAGGCGGCCCCGGGCGGTGCGTCACCACCGGCACCGGGGCCTTGACCGGAAACCGGGCCACCGGGCAGCGCGCGCAGAACTCGGCGGCCAGCGCCTTCGCGTCGCGGCTGGGGTGCTGTGGGAGACGAGCCGGTCGGGGTCGGGCGCTGTGGCGCACGCCGCGGCCGCCCGTCATCCCTGGGTGTGTTCGCTCATGGCAGCTCGAACAGTTCGCCGAGCACGGCTTCGCAGCGGCCGTGGCGCTGCCAGACCGCCCGGGATTCCGAGGGCAGTTCGGTGGGCAGGATCAGCCGGTCGTCGTTGGTGCGGTGGCGCATGGCGAGTGTCTGGTCTTCACCGCAGATCGCGACGGAGTCCGTCCACTGCGGGCCGACGCGGA
>JBOHGT010000379.1:0-1431 GCA_050700385.1 Pseudonocardiaceae bacterium | reverse complement strand
TGGTCACGCTCCGCCGGGGAGGAGAGAGCTGTGGTTGCGACGTCGAGCCCGACCGTGCTGCGGCGGTGGATCGCCCTGGAGCTGCGCAAGCTGCGGGAGAGCACCGGCACCAGCCGGCAGCAGACCGCTCAACGACTGCGCTGCGCGGTCAGCACCGTGACGCACTTCGAGATCGCCCGGAATCTGCCCAAGGCCGCCGAGCTGGAGATCCTGCTCGACTTCTACGGCGTCGCCGAGCGCACCGAGTCCTTCCTGGAGCTGCTGACCGCCGCCCGCAAGGGCAAGGACTGGTGGCTGCCGTTCGCCGGGACCGCACCCCCGTGGTTCGACCTGTTCCTCGGCCTGGAGACCTCGGCCGCACAGATCGAGAGCTACGAGGCGCTGACCATCACCGGGCTATTCCAGACCGAGGCCTACGCCGAGGCCGTCATCCGCACCGGCAATCCCGAGCTGTCCGACCACGACGTCGCGCAACGTATCGAGCTCCGGATGGCCCGCCAGGACGTGCTCGCTCGTCAGCCCAACCCCCCCACCGTGTGGTCGGTGCTCGACGAGTCCGTGCTGCACCGGCTTGCGGCCCGCCCCCGGGTGATGCGCGAGCAGCTCGAACACCTGGCCAAGCTCGCCGACCTGCCGACGATCAACATCCAGGTACTGCCCATGGCCGCCGGCATCTCAGCGGGCATGAACGGCACCTTCACCTTGCTCTCGTTCCCACCCGAGCTCGTCGGTGACCCCGGCGTCGTCTACACCGAAAGCCTGATCAAAGGCACCTACTACGAAGACCCAACCGAGATCATGTGCTACCGCAACACCCTGACCCGCCTACAGATCCAGGCCGCCACCCCAGAACAATCACACACCATCATCACCCGCCGAGCCGAGGAGATGACATGACCCACCAGCACGCACCCGACGCACCCGGTCTGGCGACACAGTGGCGAAAGTCGTCCTACTCACAGGCGCAGAGCGACTGCGTCGAGATCACCACCGATGTGCCCGGCCGGGTCGGCATCCGGGACAGCACACTCGGCGCCACCAGCCCAGTCCTGACCTTCACCGCGCCCGCATGGCGCGCCCTGCTCACCAACGTCAAGGACGGCGAGTTCGACCACTGACCAGCCCGCGAGGGTGGTCAGCGTCTCGCTGGAGTCCTCGCCCTGCCGAGCTGCCCGCGGCGTCTCCGGTCGCCTCGTTCACTACTCGCTCCTCCCGTCAGCGGACCCGATCCGCACCGATCGTGCCAGCCCGACCGCGCCTCGTGGGCGCGAACGGCATCATCATTGCTGCACCGAGGTCTACGGTGGTCACGCTCCGCCGGGGAGGAGAGAGCTGTGGTTGCGACGTCGAGCCCGACCGTGCTGCGGCGGTGGATCGCCCTGGAGCTGCGCAAGCTGCGGGAGAGCACCGGCACCAGCCGGCAGCAGACCG
>JBOHGT010000378.1:0-13999 GCA_050700385.1 Pseudonocardiaceae bacterium | reverse complement strand
GCTGAGCGGACCTGAATCCGACGAAACGGCGATCACGGCCAACGCTGTACGGCCTGCCGCCCCGACCTGCCGTTGCAGGGCGCTGCCGGCTCGGTGCTCGAGGAGCCGGAGCACCGGATCTGGCTGGAAAGCTACGTCGACCAGCTCGTCTTGCGCGACGTCCCCGAGCTCGGTGAGATCCGCGACCCGTCCGGGCTGCGGCGACTGTTGCGGGCCGTCATCGGGAACACCGCCGGGATCTTTGCGGACACGGAGCCGGCCGCCGCTGCCGGCATCAACGTCAAAATGGCGCGCCGTCACGAACAGCTCTTCGATGACCCTGCGTATTGTCAGCTACCTGCCACCGTGGCACACCAATCGGACCAGCTGAGCAGTTGTGACCCCGGAGACTTCGTGGGCATCGTCCGTACGGTGCTCGACCATGACGAAGGAGCCGCGCCGTGACCTCTCGCCCCTATGTGTTGCTGTCGGTGGCGGCCTCGGTGGACGGCTACATCGACGATGCGACCGGGACCCGATTGCTGCTGTCCAACGACGCCGACGTCGACCGGGTCGACGAGGTCCGGGCCGGCTGCGACGCGATCCTGGTCGGCGCCAACACGATCCGACGCGACGATCCCCGGCTGCTGGTGCGCTCCCCCGAGCGCCAGCAGCAACGCCGGCGCCGTGGCCGGCCCGCGCATCCCACCAAGGTGACACTCACCGCCAGCGGTGACGTCGACCCCACGGCACGGTTCTTCACCGCCGGTGACACCGAGAGGCTGGTCTACGCACCGACACCGATCACCGGGACGCTCCGCGGGCGCCTGGGTGCGGCGGCCACCGTCGTCGGCGCCGGTGAGCCGCTCGACCTGCACGCCGTGCTGGCGGACTTGGCCGACCGCAAGGTCGAACGCCTCATGGTGGAGGGCGGCGGCACCGTGCACACCCACTTCCTGACCGCCGGTGTGGTCGACGAGATCCACCTGGTGATCGCGCCGGTGTTCGTCGGCGACCCCAACGCGCCACGATTCGTCGGGACGGGCACGTTCCCGCAGAACTCCGGCAACCCGATGGTGCTGGCCGAGACACGCCAACTCGGCGACGTGGTGCTGCTGCGCTACCTGCCACGCCAGGACCGGGACGACCGCGACGTGACGGTCCGCGACCGGCAGCGCCTCGCGTGGGCCATCGAGCTGGCCGAACGCTGCCCACCCTCGGCCACCGCGTTCTCCGTGGGCGCTGTCATCACCGGCCCCGACGGGTCGATCCTCGCCACCGGCTTCTCCCGCGAGAACGACCCGCACGACCACGCCGAGGAAGCCGCGCTTGCCAAGCTGGGCACCGACGACCCGCGGCTGGCCCAGGCCACCCTCTACAGCTCGCTGGAGCCCTGCAGCACCCGCGCCTCCCGGCCCCGCAGCTGCACCGACCTGATCCTGGCCACCGCGATTCCCCGGATCGTGTTCGCTTGGCGCGAGCCCGCACTGTTCGTCGTCTGCGAGGGGGCCGAACTGCTGCGCGCGGCCGGGCGTGAGGTCGTCGAGATCAGCGATCTGTCCGGCCTGGTGCGCCGGACGAACGCACACCTGCTCGGCTCGTGACCATCGGCTGGTAGCTGGCGACGGAATGCGCGCATGACCCTCATGAACACCGCGCGGCGGGTGCTCGCCGTCTCCCCCCATCTCGACGACGCCGCGCTCTCGGCGGGCGCCACGCTGGCCGACCTCGCCGCCCAGGGTGCCGACGTCGAGGTCTGCACCCTGTTCGCCGGAACCCCGCCCGAACCGGTCTCCGCAGTCGCCCGCGACTTCCACGCCCGCTGCGGTCTCCCCGCCGACACATCGGCGGTCGCGCTGCGAATCGACGAGGACCGCGCGGCGATGGACGAGCTCGGCGCCCGGGCGCAGCACCGCTGGTTCCTCGACGCCGTCTACCGGCGAGCACCCGACGATCGCTGGCTCTGCGTGCACGACCGGGCTATGTTCGACGACCTCCCCCTCGACCAGGACGGCCTCCTCGGCGACCTCTCCCGCGAGGTCGGCCGTATCCTCGCCACCGTCGATCCCGACCTGGTGTTGACCTGCGCCGCCATCGGCAACCACATCGACCACCGGCTGACCAGCGCCGCGGTCCTCGACGCCGTTAAGGACACCGGGGTGCCCACGTTGCTGTGGGAAGATCTCCCCTACGCCGTCGGCCGTGCAGCCACTAGCGCGCCGTCCCTGGCACGGCTGGCGCCACCCGAGGCGTGGGAGCGCAAGCGGCGCGCCATCGCCCGCTATTCCACCCAGGTCCGCATGCTCTGGCCTGCGGACACCGACTGGGCCGCCGAACTCCTCGCGCACGCCGAGACCCGAGGCGACGGACGTCCCGCCGAGCTGTTGCTCCGCCCGAGCTCGGAGAGCACCGGCCCGGATACGTCGTGAAGGGCACTTTCACTGCGTCCGACGCAGTGAAAGTGCCGTTGACTGCGGGTGACGCCTGATCGGCGACTGTCGATCGATCACCGCGCTGCGCCCGTGCCGGTCGGCAGCCGGCGGGCGAGCAGCACACCGACGACCAGGAGCCCGATCCCGGCCACCAGCGCCACCCAGAGCGGGAGCAGCGCAGTACCGAACAGCTCGCCGAGCGTGGCCGGAACCAGCAGGAACAGCCCGGCGGTACCGATCACGACGACGGGCCACCGGCGCGACCGCACCCCGATCACGACCAGCGCCGCCGCCGTCAACACCCCCGCGACGAGCATTCCGGGCCTGCCCCAGTCCGCCGCCAGCGGCCCGAGCACGGCCGCGATGCTGCCCAGCACCCACGCGGCGGCCACCGGCGCGACGCGGTCGAACCGGGCCAGCGCCAGCCAGCCGAGCCCGACCAGCCAGACGGTCGCTCCGGCGAACTCCAGCAGCGACGGGTCGATCCGGTCCAGGATCGCGGCCGCCGTGGCGACCAGGCCCACGAATAGCGCGACCTGCTGCAGGACCTCCCGGCGCACCCACCACAGCGCCGCTGCTGTCGCGGTGCCGGCGAGGGCCGCTGCGAGAACGGTGTTCCTATCGGACCAGCCGAGCAGGCCGTCGGCGGCGACCGCGACGAGTCCCGCCACCGCAACGACGGCGACGAACCACAGGAAGCCACCGAGCCGGCTCGCCGCACCTGCCCGGTCGCGCAGCCCGGCCCCGGCCAGCAGCGTCGCGAGAGCGACGAGCGCGAGCACACCCACCCGCGTCCCGGCGGCCAGCTCGGCCCACAGCCGCTCCCCCAGCAGCAGCGCGGCCACCAGGGTCACGGCCCCGCCGAGGTAGCCGAGCACCTCCGCCAGGACGGGTCCACCGGAGCCGCCGCGCCGTGGCCCGGCGGCCGGTGCACCGTGCAGGTCGGAGATCGCAGCCGCCTGCTCGGCGCTGATCACGCCCGCGGCGACCGCCCGTGCGAGCACCCGCTCCACCTCGGCGGTAGGTCCCTCCGCACCCATGAGACCCTCCCGGGGCTGATCAGCCGGGGACGACGTTGACCAGCCGCGGTGCCCGCACGATGACCCTGTGCACGGGGGCGCCGCCCAGTGCGGTGCGGACCTTCGCCGACGCCAGGGCGCGCTCGCGGAGCTCCTCCTCCGACACCGACGGCGACACCTGCAGCCGGTCCCGCACCTTGCCGGCGACCTGCACGACACAGGTCACCTCGTCCTCGACCAGCAGGGCGGGGTCGGCCTGCGGCCACCCGGCGCGCGCGACGGGTGCGGCACGACCGAGCCGCTCCCATGCCTCCTCGGCGGCGAACGGTGCCATGCAGGACAGCATGCGGGCGAGCGCCTCCGCGCCCTCACGCACGGCGGCGTCGGCCGGGCCGGGCCCCGCGTCGACCGCCTTGCGGAGCAAGGAGGTCAGCTCCATCAGCCGCGCTACGGCCACGTTGAACCGGAACCCTTCCATCGCGGCAGTGGCGTCCGCGACGAGCCGGTGGACCCCCCTTCGCACCGAGACGTCACCACGAGCCGGGTCCGCGTCCCCGGTGTACCGGTCGACGTCGCCGACCAGCCGCCACACCCGGGCGAGCCACTTGACCGCGCCGGCGGGCGAGACGTCCGCCCAGTCGATGTCATCCTCTGGGGGACCGGCGAACAGCATCGTCACCCGGACAGCGTCCGGACCGTAGCTGGCCAGCTGTTCCTGCAAGTCGACCAGGTTGCCCAGGCTCTTGCTCATCGACCGGCCGTTCATGATGACCTGGCCCTGGTTGGTCAGGCGGCGAAACGGCTCGGTGAACGGCACCATGCCCATGTCATGCAGGACCTTGGTCATGAACCGCGCGTACATCAGGTGCCCGGTGGCATGCTCCTTGCCGCCGACGTACTCGTCCACCGGTAGCCACCGCTGGACCCCCGCCGGGTCGAACGGTCCCTCCTCGTAGGACGGGTTGGGGAAGCGCAGGAAATACCACGAGGAGTCCACGAAGGTGTCCATCGTGTCGGTGTCGCGTCGTGCTTCCCCGCCGCAAGCAGGGCAATCCACCCGCACCCATTCGGTCGCGCTGGCCAGCGGCGACATGCCTCCCCCTGGCCGCAACTCGTAGCCCGACTCCGGCAACCGCACCGGCAGGTCCGCATCCGGGACCCTCACCTCTCCGCACCGCGCACAGTGGACGATCGGGATCGGGGTGCCCCAGTACCGCTGGCGAGACAGCAGCCAGTCCCGCAGCCGGTAGGTCACCCCCGCCTCGCCCGACCCCTGCCGCTCCAGTTCGCCGGTGACCGCAGCGATGGCGTCGTCCTTGCCCAGGCCGCTGAAACGATCGGAGTTGACCAGCACGCCGTCGCCCTCGGTGGCCACACCGGTCTCACCCGGATCGGCGTCACCGGTGTCCACCACCACCCGCACCGGCAGGCCCATGACGCGGGCGAACGCCAGGTCACGCTGGTCGTGAGCCGGCACCGCCATGATCGCGCCGGTGCCGTACTCGGCGAGCACGTAGTCGGACGCGAACACCGGGATGCGCTCGGAGTTGATCGGGTTCACCGCGTAGCGGCCCAGGAAGACCCCGCTCATCGCGCGGTCCGCCGACAGCCGCTCCACCTCCGTGGTCGTGCGGATCTTCTCCCGGTATTCCTCGAACTCACCCCGCTGGGAAGCGGTGCACAGCTCATCGGCCAGCGGAGCGTCCGCAGCCACGACGAAGAACGTGGCGCCATAGAGCGTGTCGGGGCGGGTACTGAACACCCGGACCGGCTCGGCGCGCCCCTCGATCGAGAAATCGATGTACGCGCCGGCGGATCGGCCGATCCAGTTGCGCTGCATGGTCAGGATGTCGTCGGGCCAGTTGCCCTGCAGCTGCGCCATGTCATCGAGCAGCCGCTGGGCGTAGGCGGTGGTGCGAAAGAACCACTGGGTCAGGTTGCGCGGCACCACCTCCGCGCCGCAGCGCTCGCACCGGCCCTGAACGACCTGCTCGTTCGCCAGCACCGTCTCGTCGACCGGGCACCAGTTGACCGGTGACGCCTTGCGGTACGCCAGCCCGCGCTCGTACATCCGCAGGAACAGCCACTGGTTCCAGCGGTAGTACTCCGGATCGGAGGTGTGCAGCCGGGTGCGCCAGTCGAAGGACACGCCGAGCCGGTGGAATCCCTCGGCCTGCACCTCGATGTTGGCATAGGTCCAGTCCCGGGGGTCGAGGTCCCGGCGGAACGCCGCATTCTCGGCGGGCAGCCCGAAGGAGTCCCACCCGATCGGGTTCAGCACGTTGTACCCGCGCATGCTCGAGAACCGCGCCACCGCGTCACTGATGGAGTACACCTCGGCATGCCCCATGTGCAGGTCGCCCGACGGGTACGGGTACATGCTCACCACATAGGCCCGCGGCTCGTCGCCCTGCTCGGGCCGCAGCAGACCGCGCGCCTGGAAGAGACCTAGCTGTTCCCACGTCCGCAGCCACTTGTCGACCACGCCGGCCACGTTACCGGGTGGCACCGGCGCGCTCGTCACCGGAGCCGCTGGACGTGCTCGGCCCACCGAAAAGGGAGCGAGGGCTCGGCGACCGGGTCGTAGGCTTACCAGCCATGACCACGGAGCGCGCAACGGCGCCACGGCGCCTGCGGGTTCCGGCGAAGGCGTCGCTGGAGGGGATCGAGCAGCGCTGGGGGGCGGCATGGACGTCGACGAGCTGTTACGCCTTCGACCGCACCCGTCCCCGGGAGCAGGTGTACGCCATCGATACCCCGCCACTCACGGTGTCCGGGTCGCTGCACGTGGGGCACGTGTTCTCCTACACCCACATCGACCTGATCGCGCGCTTCCAGCGAATGCGCGGCGAGGACTACGACTACGTCGAGTTGGTCAAGGACCGCGCCTACGAGGAGCCCGGTGATCCGGCGACGGCCTCGGCGCGGGCGGCTCTGCTGGTGGCGCTGCGCACCTTCACCCAGCTCTTCGCGCCGGTGCTGGCCTATGCCTGCGAGGAGGTCTGGTCGTGGTGGCACGGTGACTCGGTGCACACCTCACGGTGGCCGGAGGCTGCGCAACTTCCTCATAGCCGAAAGGCGATGGACGGATGTCCACTGATTCGACCCGTCTGCCCCGCGTGATCTTCGTTGCCCAAGGAGCTGTCCTGGCGCTCCTCGGGATCGCAGGCCTGCTCGCCGCCCGGAACGGCGTGATCAGCAGCCGGCCGGTGACACCGGTGCTCTTCCTGAACCTCACTCCCATCCACAGCCTTGTCCTGCTCCTCACCGGTATCGCAGCATTCGGGTGTGCGCCCTTCCGGCGAACCGTGTACTGGTGGGCCGGAGCCCAGTTCGCAGGCTTCGCCGGGCTGTTCGCCTACGGCAGCGCCGAGCACCCTCCAGGAGCCGACGTCGGCGTGCTGGGACTCGACACCTCCGCTCACTTCCTCCACCTCGGCCTGGCCGTGGCGGCGGCGATCCTGGGCATGATTCTCGCGGGCCCGTTCCTCGGCCCGGACTACCCGTCATCGGCCGCTTCGGAAGCCGGCCACTCCGCAGACCCAGTAATCACCGGCATACAGAGCAGCCGTGGTGCCCGACGACGAGCTGCTCGACAAGAACCTGTCCACCCTCGGCGAGATCCGCGCCAGCAGGGGGCCCTCTAGGCTCTGCGGTCGAGTACGCGGCCGAGTACCGACGCGAGGGAGCAACCGTGCCGACCCTGTTCAGCCGGATCATCGAGGGCGAGCTGCCGGGCAGGTTGGTCTGGAGCGACGAGCGGTGTGTCGCGTTCCTCACCATCGCCCCGCTGCGACGGGGGCACACCCTGGTCGTGTCCCGCCAGGAGGTCGACCAGTGGACCAACGCCGAGGATGACCTGCTCAGCCACCTGTTCCTGGTCTGCAAGCAGATCGGGGCCGCGCAGTGCACCGGGTTCGAGGCACCGCGGGCCGGCGTGGTGATCGCCGGGTTCGAGGTGCCGCACCTGCACGTCCACGTGTTCCCGACCTGGGATATCGGCGACTTCGACTTCAACCGGGTCGACCGTGACCCCGACCCGGCAGACCTGGACGCCGCCGCCGACACGCTGCGCAAAGCGCTGCGCGGGGCCGGGCACGGCGACCGCGTCCCGGACTGATCAAGCCGCGACGGACGGGCTCACGCGGGCCGGGTGAGCGGGCGGAAGGAGCGCAGCCGCAGGCTGTTGGAGACCACGAACACGCTGGAGAACGCCATCGCCGCGCCCGCGATCATCGGGTTGAGCAGCCCCGCGGCGGCCAGCGGCAGGGCGGCGACGTTGTAGGCGAACGCCCAGAACAGGTTGCCTTTGATGGTGCGCAGGGTCCGCCGCGACAGCCGGATCGCATCCGCCGCGACGCGCAGGTCCCCGCGCACGAGGGTGAGATCGCTCGCCTCGATCGTCACGTCGGTGCCGGTGCCCATCGCGAGACCCAGGTCGGCCTGCGCCAGCGCCGCGGCGTCGTTGACCCCGTCACCGACCATCGCGACCACCCGGCCGTCCTGCTGCAGCCGGCGCACCTCGTCGACCTTGCCCTCGGGCAGTACCCCGGAGATCACCGATTCGATCCCCACCTCGGCCGCCACGGCCCTGGCCACGGTCTCGTTGTCCCCGGTGAGCAGGATCGGGCGCAGCCCGAGTTCGCGCAGCGACGCCACCGCCTCCGCGCTGGTGGACTTGACGGTGTCGGCGACGGCGAGCAGCCCGCGCACCTCACCGTCCCAGGCCACGGCGACCACGGTGTGCCCGGCCCGCAGCGACGCGTCGCCCAGCGCCGGTGGTAACGGCACGGACCATTGCTCGGCGAGCCAGGCAGGGCGCCCGACGAGCACCGCGCGCCCGTCGACCTCCCCCTGCACGCCCAGACCCTGGGTTGCGGAGAAACCCGCCACCGGCGGCAGCGCGCCGAGCTTCTCGCGGGCTCCGTCGACGATCGCCCGGCCGATGGGGTGCTCGGAGGCGTCCTCGACGGAGCCGGCCAGCCGCAGCACGTCGCGGACATCCTCGCCCGGCGCGGGCAGCACGTCGACCAGCGCCATGGTGCCGGTCGTGACGGTGCCGGTCTTGTCCAGCAACACGGTGTCCACCCGCCGGGTGGACTCGAGCACCTCCGGACCCTTGATCAGGATACCCAGCTGCGCGCCGCGGCCGGTCCCGACCAGCAGCGCGGTCGGTGTCGCCAGGCCCAGGGCGCACGGGCAGGCGATGATGAGCACGGCGACGGCGGCGGTGAACGCGAGCGCCACGGGCCCGCCGGTGCCCAGCCAGAACCCGAGGGTCGCCACCGCGAGGGCGATGACGATCGGGACGAACACCGCAGAGATCCGATCGGCCAGCCGCTGCACCTCGGCCTTGCCGCTCTGCGCGTCCTCGACGAGCCTGGCCAGCTGCGCGAGCCGGGTGTGGGAGCCGACGCGGGTGGCGCGCACCGTCAACCGGCCGCCGGAGTTCACGGTGCCACCTGTGACGACCGACCCCGACGATACCTCGACCGGCATGGCCTCCCCGGTGAGCATGCTCTCGTCGACCGCCGAGGAGCCCTCGACGACCTCGCCGTCGGTGGCGACCTTCTCCCCCGGGCGCACCACGAACTCGTCGCCGGCGGCGAGCTCCTCGACCGGGATGCGCACCTCGGCGCCGTCACGAAGCACCGCCACGTCCCGCGCGCCGAGCTCGAGCAGCGCCCGCAGCGCCGCCCCGGCACGCCGCTTGGAGCCGGCCTCGAAGTATCGCCCGGCGAGCAGGAAGGTGGTGACCCCCGCGGCGACCTCGAGGTAGATCTGCGAGTCACCGGCCGTCCGGGCGACGGTCGAGCTGAACTCGTGGGTCATGCCGGACATCCCGGCGGTGCCGAGGAACAGCGCGTAAAGCGACCAGCCGAACGCGGCCAGCACGCCCATCGAGATGAGCGTGTCCATGGTGGCGGAGCCGTGCCGCAGGTTGGCCCAGGTCGCCCGGTGGAACGGCAACGCGCCCCATACCGCGACCGGGGTGGCCAGCACCAGCGAGAACCACTGCCAGTTCGTGACCTGCAGCGGGGGGATCATCGCCATCGCGATCACCGGCACCGACAGCGCGACCGACACCAGCAGCCGGGTACGCAACGGGCGGGTCTCGTCGACCTCCTCGGCGGGCGTCTCGGCCGGCGGTGTGGGCAGTTCTGCGGTGTAGCCCGTCTGCACCACGGCAGCCACCAGCTCCCGGGGGGTGACGCCGTCGGCGTAGCTGACCCGGGCCTTCTCGGTGGCGTAGTTGACGCTCGCGCGCACCCCGTCGAGCCGATTGAGTTTCTTCTCGATCCGGGCAGCGCAGGAGGCGCAGGTCATGCCACCGATCGACAGCTCCACCTGCTGGCCGAGCGGTGCGGGATCGGTGACGGTGCTCATCTACTCCTCCTCGTGAGCCCGGAGCAGTCGCTTCAGTGCCCGGAGTGGTGCACCTCGTGGGGCGCGTGCCCGCCGTGCGGCCCGGCGAGCTGGCCCGCCGCCAGCACGATCAGGAACAGCACGATCAGCGTTACGATGGAGGCGACGATCTTCGCACGGGTGTCCACGGCCGAGTCCTGCGTCCTTCTCACGCTCGTCAGGGTGGTGCTCAGGAGCGGACTAGGCGCGCGATGGCGTCGGAGGCCTCCTTGACCTTCACGCCTGCCTCGGGGCCGCCCTGGGCGGCCGCGTCGACCACGCAACTGGCCATGTGCTCCTCGAGCAGTGCCAGCGCGAAGGATTGCAGCGCCTTGGTCGCGGCCGAGACCTGGGTCAGCACATCGATGCAGTACTGATCCTGCTCGATCATCCGCTGCAGCCCGCGGACCTGTCCCTCGATCCTGCGCAACCGCTTGAGGTAAACCTCGCGGTCCTCGGTGTAGCTCGCCATCGCTGCCGCCCTCCACGCTCGGTGCCAGCTACTGACACTATACCCCCCTTCGGTATCCGGCGGCACCGTTCGGAGTCAGCCACCGACGAGCACGATCCACACCGGGCCGAAGGCGAACGGCAGCGGCGCACCGTCCACCCCGGTGAAGGTGGTCGGGTCCGGTGGGGCAGGCCGCGACCACCGGGCGTCGAATGCTAGCCCGTCGCGCAGCACCACCGCCGCGCCCTGCCCCACCGTCTCGGCGAACGGCGACGGCGTACCGCTGGCGTCGCGGATCGCGGTCTGGCGTACCGCCACCTGCTGCAGCACCACGGTGGGCGCGCCAGGGCGGCCGCCCTCCGCAGCGGTGAGCGGGGCGCCGTCCGCGGTGAACACCCACCGCTTCTCGACCGGAGCCCACTCCACGCCGATCTCGGTGCGGCTGTAGCGCACCGAGGTCACCGGCAGCGGGCGCCCGCCGCTGGGCACGGCGCCGAAGCGGAACCCGATGTCTCTCGGCGGCCCGGCCCCGGGTAACAGCGGTGCCGTGGTGGCGTAGAGATTGTGCGGCCTCCGCCGCCCGTAGTCACGGTGGTACGCCGCGGGACGGGCGGTGGCGGACACGTCGACCACCGGCGCCTGCGCGACCAGCGGCCGCAGCGCGGAAGCCTCCCCCGAGAACGCCAGCGCTGGCGCACCGAAGTTGGCCAGCGTCTGCAGGTCGGTCTCCCGGACGCTGCGCACCGGCCCGACCTCGGGCGGCACCCGAGACTGGAACACTGCGAGCAACCGGCTGATCCCGCCCTCGACGGGCTCGACGTAGACCAGGTCGGCCTGGGTCAGGCCGGCCTGCGGACGTGCCCGGACATCGTTGTCGATCTTGACGGCGAGCACCGGCGCGGCCGGGTCGAAGGGCATGCCGGTGAACGGGGAGCCCGGCGGCGGGGCCGGTGCCACCGGAACCGGCGACGGCGAGGGTGGGGGCGAGGGCGCAGCCGCGGGTGGCGTGCAGGAGCAGCCGGCCGGGAGCAGTGCGAGCGACACCATCACGCAGCGCCGAGTGACCATGTACACATGGTCGCCCCGCCGGCCCGGCAGCGAAAGGCTTCACACGTCGATCGGGCGAATTCCCGGGTACCGCACGTGACGATACCGTCGTACGGTGTCAACGGGTGCGGTGGGTGACCTCGCTCCCACCTGGAGTGACCAGTCGCGCTGAACTGGCTACACCGTTCGTCGCTGAATCTGCACCGCTCGACGGCTCGCCCGTTTGTCTGCGGTCACGATTCTTGCTTCCTCCATCGTCGGTGGATAGCTTCTCCCCGTCCTTGTCACGGTCCGGTAACGCGCAGGAGTTGGCCCCCGAAACAGCTCCCCCGGGACCCCGCCCGGGTCGACCACCGGACCTTCCCCGAAGGAAGGGCAGTCTTGGCTCGTCACCGCTCCCCCAGCGGCCGTAGACACAGAATCACCCCCGGCGCGGCGGTCGAGCACGCTCCCAGCCGTGTCCGGGGTGCCCACCGGATCCCCCACCCCACACCGGGCGCGCGAGGCAGGGTCGTGATGGCCGCCGTCGCGGTGGGGGCCGTCACCGCCGCCGGCCAGGGTCTCGAGACGACCGCGGAGCGCACCGACGCGACCACCCCGCTGGCGTTCGGCGACGGTGCCTCCGCAGCGTTCACCGGTGTCGGCGGCAACGCCCCGGCAGCGGGCGAGCTCCCGCTGCCCGAGGTACTGCCGGTCCAGCAGGACAGCCTCGCCACCGACGTCTCGAGCCTGGCCAAGGGCCAGCGCATCGCCGAGGAACACGCCGCCGCGGAGCGCGAGGCCGCCGAGCAGGCGGCCGAGGCGGCCGAGGCCGCCCAGCACGAAGCCGCCAAGAAGGCCGCCGAGGAGGGCGCCTTGCGGCTGCCGGTCGCCCCGGGCCAGGTCGTGATGCCGGCCGTCGGCTCTCTGACCTCCGGCTTCGGCGCCCGCTGGGGCACCTCGCACAACGGCATCGACATCGCCAACGACATCGGTACCCCGATCTATGCGACCACCGATGGCGTGGTGGTCGAGTCCGGCCCGGCCAGCGGGTTCGGCATGTGGGTACAGGTACAGCACGGCGACGGCACCATCTCGGTGTACGGCCACATCAACGAGTCGCTGGTCTCCCAGGGCCAGCAGGTCGCCGCCGGCGAGCAGATCGCGACGATGGGGAACCGCGGCCAGTCCACCGGCCCGCACCTGCACTTCGAGATCTGGCTCGGCGGCGAGGAAAAGGTCAACCCGCTGTCCTGGCTGCGCGAGAACGGCGTCAGCATCTGAACCCTCCCGCGTTCTGGTGGCAGAACGCGGCTACTCGTGCGGCTACAGCAGTGTTCTGGTGGCAGAACGCGGAAATTGGGGGGGCCGGAAGGGATACGGTGCTGGTAGACCGGATGTCGGCGAGCACCGGGAGGCGCGGAATGACCGAGGCCACCGAGCTGGCGGGTCTGGGCACCACCGAGTTGATGGCCAGGGCGTCGGCGGTGCGCGACGCCGCGCACGGCACGCGGGTGACCTTCTCCCCCAAGGTGTTCCTGCCACTGACGATGCTCTGCCGGGATCGCTGCGGCTACTGCACGTTCGCCCACGCCCCGCGGCAGCTGCCGGCGGCCTACCTGGAGCTCGACGAGGTGATCGCGACCGCCCGCCGCGGCGCCGAGCTGGGCTGCCACGAGGCGCTGTTCACCCTCGGTGAGCGGCCGGAGCAGCGCTACCCGGCGGCCCGCGGGTGGCTCGCCGAGCGCGGCTACGTATCCACCGTGGACTACCTGGTGGCGGCCTGCCGGCTGGTGCTCGACGAGACCGGCCTGCTGCCGCACGCCAACGCCGGCGCGCTGCACCGCGACGAGCTCGCCGCGCTGCGCCCGGTCACGGCGAGCCAGGGAATGATGATCGAGTCGCTGCGCGGCGACCTGGCGGCGCACCGTGGCGCGCCGGACAAGGACCCGGCACGGCGGCTGGCCACCCTGGATGCCGCGGGCGAGCTGGCCGTCCCGTTCACCACCGGGATCCTGGTGGGTATCGGCGAGAACGAGGCCGACCGGATCGAGGCGCTGACGGCCATCGCGGACGCGCACCGCCGGCACGGGCAGGTGCAGGAGGTGATCGTGCAGAACTTCCTGCCCAAGCCCGGCACCGCGATGCGCGGGCACCCGCCGTGCCCACCCGGGGAGCACCTGCGGGCGATCGCCCTGGCACGGCTGCTGTTGCCGCCCGAGGTGCACGTGCAGGCGCCGCCGAACCTCACCGACGACCCCGCCGCGGTGCTCGCCGCCGGCATCGACGACTGGGGCGGCATCTCCCCGGTCACAGCCGACCACGTCAACCCGGAGCGCCCCTGGCCGGTGCTGCGCGAGCTGCGGGAGGCCACCGAGGCGGCCGGACGGGTGCTGGCACCGCGGCTCGCGGTGTACCCGGAGTTCGCGCTGGACCCCGGGCGCTGGCTCGACGAGGCGGTACGTTTCCCCGTGCTGGACCGCTCCGATGCCGAGGGGCTGGGGCGCGACGACCCCGGCGCGGTCTTCCCCGAGCAGTCGCGGGAGGCCACCAACGTCGGCGACGGTGCCGAGGTGCTGCTGGTCGGGCGCCGCTCCACCGCCTGGTACTCCGGGTCCGGCGCCACCCCGCCGGTGCTGCTGCCGGCGCCCGCGCGGGCGACCGGGGCGGTCGCCGAGGTGCTCGAC
>JBOHGT010000377.1:0-3400 GCA_050700385.1 Pseudonocardiaceae bacterium | reverse complement strand
CCCGCCCGCTCCGCCACCGCGGGGCGAGCGGCCGGACAGTGCCCCGGGGCCCCCGCCCCGAACCGGCCGGCCGGATGAGCCCCCGCCCCGGGCGAGACGGCCCGATGGTCCCCCGCCCCGCCACGGGCCGTTGCCACCGCCGCCAGGGTCGGTCCCTCCTCGCGGCCCCGACCAGCCGCCCGATCCCCGCCGGGCTCCGCAACCCCGCAGCGCCCCGCAACCCCGCAGCAGCTCACCAGCCACCCCGCCGTCCGGCCGGAGAGCTGCCCACCGCGCCCCGTCACCCGCCCACGAACGGCCGGCGGACGCACCGCGCCGGGCCCCGGCCGCCACACCCGGCGGCCCGCGCCGCGCACTGCGCAACGCCAAGTTCGTCCTGGCGCTGGTCTCGGCGCTGGTGCTGGGCGTCACCGGCTACGGCTGGGCCACCTTCCAGAGCCTGCAGGAAGGGCTGACCACCGCCGACGTCACCGGTGGGTTCAACGCCCCGGACGGGGCCACGGACATCCTGCTCGTCGGCAACGACAGCCGCACCGACGCGCAGGGCAACCCGCTGCCGCCCGACCTGCTCGCGCAGTTGCGCGCCGCCGACAACGAGGGTGAGCTCACCGACACGGTGATCCTGGTGCGGATCCCCAACGACGGGCGAAGGGCGGTGGCGATCTCGCTGCCCCGGGACCTCTACGTCGAGATGCCCGACGGGTACGGCCAGCACAAGCTCAACTCGGCCTACGGCCGCGCGAAGGGCGAGAAGGAGGCCGAGCTCATCGAGCTGGGTGCCGATCCCGCGACCGTACGCGCCGAGTCCATCGCTGCGGGCCGCCGGTTCCTGGTGAACACCGTCGAGCGTCTCACCGGCGCCGGCGTCGACCACTACGCGGAGGTCAACCTGCTGGGCTTCGCACGGCTCACCGAGGCCGTCGGGGGGGTGCAGGTGTGCCTCAAGGCGCCGGTGGAAGACGACTTCTCCGGCGCCGATTTCCCCGCAGGCCCGCAGACCATCGCCGGCTCCGACGCGCTCGCATTCGTCCGCCAGCGGCACGGGCTGCCGAGAGGGGACCTGGACAGGGTGGTCCGGCAGCAGGTCTTCCTGGCCGGGCTCGCCGACCGGATCCTCTCGGCCGGCACGCTGTCCAACCCCGGCCGCATCCAGGAGCTGATCGGCGCCACCCAGCAGGCTCTGGTACTCGACGAGAACCTCGACGTGCTCGACTTCGCGGCGCGGATGCAGGGCGTGGCCGGCGGTGACGTCACCTTCGTCACCGTCCCGGTTGTCGGGGACGCGGAGAGCGACGAGGGCGATGCCGTGCTCGAGGTCGACCCCGAGGCGGTGCAACTCTTCGTCGCCGGTGTCATCGACCACAAGCCGGCCCCCGGGCACGCCGCCGCACCGCAGGGCGCCAGTGCGATCACCGTCGACGTTCTCAACGCCTCCGGGCTCAACGGACTCGCCGGCCGGGTCTCCGAGCAGCTCACCGCGCAGGGCTTCGGGGCGGGCATGGTCGGCAACGCCGATCCCCGCGCCGGCACCGTGATCCGCCACGCGAGCGGCGAGGCCGACCGAGGCGGGACCGTGGCCGACGCACTGGGCGGGGTCCCGGTGGAGGAGGACCCCGACCTGGCGCCAGGCACGGTGCAGGTCTACCTCGGGGAGGACTACACCGGGCCCGGCACCCAGAGCCTGGCGGGCGATCCGCTGCTCCGGCTGGACGGCAGTGCCGCCGCGGCCACGCCACTGCGGGCGGCGCAGCCACCGCCGCCCGCGTCCCCGATCAGGGCGGGTGAGGTGCCGTGCGTGGACTGACGCCTTCGTGCTTTGCGCACCCGCCTGGCACGCCGTCGCGGCTAGCCTGGGGCCCGCGCCGGCCACGGCCCGGCGCGGAGGGAGGGAGATCCGGGTGCAACGCCGGCGACGGGGACGGCACATTTCACCGGACCGGCCGGGGTGGCCGATGCGGGTCGCCCGCGGCACGGCCCGGACACTGGCCGGCCTGCTCTCGGTCGCGGTGCTCGCCGCGTCCGGCGTGAGCTGGGCGGGCATCGGGTCGCTGCAGGACGGCCTCAACACCACCGACGTGATCGGCCCCGCGCCTCGTGGGGTGGACCCGCATGCGGGTGACGGCGCCACCGACATCCTGCTGGTGGGCAACGACTCCCGCACCGACGCGCAGGGCAACCCGCTCCCGCTCGACGTGCTGAAGCTGCTGCGCACCGAGGAGTCCACCGGTCTGAACACCGACACCATCATCCTGATCCGGGTGCCCGACAGCGGTGCCGCCGCGCACGCCGTCTCCATACCCCGCGACACCTACGTCCCGATCCCCGGCTTCCGCAAGGACAAGATCAACGCAGCCTACGGATCGGTGAAGTCCGCGGCCGCACGCTCGCTGCGCGACGGCGGGGTCGACGACGAGGCTCGGATCGAACGGCAGTCCAGCCTGTCCGGGCGCCGTGCGCTGGTGGAGACCGTGCAACAGCTCACCGGCGTGCAGATCGACCACTATGCGGAGGTCAACCTCTTCGGTTTCTACCTGCTCACCGAGGCGATCGGCGGGGTGGAGGTGTGCCTGAACTCGGCCACCACCGACCCCGGGTCGGGCGCCGACTTCCCCGCCGGCGTGCAGACGATCTCCGGTGGTGACGCGCTGGCCTTCGTCCGGCAGCGCGGGAACCTGCCCCGCGGCGACCTGGACCGCATCGTGCGCCAGCAGGTGTTCATGGCCGCGGCCGCGAACAAGGTGCTGTCCACCGGCACGCTGACCGATCGGGGGCGGCTGTCCGCGCTGATGGACGCCGCGAAGCGCTCGGTCGTGCTCGACGACGGCTGGAACGTGCTCGGTTTCGCCCAGCAGATGCAGGGCATCGCTGCGGGCGCCGTCGAGTTCGTCACCATCCCGGTCGAGGCCATCGACGCCCGCAACGAGCGCGGCCAGAGCATCGTCACCGTGGATCGCCGGCAGGTCAGGGACTTCGTAGCCGGCCTGCTGGACGGTTCCGCGACGCTACCCTCGCCCCGCTCGAGCGCACCGCCGCCGGCGCCCGCGGGCCCGGCGGGTCCCGATGCCGCGCCGATCGGACCGGTCACCGTGAGCGTGCTCAACGGAACCGACGTCGACGGGCTGGCCGCCGGACTGGCAGAACAGCTCGCCGCGGCGGGCTTCGACATCGGCGAGGTCGGCAACACCGAGCCGCGGGACCTCACCCTGGTGCGGGTCGGTCCCGGCCAGGACACGCTGGGTGAGCAGGTCGCCGGCGTGATGGGCGGGGACATCCCGGTGCTGGTCGAACCGGACCTCGGCCCCGACCAGGTGCTCGTGCTGCTCGGCGAGGACTACCCGGGGCAGGGCGAGCAGCGGCTCGGGTCGAACGCGCTGCTCCGGCTGGACGGGTCGGCTGCGGC
>JBOHGT010000376.1:0-5062 GCA_050700385.1 Pseudonocardiaceae bacterium | reverse complement strand
CCCTATACCCTCGCGCTGCGCCAGGGCCAGGCCGCACCCGTTGTCGATCACGCTGAGGTGCACGTCGTCTTCGTGCCGGGCCAGTCGTACACTCACCTCGGTCGCGTCCGCGTGCCGGCTGACGTTGTCAGCGCCTCGGCGATGATCCGGTAGGTCGCGACCTCGGTGGCAGCGGGCAACGACGTCAGCTCAGGACTGTCCACGCGTACGGTCAGCCGGGGACCGGCGAACCCAGCGGCGAGTTCTTGCACCACGTCAGCGAGGCCGAGATGGTCGAGGGTGGGCGGGCGCAGGCCCTGGATCATTCGAGCAGGAGGTGGCCCGGCTGCGCGAGGATGTCGCCTCCGCCCGCGCGCTCGCTGCGCTGGCCGACCGTGACGTGGCCGAGTTCCGCACCGAGATGCGGGGCCATCGCCAGGTCCTGAATGCCCTGCGCGAGACCCAACTCGAACAGGGCCAGAAGATCGACGAACTCGGCCGGGAGATGCGCGAGGGCTTCGCCATGCAGGCCACCGGTATGACACGGATCACCTCGCTGCTCACGAAGATCATCGGGCCGGGGCGAGACGGTAGCTGACGTCGGCTCGGTAGCCGAGACGCCCGACGGCGGCCCGTCCCGATCACCGGGGCGGGGTCGCCGTCGTCGTGGTGGATCCTCGGCCGGACCGCGGGGTGAGTTTCCGTCCGGGCCGGCCGGGGCCGACCGGCCCGCGGGGAGTGCTCACCGACAGCCAGCCGGGGCTTATCACCGCAGCAGGTTCACCGCGTGGGGTGGCGCGCCGGTGCCGCCCGCCGCGTAGCGGAACGCCCGCTGCGGCGGTGCAGCCCGCACAATCCGGGCCGGGTGGGCACACCATCGGCGCGGAGGGCACCCGCCGCCCGCACAGCGCGGTGTAGCAGCCGGTGCGCTCGACCAGCCCGGCGGTATAGGCGTCATCAGCGACCCGGTGGGTCCGCCCGTCGGTCACGCTGGTGACGGGCATCGTGCGGGGCACCGCCGAGGCGCTCACTGCGCGCCTGCGCCTCGGTGAGGGCAGCGGCGGGAACCACGCGGCGCGGAGCGCTGGAAGGTGAGCACCACCGCGGCCAGCGCGGTCATGTAGGCGGGTACGGCGAGGGCGAGGGCCAGCTCGGCGAGCACATCGAGGATCATGGGACCCACCCTCGTGGCGTGCATCCGCGCACGGAACACTGTTGATGTCACCCGCACTCGCCGGTGACATCGCACGGAGACAGGGGCAGCGGGGTATGGACACCGACGGGCGGGCAGGTTTCGCCGACCTGCTGCGCGCCCTGCGCGCTGGCGCCGGCCTGTCCCTGGCCGACCTCGGCGCGGCCGCGCACATCGCCCGCGGCTACATCCACCACCTCGAACACGGGCGCCGCTGGCCGTCCCGCACGTTTGTCAAGGCGCTGGACAGCGCATTGGATGCACGAGGGTCGCTGCTGGATGCCTGGGCGACCGCTGGCGGCCGCACGCCCGGTCTGCAGCCAGTAAACCCCGACGACCGGGAGCGGCTGGCCCTGGCGGCCCGGCATCCCCGCCGCGTCGATGACGCCACGGTGTCCGCGCTGGCCAACGTGCTCGCCGCCAACCGGCGGCTGGAGGACTCCGCCGGGTCGGCCGCCGTGCTCCCCGCCGTCCGCCATCACCTCACGCTCGCGAGGAAACTCCTTACTGACTCCCGCCCGCCGGTTCGGGACCGGGTCGGCGCGCTCACCGGCGAGTTGCACCAGTACCTGGGCTGGCTGCTCGCCGAGACCGGGCACCTCGAGCGGGCGGGCGCCGAGCTCGACGCGGCCCTGGCGATCGGCGTCGAGATCGACGACCCGGACCTGACGTCGCTGGCCCTGTCGTACAAGGGGCATCTCGCGTGGATGCGGGGCGACGCCCACGAGGTGGTCGCGCTGTCTGGCGCTGCTGGCCGCGACGGGCGGGTGTTCGTCGCACAGCACGCCTACAACGTCCACCAGCAGGCGCGGGGCTGGGCCATGGCCGGCGACGCCGCGGAGATGGACCGGGCGTTGGGGCAGGCTGCCGACCTCACCGACACCGCAATAGCACGGCAGGCTGAGGCACCCGACGGCATGTACTGGTACGGGGCGGGGTTCTTCACGCTGCAGCGCGGGCTGACCTGGCACACGGTGCGCGACAGCCGGTATGCCGCGCGGGCAGCCGGCGAGCTGACCAGCGGCCTGGGCCAACTGCCCGATGGCGAGCGTGACTCGGAATGGGCCGCGATCTTCACCGTGGCGGCCGCCGAGTCCTACACCGACGCGGGCGACCCCGAGCGGGCCGTCGATGAGGCGCGGCGCGCTGTTGCCGTGTGCCGGGCGACCTGTTCCACGCGGCTGGCGGCCACGCTGCGCCGGGTCCACGCTCATCTGCGGGAGACCTGGCCGACGGTGCCGGCCGTGCGCGAGCTGGGCGACGTGGTGCGCACACTGGTCCGAGCCCGGTAGCCCGTCAGGTGCGGTTCTATGGACAGCGAGCGCTCTGCTTTACAGCCTGCAACGGCGCTAACTCGACACGTTTCCGCTGGTAGATCGCCTCGCGCGGGACGGTTGGACCCGCAAGGGCTCGCCGGGCATCTTGGGGTACTCCGGTGGGTAGGGCATGTCGCCCAGGTCGTGGTCGCGCTCGTCGCGGGCGGCCCATTCGAGTGCCGTGTCCAGCGCGAAGGCCTCGGTGTCCAGCCCGGCGTGCGGGTCGCCACGCTGTGCCAGCAACGCCGGCACGGTCAGCACGTCGAAGTCGTCGGGATCGACCGCCGGTAGGTCGTCCCAGCTCAACGGCATCGACACCGTGGCCCGCGGCGTGCCACGCACCGACCACGCCGAGGCGATGGTGCGGTCGCGGGCGGCCTGGTTGAAGTCGAGGAACACCCGCTGCCCGCGCTCTTCCTTCCACCAGGACACGGTGGCCTGCTGCGGGATCCGCCGCTGCACCTCGCGGGCGAGCGCGATCACCGCCCGGCGCACCTGCACGAACGTCCACTGCGGACGGATCCGCACCGCGACGTGGATGCCGCGCCCGCCGGAGGTCTTGGGGTAGCCGGCCAGCCCCGCGTCGGCGAGCACCTCGCGGAGCGCGCCGGCGACCGCGACGGCGTCACCGAACCCGGTCCCGGGCTGCGGGTCGAGGTCGATGCGCAGCTCGTCGGGGTGGTCGACCAGCGGGCGACGCACCGGCCACGGGTGGAAGTCGAACGTCCCCAGGTTCGCCGCCCACGCCAGCACGGCCGGCTCGGTCGGGCAGACCTCGGATGCGGTGCGGCCGGACGGGAACGTGATCTGCACCGAGTCGACCCAGGCCGGCGCGCCCTTGGGGACCCGCTTGGCGTAGAATGCCTCCCCTCCCACCCCGTCCACGAAGCGTTTCAGCGTGGTCGGTCTCTCGGCCAGCACGGCGAGCAGCGGGCCCGACACCGCCAGGTAGTACTCCACCACGTGACGCTTGGTGATCCCCCGCTCCGGGAAGTACAGCTTGCCCGGATTGGACACCCGCACCGTGCGGTCGCCGCGCGGTCCGGGTACCGCGAGCTCCAGCGCTTCCCCACGGCTCACGACCACGGACGCTACCGTTGGGGCGTGGTGGTGGGCGACCCGCAGCGCGACGGACCCGGGTCCGAGGCCGACGAGCGGCGCCAGCTGGACGACGAGCTGGTCGGGCTGGACCGCGACGACCCCGAGGTGCAGGCCTTCGCCGAGCACCTGGCGCGCACCCGTCGCGCCCGGCCCGCTTACACGGTCGAGGGTTACCTTTCCGGCATCAGCGACTTCGCCGAGTCCGCCAACCGCGCCGGGGGCGGCCGCCGTCTGGCTGCCCTGGTGGTGGTCGGCCTGCTGCTGCTCGGTGCGGCCTATGTGGTGTGGAACGCCCTCGGCGTCGTGCTCACCACGTTCCTGATCACAACGATCCCCGGCTGATCGCGCCCGGCAGGGGCACCCCGCGGTGACGGTGACCGGCGCCGCATCCGGTTAGCGTGGGAGCATGGAACCCGTCACCGGAGTGACCCCCAAGGTCATGAAGTCCGACGCCGAGTGGCGCGAGCAGCTCGGCCCCGAGGAGTACGCCGTGCTGCGCCAGGCCGGCACGGAGCGGCCGGGCACCGGCGAGTACGAGCACACCAGGACCCGGGGCGTGTACGAGTGCCGGGCCTGCGGTGCGGAGCTGTTCCGAAGCGACGCCAAGTTCGAGTCGCACTGCGGCTGGCCGTCGTTCTACACGCCGCTGGCGGGCGATTCGGTGCTGCTGCGCGACGACCGCAACCTGGGTATGCGCCGGGTCGAGGTGCTCTGCGCCAGCTGTCACAGCCATCTCGGGCACGTCTTCGAGGGTGAGGGCTACGACACGCCCACCGACCAGCGGTACTGCATAAACTCGATCTCGCTTCGCCTGGTACCCGATGCCGGCTGACCCGCGGCATCGCGGCGCCGGGCCACGTGCACGACGCCGGTGGCCAGTGCGTCGAGGCGCCCCGTGTCGAGGGCGACGCTACAGATCGAGCGCGACCCGGAGAGCGCCGTCGAGCCGGGCGAGCGTGGTCGGGTCCACCTGATCGACCACGGCGCCGGTCCACGCGCGGTACAGGCGGGAGAGGTCGCCGGCGTAAGCCCAGCCGTGGCCCGGGACCGGGATCGCGAGCAGGTCCCCGGGGTCGCGTACCCGCAACTCGACGCCGAGCAGCCACGGGCGCGCCGAGTCATTGATGCCGTCGCTGGAGACGATCACGACCAGCCGGCGCCGATCGGGTGTGGACGGGCGGACGTAGCTGCGCAGCTCACCTCGCCGCACGCAGGTCCGTCTCTGCCGCGTCCAGGTCCGCCGCGTCGGCCTCCGCCTCCACCGCTGGGTCGCCCCACTCGGTGCCGGCGCCGAGACGCACCGCCTCGCGCCGGGCCGCTGCTGACAGCCATGCAGACGGTGACATGCCGGCCCGGTCAGCCGCAGCCTGAGCCAGTGCCCACGCGGCCTGGTCGATCGAGAGCGTGACCTTACGAGTTGCCATACCGGTCACCATACCCATCGTCGACGTCGTGAATGATTTCGGTAGCCATA
>JBOHGT010000375.1:0-6534 GCA_050700385.1 Pseudonocardiaceae bacterium | reverse complement strand
GCTGCGACGATCAGCAGCGAGACGGCGGCCACGACGGCGGCGGCAGTGTGGGCGTTGACCAGGGTGCAGCCGGCGAACACCAGCATGGCGATCGAGATGACGATGACGCCGATGGCACACCCGTCGTGGTCGTCGCGCGCCCGGTGTTGCGCATCCGGCGTGGCTCTGCCCGAGCGCCCCGTGCGGGCGCGATGTCGTCCCACGGCCGTGCTTGCCCCTCACGAGGGTCCGTCCTGGCCCGACACCGTGGGTGGTCGCGGCACCGGCGCCGCGCGCAGGGCGGTGCACACCGCGACGCACAGGTCGATCTCCCGGCAGGTGATCAGCGGCTGCGCCCGCGGCAGGTGAACCCAGCACACCGGCCCGCGTGGGGTCACGGTGGGCGGCAGCGGCAGGCTGCCGGTGACCGGCAGCACCCCGGGTGGCCAGGGCAGCTCCGCGCCGAACGGCTCACCCGCGAGGAACACCCGATGGCCCGAGGCGTCGGGGTGGGCCAGCACCGGCGCCGGGCACTGCCGGGCGACCAGCATCGGCTGCACCTGGCTGGCCAGATCGGAGGGGATGAGCAGCGCCACCGCGTGGCCGTCCAGCGCCAGCAGCACCTGATCGCGGCGGGTGATCACCGGCCAGCCCCACGCCCGGTAGCCAGCCGCCGCCGCGACCGGCTCGGGTGACACACCGATGGCCTCTGGACACAGCTCATCCGGCAGAGCTGGCGACGGCTGTGATGTGGTGCTGCATAGCAGCAGGCAGAGGATGCACGGCATCCCCTCCCCCCGGGCAACGGTCTCGACCTGCTCCACAGTCAGCAGTCCCCCGCACAACGCACTCACTGCACCGGGGACCACCGGGCCGGGATGCGGCACCACGTGCACCGTGCGCGCCGCCTCCCCGGCAACGCCGGGCCGGTAGCGGACCAACACCACCGGGCGGGATAGTACCGTGGTCACCTGTGGTGCGCTGTCATCGGGTGTCATTGCGTCTCCGTGTCGTCATGCAGTGGTCGGGCACGGCGGGACCGGGGCATCAGGAAGGACGTCCTGCCCGGCCCCGCCGTGGTCTGGGCCGGTCGTCGCGCGAGGAGTGGTTGCCGGGGGAAGCGCGACGGCTGGGGAACTTCGGGCCGGCAGCGGGGCACCGCCGGGGCAGCGTTGGTCACGCTGGCGGGGGTCACGCTCGGCGGCAGCGCGAGGACATCCCGGTAGTCCGGCAGACCCAGCTCCCGGCGGTCCTCCGTCACGGCGGCTGGCGCTGCTCGTCGCGTGCTCACTGTCCCCTCCCGTCGCTCCCGCCCGGGTGTCGGTCACGCCGCCGCCTCGAGGTGTGTGGCGACCTCGTTGGCGCCAGTTGTCTTCCAGTCGGGGTTTACGGTCGCGCGGATGGACCCTGGACCGCACCACCCGCCGCGGGATGGTTCATGTCCCCGACTGACAGCGCCTTGAGCAGGTAAAACAGGAAGTCGGCCCCGTCGAACTTCCCGCTGACAGCGCGCTTGGAATGACCAGGGCGACTTCGCATGCGTGGCGACCGGGCTACCGTGATCCCGAACACGCGCGAAATGAGGTGCGGAGGCCATGGCGAGGCAGCACAAGACCGGTTCGCGGCCCGATGTGGAGACCGTGCGGCTGCGCATGCAGTCGCTGGGCGCACCGGTCGATGTCATCGCCGCTGAGCTCAGCCGCCGTTACGGGTATCGGCCTCGGCAGGCCTACCGGCTGGCCCACGGTTGGAACCAGACGGAAGCGGCGGAGCGCTACAACCAACTCGTGCAGGCTCGGGGTCCCGAGCACGCCGGGCGCGACACGATGAGCCCCAGCCGGGTCAGCGAGTACGAACGGTGGCCCGATGCCGCGCGTAAGCCCTCGGTCTACGCGCTCGCGACCTTCGCCGAACTGTATGGTGCCCCGGTCGGACTCCTCATCGATGCAGCCGACCTGGAGCGCATGAGCGCGACCGACCGCGCTGCCATGCTCGGCCCGGTTACCGCCCCCGAGGTCAACGCAGCGAGACCGTCGACCGTGGTCGTGATGGACAACGGCGCCGACCCGGCTGTGATCCAGCGTCGGCGGCGCCGCGCGGCGATCCTGGAGCCCGACACCGAGTTCAGCACCGCCGAGGAGTACGTGATGGAAGTCGCCGATCAGTCCCTGGAGGCCGCCGCCCTGGCCGAGGCCACGAACATCGGCGAGACCAGCCTGAGCGTGTTGCACCGCAGCACCGAGGAGATCGCCCGGCTCTACGAGCGCGCTGCACCGCTACCGCTGGTCCGGCGCACGGTCGCCCTGCGCAACCGAGTCCTCGACCTGTTGGAAGGCCGCCAGCACCCCAACCAAACCCGCGAACTCTATGCGGCCGCCGGAAAGATCTGCGCGCTGCTGGCCTGGATGTCCGGTGACTTCGCGCAGCACTCCGCAGCGCTTGCCCAAGCCGACGCGGCATGGGTGTTTGCCGAACAGTCCGACCAGCACGCTGTTCGGGCAATTGTACGAATTACCCAGGCCAAGACTGCGTATTGGGCTGGCCGGTTCGAGGACTCAGCAGACTTCGGCCACGACGGCCTACGCTACGCCTCCGGCGGCAACGCTGTTTTGCTGGCCAGCACCGAGGCCCGAGCACGCGCCCGTCTCGGCGACACCGACCGCGCTGTGGAGGCGCTGCGCCGTGCGGACAACGAGCGGGACAAGGCCGGCACTGCCGAGGCAGGTGGCCTGTTCGGCTGCAGCGAGATCGGCCGGCACTGCTTCGCTGCCGCCGCCCATATCGCCCTACGCGACTGGAACGGTGCACTGCAGGCTGCCGATACGGCCATCGCCGCCACCGAGCAGACCCCGGCCGCAGAGCGACCCTACAACTCGGTCACGTTCGCCCAGGTCAACGCAACAACTGCCAGTATCGGCGCCGGCGATCTCGACCGTGCCGCTGGTCACCTCAGCTACGTACTCACCCTGCCTGCAGAGCAGCGCCTGGACACCTTCTTGCAGCGCCTGGAACGCGCGCAACGGCTGCTCACTGCTCCGGCGTGGCGAGGCAGCAACGCGGCCCGCGAGTTGCACGCACGGATCAACGACTTTCGCATCGACACGGCCACTCGTGCTCTGACCGCCTGACCCGCCGCGGCTGGGATCCGGGTACCGTGCCTGCGCACGTGGTGGGTCAGTACTGGATGTCCGAGAGTGCTCCACCGCAGTTCAGCGCGGCCAAAGGGGTGGGATGTCACTTATCCCGGTACGGGCGGTGCGCGGTGAGCCCCGTGCCCGCAAGACTGGTGATTCGAGAGCAGCAGCAGTGTGGGGAGTCGCTGAGCCGATGAGTGCCACTAGCTTGCCCAACCCGTCCCCACCACGGCGGGATCAGCGCGAGGTCACCGGGATCAACCCGCTTCGCGCTCGTGCTCGGGTGCGCGACATGCTGGCTCGGGAATTGCTCACCCCCGCCGATCTCGTCGCCCCAGTCCTCGTGCAGCCCGCCCGCCGACCAGCACACGAACACGCCCACCTTCCGGGCTCCGTGCGGGTGAACCGGCTCGCCGAGCACGCTCGGCAGCTAAACGACGCTGGCGTGCGGGCGATCAAGCTGTTCTGCTACGTCGAGAACAAGAGCGCCGACGCCAGCACCGCGCTGCGAACCGACAACCTGCTCATCACAGGCATCGACATCGTTCGCTCGACCTTGCCCGACATGGTGATCACCACCGAGGTGTGCGGCTGCGCCTGGACCGACCACGGCGAATGCGTGCTGCTCGACGACCACGATCGGACAGACCGCGACGCCACCTACACCCTCATGAGCCAGATGGCGCAGCTGCACGCCCAAGCGGGAGCTGACATCATCGGACCCGCGGCGGTCCTCGAGGGCTCGGTGAGCGCGATCCGCGCCGCGCTTGACAACGCTGGTTTCCCCGACGTCGGCATCACCCCCTCAGTGATCCTCGACTCGGCGCTGTTCGCGACATACAAACAGGCCATGAACACCGACCCCAGGCGTGGGAACCGGCGCGGCTTCCAGCTTGACGCCTGCCATGCCGGGCAAGCGGTCGACCTGGCTCACCGCTGGCTGGACGAAGGCGCCGACTCACTGCTGGTGCAACCCGCCATGATGGCCGTCGAAGTGCTGACCCGGCTGCGCAGCGAGACCCGAGTACCGATCACCGCGTTCTCCGTCTCCGGGGAAGATGAACTCCTCCAGGACAGCCCCGACGCGCTGTACCTGGAATACGCCTGCGCTCTCAAACGCGCCGGGGCAGACCTCGTCATGACCTACGGCGCGCTCCGCCTCGCCACCGCACTGCACGCCGCCGGAGGACCAGCGTGAACGACGAACCGGCACACCTGCCGGCTACCGTCTGCCGCCTGCACGCGCTGTCGGAAGCGATCAGCTTTCCCATGGCCTGCGACAACCGCACCGGAAGCCTGCTGCGCACCCTCGCGGCCAGCAAGCCCACCGGGCGCATCCTCGAACTCGGTACCGGCACCGGCGTGGGAGCCGCATGGCTGCTGGCCGGCATGAGCCCCGACGCCCGCCTGGTCACCGTGGAGCGCGAACCCGAACTCGCCCGCCTCGCTGCCCAGGAGTTCGGCGACGACGAGCGGGTTGATGTCGTCACCTGCGACGCCGACGCCTGGATCGCCGGCTACCTCGGACCTGGGATCGACCTCGTCTTCGTCGACTGTCGCCCAGGCAAGTTCCACGCACGATCCGCCCTGCTCAACCACCTCAACCACGGCGGCCTCTATGTGGCCGACGACCTGCTCCCGCAACTCACCTGGCCCGAGGACCATCAGCCCAGAGTCGAGTCCTTCCTCACCGAGATCCACGACCACACCAATCTGCAGGTAACCCTGCTCGCCTGGTCCAGCGGCCTGGTCCTGGCCGCCCGCACCTGACCCGTAAGGTTCACCCATGCCGCGTATGATCAGAATCGGCACCCGCTCCAGCCCGATGGCCGTGCACCAAGCCGAGCAGGTCACAGCCGGCCTCCACGCGCACGCCCCGCATCTGGACATCGAACTCGTCAAGATCACCACTAGCGGCGACATGTGGATGGGCGACCTATCGGTACTCGGAGGCAAGGGCGCCTTCATCCGCGAGATCGACCGCGCCCTGCTCGACGACGAGATCGACCTCGCCGTGCACTGCCTGAAAGACATTCCCGGCGACGTGCCGCCCCCCGCCGGGACCGCCCTCGCCGCCTACCTGCCCCGCGAGGACATCCACGACGCCGCCATCACTGCCACCGGCACCAACCTCGCCGACCTTCCCGAGGGCGCCGTCGTCGGCACCAGCAGTGTCCGCCGCGCCGCGCAACTACGGCTGCGCTTCCCCCAGCTCGCCATCGCCCCGCTACGCGGCAACGCCAACACCCGCCTCGCCCGCCTCGACGAGGGCCACTTCGACACCATCGTTTTGGCCATGTCCGGACTGCACCGACTCGGCCTCACCGACCGCGTCACCCAGGTCCTTCCACTCGACGTCATGTGCCCGCCCATCGGCGCCGGCATCATCGCCCTGCAATGCCGCACCACCGACACCGACCTACGAGCGCTGGCAGCCCAGCTGGCCGACGCCGACGCCACCCGCCACGCCACCGCCGAACGCACCATGCTGCACACCCTGCAGGGCCACTGCAACAGCCCGATCGCCGGCTACGCCAGCACCGAAGCCCACGGTGCGCTCTCACTGCGAGCGATGGTCTTCAGCCGCGACGGCACCCAGTGGCACGACGCCCACGAATGGGGCACCACCGAGGATCCTGCCGCTCTCGGCGTCTCCGTCGCCGCCGCCCTGCTCCGCAAGGGAGCCCGCAACCTCATCGACGCCACCCAGCGGTAGTTATGACTTCGCCATCACTCGTATCACCACTCACCAGCCGCGGACGAGACCGGGGATCCAGCGGTCCTGCCCGCCAGGTGCGGGTCGCGAACATCGCCACCATCGTAGCGGCGCACCCGCTCGCCCGAGATCCTCGGCGACCACCACGGTGCGCGACCACCCGGCCAGCCCGTCCACGATCTCCGCAACCGGGGTAAGGGGCCTGTGGCTGGGCACGCTAGCCGACTGGTTCGACCGTACGCGGGCCGGTGGGTAGCGACCAGTGGTGCTCGCTGCCGGGGTGTTCGTACCAGACGTACTGCTCGGTGGCAGTGGCGGTGATGCCGAACCGGTCGTAGTTGGGCCTCCCGGCGCTCTGCCAGAACGCGACCGCCTCCTCGACGCGGTCCACAGCCGGCGGGGGCCGGCCTGGCTGACTCGGAAACCGCTGTCGGTGGAGGTGCTGCGGACCGAGGCATGGGAGCCGTCCGCCTGGACGTCGGTCGCCCGGCGTAGACTTGCATGACCGACCGGACATGCTGCCAGCAGGTGCTGGGGCCGCCCAGGACCAGCCACGCCACGGATCCGGTGCCCATCAGGTGCTCCCGGCTACAGGCCGGTTCGACCTCCGGGGTGGCGCCGGATCCAGGCTGCGACGATCAGCAGCGAGACGGCGGCCACGACGGCGGCGGCAGTGTGGGCGTTGACCAGGGTGCAGCCGGCGAA
>JBOHGT010000374.1:0-2683 GCA_050700385.1 Pseudonocardiaceae bacterium | reverse complement strand
GCGTAGCGGGCCCGCCGCGCGGCCGCTTCGGGACCACCCTTCCCGTTCACCGTGGTCGGGAGGACGGACACCGTGGTGCAGCCCAGCTGCTGCATGGTGGCTGCGGCATCCGCGGCCACCCGCCCGGAGCAGGGCTGCAACCCATGGTCCACCACCAGGCCGTGCACGGCCAGCCCGACCCGCGATCCACAGTGGATCGTCGCAGCGGCGAGCGCGAGCGAGTCGGCACCACCGGAGCAGGCGACGGCCACTGCCGGGCCACCGGCGTGCGCGGCCAGGAACCGGCGCACGGCGGTACGCACCTGCGACACCGCCGGGTCCGGCCCCGCCATCAGGGCACGCGCCGCAACCAGGCCGCCGGGTCGACGATCTCGGCCCGGCTGGGCAGGGTCTGCGGGGAGGTCCACACCGCGTTGAACCCGTCCATGCCCACCGCGTCCACGACGTGGCGGGTGAACGCCGCGCCCTCGGCGTACTGCCGCAGCTTGGCGTCCATACCCAGCAACGCGCGCAGCAGCCGCTCGGCCAGTCCACCCCCCTGGCGGCGCGCGGTGAACCTGCGGCGGATCCGCTCGACCGAGGGCACGACCGGCGGGCCGACGGCGTCCATGACGTGGTCGGCGTGCCCCTCGAGCAGGGTGGCCAGCGCGAGCAGCCGGTCGAGCGCGGCCTGCTGCTCGGGGGCCTGCAGCAGGGCGAGCAGGCCGATGCTGTCGCGCACGCGGTCACGGCGGGCGGCGCGTAGCGCCTCGGGTAGCCGCCCGAGCATCCCGACGAGCGTATCGGGATCCCCGGCACCGGCGAGGAACGCGCGGACCTCGCCGGCGAAGTGCTCGCGCAGCCACGGCACTGCGTTGAACTGCAGCCGGTGGGTGACCTCGTGCAGGCAGACCCACATCCGGAAGTCCTCGGCGGGCACATCCAGGGCACGCTGGACCGCCACGATGTTCGGGGCGACGAGCAGCAGCCGGCCCGGAGCGGCCTCCGGACCACCGAACGGGTCGTACTGACCGAGCACCCGGGAACCGAGGAAAGCCAGCGCGACCCCGGTCTGCGCGCCTGCGGTGCGGGCGGCGATCCGGCGGGCTGCCCGTGGGCCGGACCGGACCGGCATCCGGGCAGGGATCATCGCCCGCAGCCCGTCGGCGGCCGCCCCGATCCAGCCGGGCCGGTCGACCACGTCGGCGGGACGCGGCGGGTGGCCATCGTCCAACCCGGTGAGACTGCGCACGTGACCCTCGGCGGTGACCGCGTGCTCCCGCAGCCGGTGGACGGTCGACTCGGCCTCCTCCCGCGGGACCGACGGTCCGGCGGGCACCAGGCGCCGGGCGGTGGCCACGGCGACGTCCCAGTCGATCAGCGGTTCGTCGTCGACCGGGTCGTCGACGAGGCGAGCAGGCTGTCCCATGTTTCTCGACGGTACGCGGCGGCCACGCTACCGGCAGCCGCAGGAGCGCAGCGCAGCTGCGAGCTCGTCCAGCCGGGGGCGCGCCGCCGCCGGGTCCGGGCCGTTGGACAGCGCCGCGAACACCAGCAGCCGGCCATCGACGTCGAGCACCGTGCCGGCCAGGCTGTTCACCCCGGTCAGCGTGCCGGTCTTCGCGCGGACCCATCCCCGGCCCGCGGCCGCGCCGCCGTCGCCGTACCGGTCGGCCAGCGTGCCGCTGCCTCCCGCGACCGGCAGCCCGACCAGCAGCGGGCGCAGCGCGACGGTGCGCGCGGAGTTCTCGTCGGGCGCGGCCGCGGCGGCGAGCAGGTCGACCAGCAGCTCGGCGGGCACCCGGTCTTGTGTGGACAGCCCGCTACCGTCGACGAGCAGGGTCGCTGCGGTGTCGAACCCGTGGCGGGCCAGTACCTGCACTACCGCGTCCGCAGCACCGTCGAACGACGGCTGCGCCGCGGTGGCCAGCGCGACCTCGCGGGCCAGCACCTCGGCCAGCACGTTGTCCGACGTGCTCAGTACCGTGCTGACCAGGTCCTCCACGGGGGGCGAGTGCACCGTCGCCAGCACCCGGCCGCCCGGCGGGGCGGTGCCGACCCCGGTCGCGGCCAGATCGGCGCCCAGCCGGCGCGCCAGCTCCGACGCGGCGGCCTGCGCGGGTGTCCCCGAGCGGGGCGAGGCCGCATCGGCCGGATCGACCCGGCCGCCGTCGAGCATCACAGGGACGATCGGGGCGACGAAGCCGCCGGGAACGTCAGCGGGTAACCAGCCGGGGGCGAGCACGTCGCCGGCGTAGCGGTCAAGGTCCACCACGATCCTGGTCACCGGCACACCGGAGGCCCGCACCTGGGCGACGAGGTCGTCGAGGCGAGCCGCACCCGGGTACACCGACTCCGCGCCGGGCGGCAGCGCCGAGAGCGTGGGATCACCACCACCGACCAGCACCACGGTGCCCGGCTCGCTGCCGGCCACGACGGTGGTGGTCAGGGTCGCCTGGTGGTCCAGCGCGAGCAGCGCCGCGGCGGCGGTGAGCAGCTTGGCGGTGGAGCCCGGGACGAGTGCGGATGCCGGCGCGCGTTCCCAGAGCACGGTGCCGGTCGCCGGGTCCACGACCTGGCCGGAGAGCTCACCGAGGCCACCCGGGACGGCCAGCGGGTCCAGCAGGGCGGCGACCGCGGGGGGCGCCGGCATCGGGGCGTCGTCACCGGCCGGGCGCAGCTCGGGCTGCGGCGACACCGGGGC
>JBOHGT010000373.1:0-9160 GCA_050700385.1 Pseudonocardiaceae bacterium | reverse complement strand
CCGACGCCGCCCGCATCGATCTGGCTGACCAGGACGGCGTGGCCGCTCGCCCGGGTGAACTCGTCGATCAGCCCCTGCCTGGCCGTTGGGGGAATGCTCCCGGTGAGCGGGCCGTATGCGGCATCGCCGACGGCGGCATGCACCGTGCTCAGCACGTCGCGGAAGAAGGAGAAGACGACCACCTTCCAGCCGTTGGCCGCGGACTCGTCGACGATATCGAGGAGCCGGACGAGCTTCGCCGTACGCGCTGCGGAGCCGGGTGCGAAGGCAGCCCGGCGCATGGCCATGAAGTTGCCCGACGCGACGGCGTCCCGGTAGGCGCGGAAGTCGTCCAGCCCGAACTCGACCCAGTCGTCCATCTCCAGGCGCTCGGGCAGCTCGGAGAGCACGTCCTCGGCGTTGCGGCGCAGGTATACCGGTGCGACGGCCTTGCGGAACGCCTTGGCTCCCGAAACGGCGTCCGTGGCCCGGATCTGCGCGGCCAGCCCGGGGCGCAAGTAGGAGACGAGTGTCCGGAACTCCTCGACGCGGTTTTCCATCGGCGTGCCGGTCATGAAGAGCACACGGCGGGCCCGCTCGGCGGTCCGCGCTACCGCCCTGGAGCGCTGCGCTGCGGGATTCTTGGCATAGTGCGCCTCGTCGACGACGAGCATGTGCACCCCGACCGTGTCGGGCAGGCCGACGTCACGCAACATCTCGAAGGTCGTGACGCCGATGCCACCCTCGTGGGTCCATACGCGGAGAGCAGCATCCCGCCCGGGACCGTGCAGGCGCCAGGCAATCAGTGCACTGTGGAACGCCTGGTAGCCACGCAGCGAGACGCGCAGGTACCTACCGTCGAGCGCGTGATCGGTCACCTGCCGAGCGAGGTCCTTGGGCACGAAGCCGTGGTGCGCATCGACGTCGCGCTCCCGATCCCCGAGACCCGACAGCAGCGCGTGGTAAGCCGCCGCACGGCTCTGGTAATCACGCCAGAGCTGCCGCGGCTCCGGCCGCCATGTGTCCAGCTCCGCCGTACGCTGCTGGATCTCGGTGGCGAAGCCCGCGACGTCGGGGTGGGTGAGAAACTGCTGGACCTGGCGCACGGCGTCGAGCGCGGCGCCCCGGGTGCGCTTGCGGGCGAACGCCATGCGCAGCCGGCTCGCAGCGGGCCTCGCCTCGGGGAGGAGTCGCCGAACCTCGACGTCGGTTCGCTCGACACGCGCCCGCAGCGCAGCGGCGATCTCCTCGGCCCGCATCACGGCGGACAGCAGGGCGAGCAAGCCGGTCTCCGCCTCGCCGGGCTGGTCCGGATCGAGCCGTACGGTGGTGTTGTGTGCGGCTGCTACGGCAAGTTGCCGCGCCGCAGCGATCACTTGGGACGCGGTCTGCGGCCCGACTCCGGGGACCTGCTCCAATCGGGCCTGCGATGCGGTCAGGACGTCTGCGACGGTGCGGTAGCCGGCCTGCTCGAGCGGGTTGAGACGCAGCCTGCCACGTGTCACCTCACGAACACGGTCGAGAGGCATCGCCGAGACCTGCGCGGCGGCCTGTGCGTTTCGCATCGTGTCGAGCTGCTGCTGAGCCTGGGTACGGAGAGCGTCAGGGCGGGCCAGCAGACTCTGACCGCGCTGGCGCAGCGCTTCCGCGAGCGTCAACAGCTTGCGCGTCTCCTTCCCGACGCCGACCCCGGACTCAGCGGCTGGTGCAGGCTTCGGTGCCGGATCAGGTGCGGGAGCGTCCATCGAGCTCGATATCTCCTGCGTTCGCGGGCGTCGTCATCTCGCCGGGATGCTATGAGGTGCATCGGTGCCCCGGCTGCGGGCTCACGCAGTGTCCGCCATGCGGTCGACCAGCCTCAGCAGCTCCGGCCGCGCTCGGCGACTGGAGTTACGCGATCGTCCGCGCAATACCCAAACACGAGCGCACGGATGAGGACGACATCCACCAAGACCTGATCGTCGACCCGGTCGCACTATGCGCGGCCCTGCCCGGACACGGATAGCGTCTCTCCGCGGCGACTCTCGACCTACCTTGACCACAGGCACGTGTTGCCGCGACGGTCCGTCAACTGTACGGCGGAACCTGTCTCAGGGGCCAGGTGTGGTCGCTGCCGGGGGAGTCGAGCCAGATCCACTGGTGCTCGGTGGTGACGGTGAGCCCGAATCGGTCCCATCCTGGCTGGCCGAGTTCGCGCCACATCTGGTAGGCGTCCTCGACCGCGCGCCACAGCGACGTGGGTCCGGCTTCCCACACCCGCCTGGCGCCGTTGTCGGTATGCTGGCTGACTTCGCACCACGAGCCGTCTGAGCCGGTGAGGAAGACATCCGCCGGGCGGCCGGTGTCTTCGTCGAGGGCGTGGCCGTAGCCGAGCTCCGTGGGCACCGACAGCTGGGCGAGAAACCACGCGACGAGGTTCTCCCACGGCCGGAGCTGGTCGAGATCGCTGATGCGTTGCACTGCCTGGTCCCGATCGCGACTCACACGCTCGCCCGGGTAGGCGGGTGTGTCGGGGCCGGTGTTCCGGGGGCGCAGTGCCATGAACCCGGCCCAAGTGCGATCGAAGCGCCCCTCGGCGCGGTCGGCGTGGCGCCGCAGCAGGACCAGGTTGCCGGCGTGGACCGACAGCTTGAGGTCGGCGAGGATCAGCCCACCGATGCGGGTCTGTTCCAGCCACGCCCACGGGATGGCGGGCACCGAGCAGGTGGCGATGAGGCGGTCGTAGGGGCCGTGCTCGGGCAGTCCCCGTGCCCCGTCGGTGGCGATCAGGGTGGGGCGGTAGCCGAGAGCAGCTAGCCTGCCGCGGGCGAGGTCGATCAGGTCGTGGTCGATGTCGACGGAGAACACGTGCTGCTCGCCGAGCCGGTGGCTCAGCAGGGCAGCGTTGTAGCCGGTGCCGGTACCGATCTCTAGGACGTCGTGCCCGTCGCAGATGTCCAGCGCTTCCAGCATGCGGGTCATCAGGCCCGGGGTGCTGGTCGACGACAGGCCGACGACCGCGGTGCCCCACGAACCGCTGCCCTGGCCGATCTTGGTGAACAGGCCCCGGTTCGAGTAGACCCGCTCGTGCCACTGCGGGTCGGTCGCATCCCGGGCGCGCCAGTCACCGGTGCCGGAGTCCTGCTCGTAGAAGATCGGCACGAGCGCGTGTCGGGGGATCGCGCGGACGGCGGCGATCCACTCCGGTGAGCGCAGCTTGCCCGCACCGACCAGCTCGTCGGCGAGCGCGGCGGCCCTACTGTTCCACTCGATGCTGTCGGTCCAGTCGCTCATGACGTTCCCTGCGCAAGGAGATCGGCCAGGGCGGCGGTCAACGGCAGCCCGGCGTTGTCTTCCACGAAGCCGAACTGACCTCCGGGGTTGACTTCCAGGAACACCCACTTCCACTCGGGGGTGATCACGAAGTCGAAGGCGCCATAGGCGAGACCGAGGTCACTCATCACGGCGCGGATACCGCGCCGCACCTCGCCCGGCGGGTCGATCCGTTCGTAGCTGAGTGCGTTGTAGTCGGCTCGCCAATCGACGAGCGCGGCATCGCTACCGGCGCGGATCGCCACTGCGAACATGTGCTGGCCGATCACGATCACCCGGCATTCCTCCCGCTTTGAAGCCCACCGCTGGAATTGGTGCGCGGTCACCTCGATACCTCGCAGGTCGCCGAGGTCGGACGCGGCCAGCCGCTGGGTCAGCGCGACCCGACGCCCACCCTGCTCGGAGATCGCGGGCGCGCCGAACATCTTGGTCACCACACCGTCTCGCCCGGACCGGCCGGCGAAGCGGCGCACCGCCGCAGCATCGTTGGTGACCAGGGTCGGCAGCACGCTCAGACCGGCTTGGGCAGCCATGGCCAGCTGGCGAGGCTTGGTGGCGTCGGCGTGCCGCCCGGGGTGGTTGACCCACCGCACGGGCAGGGATGCCAGCACACCCCCGACACCGAGTTTGGCCTCGTGCTGCGCGTGTTGCCGTTCGGTGTCGCTCATCGCCGCAGGGAACTGGAATGCCGAGGGGCTGCGGTACCAGATGGAGCGCAGCCCCTCCAGCGCCACCTCGTGGTACGGCGTGGCCAGCCGGCCGACCCACTGACCATCCCGAAGCTCGGCATCGAGCGTGAGCTGCCGGGGAAACCACCCCATATCGGCCCGGAACACCGGCACCTCACGCTCCGCCAGCGCGCGCACCATCCGGTCGGCGCTGATGTCCCGCTCGGTAGCCAGGATCAACACCGTCACGGGGCAACCGACTCGTCCGGCGCGTAGTCGTTGTTCCAGTCCTCCGAGGACGGCGGATCCTCTCCATCCACCGACTGGGTGGTCGGCGCGGTCGGCGGCCCGGACGCGACATCGAGCAACGCGACACCATCACGCCCGGTGGCCAACTGCCGCTGGTGGTCGTAGTCCCACGTCAGCCACTGCCGCGACGGCGTCATCACCGGCCCCATCCGCAACAGACCCCACGGGCGGACGCCGTCCGGCGACGGCTCGTCCCACGAGGGCGCGGCAGTGTCAGGCCGTCCGAGCGGGAACCGCGCACCGGCCGGGGCCAGCGGGTCATCGAAGGCTGTCGTCATCAGTCTCTCCTGTCTCGTTAGCTCCTGGTCGGTCGTCGGTGCAGGCCGGCCGCCCATCGTCGGGGCGACAGCACCGCCGCCCGTGGGCTCTGCCCGCCGCTCAGCGCCCGCTCCGCAAGGTTATCCGTCGGATCACCTCATTGCAACACTAGTATCCGCATAACTAGACAGATGCGATGATGAAGTCCATGCTGGTGTCACTATGTTCCGCATGAGAGGAGGCGATCATGCGACTGGAACGGCTGGCGAAGGACGAGGAGAGCGGCGAGAGGGCTTGCCACGCCATGTACCTCGACGAGGGCGGCTGGTTCACGCTGCAGGGCGACGACATCGATGCCGACACCCGCGCCAACCTGGAGAACGTGCTACCCGGCGAGGGCGCGGTGCGCATCAAGCCCGAGGTGGTCATCGAGGCGGTGCGCCGCTACCTGGCACGCTGATGGCCCCCCGGTTGTTGGCGCCCGACGCGTCCGAGTTCGACGACTGTTTCTGCGACTCGCGCTACAGCATCTTCCGGCTGGAAACGCTGCAGAGCTACCGCAGCCCCAGCGAGGCCCCCCAACTGGAAGCATTCCTCGCCGGCCGTCAGCGCCCGATCACTCCGGGAGAGCGGGAGTGGGTGGAGTTGGTGCGCGACCGCTCCCGTGAGGGTTGCGTCATGCAGCGGGTCCACGTGGTCACCGAACCGATCTCGGACTACATGAGGTTCGAACTGGCCTGGAGCTACCCGCCGCACGTCGCGGCCGGGGAGGACGTCCGGATCATCCCGGTCACCGAGGGCGGGCCGTGGCCGGCGGACCTGCCGCATCGGGACTTCTGGTTCTTCGACTCCAGCGCGCTGTTCGACATGCACTACGATCCCGAGGGCGCGTGGCTGGGTGTCGAGCCGGTCACCGACCCGGCCCGGATCGTGGCTGCCTGCCTCGCCCGGGACGCCGCCCTGCACCACGCCACACCGTGGGCCGACTACATCACCGCGCGCCCGCAGCTGGCCCGGCTCGTGCCCGCGGAGGCGATGCCCCGAATGTCCTGACACGGGCGAGGAGGGCCTCGGTTTGACCAGCCTGAACCCCCGGCGGGCGCGGCTGGCCGCCAGGCTCCGGTCGGTCCGGGCCGCGGTCTTCCGCTCCGGGCAGCAGTTCGCCGGTCATCTCGGCTGGCAGCAGTCGCGGGTGTCGAAGCTGGAGACCGGCGCGCAGTTCCCCACCGAGGCCGACATCCATGCCTGGGTGGAAGCCACGCAGGCCAGCGACGACGTCCGGACGGAGCTGCTCGAGCTGCTGGCCGCGGCCCGCGTCGAGTACACCACCAACCGGGACGCCACCAGGCAAGGGGGTCTCGCAGGTGCCCAGGAGCACCTGGCGGCCATGGAGGCGCAGAGCACGCGCGTCGCCGAGTGGCAGCCCGCGATGATCCCCGGCATCGTGCAGACCGCCGCCTACGCCCGGGAACTGCTCACGCGCCCCAGCAGACCGAGCCTGCTGCACCTCGGAGAAACCGAGATCGAGGCCCTGGTCACCGAGCGGATCCGGCGGCAGGAGATCCTCTACCAACCGGGCCGGCTCATCCAGGTCATCGTCGGGCAGGCCGCGCTACGCAGCGCTCCCGGCGCGGCGGAGACGCTGATCGGACAGCTGGACAGGCTCATCTCGGTGGCCGGCCTGTCTACCGTGGAGCTGGGCGTGGTGCCCTTCCCGTCGATGCCGATCCTGCCGCTGTGCAGCTTCCTCCTGCATGACGATCACGTTCTGATCGAGACGCTGACCGGGGAGCAGCGCCTCGACGATCCGGACGAGCTCGACGTCTACGTACGGGCGTTCGAGCGGCTGCGCGAGGCGGCCGCGCTCGGTGACGACGCGGTCGCGCTGATCCGGCGGATCGTGACGGAGGGGTAGCGAGTACGGTCAGCCGCGCGGGCGAGGAGATCGGCGAGCCCATTGTCAGCAGTGTGCGCCAGCCTGCTCGTCAAACGTCGCTGTCTGGTGCCGCCGGCTGGTGTGGCGCTTCCGCGAGCGTCAACAGCTTGCGCATGTCCACGGCTGGTCCACCGCAGGCCATGCTCTCAAGCTGACGCGACATGGGAGGGGCCTGAGCAGCAGGGACGACGGACACCCTGATGTCGCGGTCCGTAGGCAGCTGTAAGACAATGTAGTTGTAGTGGAGGGTTGTGGTGGGACCGCATGGAGACCCGCGGCGCTGATCTTCGCAGCTACTTGGAGCAGCCATGACCGTTCCCGACCCCCGCGCCCGCCGCAAGGTCATCCGCGCCGACTACGCCGAGGAAGAAGCCGCCGCAGCGGAGGCCGAAGCGTTGGAAACCGAGCAAGCCGTGCTGTCGGTGCGCGTGCCCGCCTCACTGGCCGCGACCGTCGAGGCCAGCGCCGCCGCCGAGCACATCCCCACCTCGGCGCTGGTGCGCCGCATCCTCACCCATGCCGTGCACGGCCCGAACGCGCCGGTACTGACCGTCGCCGAGGTCGAGGAGATCGCCCGCCGAATCGTGGACGAGCGTGCCGCCAGTTGACCCTACAGCGGCCATGCCAGACGACGACCGCACGGCCGCCGAGTCGGCGCGCATGGAGGTGCCCGGCGTGCGAGCGCGGATGATCCTCCGCCCGCTCGCCACGGGTGACGAAACCGAGCTGCGCCGCATCCACGAGACCCCTGAGGTCGTCCGCTGGTGGGACATCCCGGACGAGGGCTTTCCGTGGACCGACGAGCCCGAGGCAACCCGCCTCACGATCGAGGTCGACGGTGCGGTCGCGGGCCTGATCCAGTTCTCCGAGGAACTCGAGCCCAAGTATCGCCATGCGGGGATCGACATCTTCCTGGATCCCGCCCGGCACGGCCGCGGCCTGGGCACCGAGGCCGTGCGACGCGTCGTGCGCCATCTGATCGACGACCGTGGCCACCACCGCATCACGATCGACCCCGCGGCGGCGAACGCGGCGGCCATCCGGGCGTACGAGAAGGTCGGTTTCAGGCCCGTGGGCATCATGCGGCGCTACGAGCGCGACGTCGACGGAGACGGCTGGCACGACGGCCTGCTGATGGAGCTGCTGGCCGGCGAGGAGGTCCATGCCCGACCATAGGTCGCGGCCAGGAACGTCAACTCGCCGAGCCTCAGGCCTCGGTGTCGTAGAGCTGCGCGAGGGTGATCGTGTTGCCTTCGGGATCGGTGATGGACGCGATGCGCGCGATGACTCCGTCGATGACCTCACCGACGGTGAGACCGCGTTCGGCGAGCTCGGTGGTGATCCCGTCCAGATCCTCCACCCCGAGGGTCAGCAGCGCGGAGCCACCGCGGTCGGAGTCGGAGACCAGCTGCACGGCTGCGGTCTCGGTGAGGTGCCATTCAGCCAGGCCATCCATCGGGCGCTGGTCAGCAGGGCGACCGAAGAATCGCTCGTACCACGCGAGCCCGTCATCGAAGTCCGCGACCGTGACGACGGCCATGACGCTCTTGATGGACATGGGCGTACCTCTCGTCGCTGTCCAGCGGGTTGGCTGTCATGAGTAGCTCAGCTGCGGGTACCAGTCGGTTCCGCGTCCCTCGGGCGTGAAGTCGAACAGGTTCCAGAGCGGGTCGATGGTGTCGCTGTGGCGGGGGTCGTGCCCGGGCTCGGTCGGCGCGTAGAGCAGCTCCGAACCCCAGAAGTGGCGGATCATTTCGCCGTCGCGTCGGAACACGTTCAGCATCGGCAGCTGGGATCCCTCCGCCGTCTCGGCGAGGTAGTCGCGGTTGTAGGTGTTGGCGGCCGAGGACAGCAGCCGCAGCCGATGCCAGACCCGCTGCTCGGCGTGCGCGAGGATGCGCGGCAGCGGCGCCTTCGCGACCACGACGACGTTGACCCGCTGAGCGATGTGCTCGACGGCGCCGTCGAAGGCATCGAGGAACGACGTGCACGACGGGCACGGCGCATCCTCATCGGGCGCGCGCGGGAACATGAAGCTGTAGATCGCGAGCGAGTCCTTGCCCGGCGCGAACAGCTCCGACAGCTTGACGTCGATCTGGGCGCCGTCCGATCCTGCCCCCTGGAAGACGTAGTCCTCCGGGATGACCCCACCGGGCGGTAGGCCGCGCCTGGCGGCAGCCACCGCCTCCATGGTGCGGCGCAACTCGATCTCCCGCTCGAGCAGCCGATCGCGAGCCGCCCGGTACTGCGCTGACTCCCCTGGGAACGCGATGCTCATGGTCTCCCCTTTCCTCTTCATCGATGTGCGGCACGCAAGCGGCCACCGGCAGGAGCTCGACGATCTCCGACACCCTCGGCACCGGCGGCGGCGGTTTGGGCGCACCTCCCATGACGACTGGGTGAAGCCCCGGAACTCATCGCTGCCGACCGGCACTCGGGCGGCCAGGGTCAGATCCCCGCTCGGCCGATGACCGCGGTACTCGCCGACCAGGCACCCGCGTCCGACTCTCGCAGCAGTTCTCCCTCCTCGCGGCGCCCGACCCACGTACGCTCCCGCGTATGACCCCACCTGTTCCCGGCGTTCCGGACCCGCTCATGCCCCATCACCAGCCGGTTCCCGCTCATGCCGAGCGGCGGCCGGCCCGGCCGGGCAGTGGGGGTGGATCGCTGAGGAGACCGGGCTGCCGATCGCGGACGC
>JBOHGT010000372.1:0-21697 GCA_050700385.1 Pseudonocardiaceae bacterium | reverse complement strand
CGGTCGTTGGCGCCCTCCGGCCCCGGTGACAACACCCCCCAGATCATCAACGACAGGGGGACTCAGTCATGCCGGGGACGGTGGCCTGCAACCCCTCACCGGGGCTGATCAAGAAGGTAACGGGGGGCAGCATGGACGGCCGAAACAGTGCCCGGTGGCGCCGAGGGTGGGGGTCAGAATAGCTTCGACCCGCGCCCGGACCGGCGGAGGGCGGCGGTTTGAGGTCATGTCGCCGGCCGGCGGATGTGGTGGTCACGCAGCCCGTAGTAGACGCACTCGAGGAGTTCGCGGGCGGCGGCGACCTTGCCCTGGTTGCGTCCCCGGCGTTGGGCCACCGTGTCGCGGTAGGCGCCGATGCGGGTGTGGGCGCCGACTCGCTGCACGGCCTCGAGGGCGGCCCACCGCACCGGCTTGGAGCCCTGCTTGGTGATCCGGCCGCGGTGGACGGTGGTGTCGGACTCGCGGTGACGCGGGGTCAGCCCGGCCCAGCTGGTCAGCTGCGCGGGCCCCGGGAACCGGTTGATGTCGCCGATCTCGGCGACGAACACCGCGGCCAGGATCGGCCCGACGCCCGGGATGGTCTGCACCGCGACATAGCCGGGATCGGCGCGCAGCCGCGCACTCACGAGGTGGGCGAAGGTGTCGATTCCCGGAGTCGACCGCGTCGATCAGCCGCAGCGCCGAGTTCACCGTCGCCCGCATCGCCGAGGGCAGCGCGACCCGCGACAGCACCTGCCGGCCGCCGGGCCCGAACAGGTCACTGATCGCGACTTGCACCCCGGCGCCGGCCAGCACCGCCTGGACCTGGCATCTCAGGTTCGACCGCAGCCCGACCAGCCTGGCCCGGTGACCCACCAGCTCCCGCAGCTGCCGGCACGCCGGTGGGGCGATCCAGGCCTGGGGTAGCCGACCCATCCGCAGCAGATCAGCCAGATCCGCGGCGTCGCGCTCGTCGTTTTTGACCCGCCGGTAGGCGAACCCCGTGACCCCCAGCGGGTGGGCAGATGCACCGACGCGCCGAACTCGGCCAGCGCATCCGCCGCCCAGTACCACCCATACGTCGCCTCGAGCACCACCTCCGGGGACTCCCCGGCCCGGGCCATCACCCGCCGCAGATACTCCGGGTCGTTGCTGATCCGCACGGTCTCCAACCTCTCGCCGGCCCCGGTCATCCACACCAGCACCGACCGCCGCCGGTGCACATCGAGCCCGACGATCCGACGTCCCGCATACTCGTCACTCACAGGGGCCTCCCTTGTCGTTGATGGGTGAGCACCCCGACAGTGCCCCGGGGACCCACGAGGAGCGCAGGCCCCGCTCCTTCATCGCACCAGCTGGTGCAGGTGTGGTTGTTGAGGCTGGGGTGGTGCTGCTCGGCGTGTCGCCTTGATCGTGGCGGGAGTTCAGGCAGGGTGTCGGCGAGCCCGAGGCCCCGACGTATGAGCAGCTGGTCGCGCTGGTCGATGAGCTGTCGGAGCGCAACGCTGAGCTGGAGCGGGTCGTGGCCGAGCAGGCGGACCAGATCGCGGAGTTGACCCGGCGGCTGTCGGAGGATTCGTCGAACTCCTCGCGTCCGCCCTCGTCAGATGAGCCGTGGGAGAAGAAACCGGCAAGGAAGCGGTCCTCGCGGACCCGCTCGGGGCGCAAACCGGGCAAGCAGCCGGGTGCGTCCTCGTCGTCGCGGAGCCTGGTCGAGGATCCGGATCGGGTGGTGGTGATCGAACCGGAGCACTGCTCGGGGTGCGAGAAGTCGCTGACCGGGGGCGCCGAATCCGGGCGGGAACGGCGGCAAGTGGTCGACGTGGCGCCGGTGCCGCCACTGGTCTGACTGCTGCTGTGCTGCTCACTCGTTCGTTGGTCGGTGCGTGTTCGAGTAGGAGAGCTATGGTGCCGGCGGTGGGATTCGAACCCACACTGGCGGGCACCTAAAGCCCGTGCCTCTGCCGTTGGGCTACGCCGGCGTGCCGTCGAGCATACGAGTGCCGACGCGGCCACTCGTGCCGGGCGCCGCTGCGCACGGGGGAGGGCTACACATGGCTACACGTCGAGGTCCTTGCGGAGCTTGGCGACGTGGCCGGTGGCGCGGACGTTGTACATCGCGCGCTCGATGCGGCCCTCGGCGTCGATCACGAACGTCGAGCGGATCACCCCGGTCACCGTCTTGCCGTACATCTGCTTCTCGCCGTACGCGCCGTACGCGGTAAGCACCGAGCGGTCGGTGTCGGACAGCAGCGGGAACGTCAGTCCCTCGGCGTCGCGGAAGCGCGCGAGCTTCTCGGGCTTGTCGGGCGAGATCCCGACGACGGCGAAGCCGGCGCCGTCGAGCTCGGCGAGGTTGTCCCGGAAGTCGCATGCCTGCTTGGTGCAGCCGGGGGTGCCGGCCGCGGGGTAGCAGTAGACGACGAGCGAACGGCCCCGGAAGCCGGCGAGCGAGACCAGCGTGCCGTCGGCGCCGGGAAGGGTGAAGTCCGGCGCGGGATCGCCGGGGGACAGGCGCGCGGTTTCGGTCACCTGGCGGACGCTACCGGGGTGCCTGGTCGCGACGCCGAGCACCTGTTCGTCTACGGTATGCCCGCACTCAGCCCTGCGTGAGGAGGATCCGTGTCCCGCGACCCCGACACCATCGAACATGAGATCGAGAAGGCCCGCGACGCGCTGGCCGCCACCCTGGATGAGCTCGGCACCCGCGCCAATCCCAAGCGGATGGTGGAGTCGGGCAAGGAGACCCTGCAGACCACCCTCGCCAACCCGCAGGTGCGCGTCCCGCTGATCGGTGTCGGCGTGCTGTTCGCGCTCCTGCTGCTGCGCAAGCTGTTCCGGTAGCGCCGTTCACACCGAGGTCTCACGCCGGTCGGTGCCCCAGCGGGTGTGGAAGGTCCCCTCGCGGTCGGTCCGGCGGTAGGTGTGCGCGCCAAAGTAGTCACGCAGCCCCTGCACGAGTGCCGCGGGCAGCCGCTGCGCACGCAGCCCGTCGTAATGCGCCAGCGACGAGGACAACCCCGGCGCGGGCACCCCGGCCTCGGCCGCCCGGGCCACCACCCGCCGCCACGGCCCCTGTGCCGTGGCCAGCGCGTCGCTGAACTCGGTGTGCCCGAGCAGCGACACCAGCGACGGATCGTCGGTGTAGGCCGCGCGGATGCGGTCCAGCAGCGCGGCGCGGATGATGCAGCCGCCGCGCCAGATCGCCGCGATCGGAGCGGGGCGGATGCCCCACCCGTACTCCGCGCTCGCCGCCCGGATCATCGCGAAGCCCTGCGAGTAGGCGACGGTCTTTGCCGCCAGCAGGGCCTGTTCGAGGTCGTCGACGATGCCTTCTCCCAGCGAGGGCGGTGCCGTCGGGCCCGGCAGGTCACGGGCCGCGGCCCGGGCCTCGACGCCGCCGGACAACGACCGGGCGAAGACGGCCTCGGCGATCGCGCTGACCGGGGTGCCGAGCTCCAGCGCCTGCTGGACGGTCCAGCGGCCGGTTCCCTTCTGCTCGGCGGCATCGGCGACGACGTCGACGAAGGAGGCGCCGGTCTCGGCGTCCACCTGGGACAGCACCTCGGCGGTGATCTCCACCAGGTAGCCCGCCAGCGGGCCTGCGCTCCAGCGCCGGAACACCTCCGCGATCCCGTCCGCCGGCATCCCGGCGCCGTGGCGCAGCAGGTCGTATGCTTCGGCAAGGAACTGCATGTCGGCGTACTCGATGCCGTTGTGCACCATCTTGACGAAGTGCCCGGAGCCGTCGGGTCCGATGTGGGTGCAGCACGGTTCACCGTCGACCTGTGCGGCGATCGATTCCAGCACCGGGCCGAGTTCGGCGTAGGCTTGCTGCGAGCCGCCGGGCATGATGCTCGGGCCGAGCAGCGCCCCCTCCTCGCCGCCGGAGATCCCGGTACCGAGGAAGTGCAGCCCGCGCTCGCACAGCGCCGCGTCGCGCCTGCGGGTGTCGGCGAAGTGGGCGTTGCCGCCGTCGATGATGACGTCGCCGCGGTCGAGCAGCCCCGCGAGCTCGTCGATGACGGCGTCGGTGCTCGCCCCGGCCTGCACCATCACGATCACCTGCCGGGGCCGTTGCAGCGCACCGACCAGCTCGGGCAGCGTCTCGGTCGCGACGAAGCTGCCCTCGCCGCCGAACTCGTCGATCAGGGCGCGGGTGCGGCTCGCGGTGCGGTTGTGCACCGCGACGGGGTTGCCGTGCCGGGCGAGATTGCGGGCCAGGTTCCGGCCCATCGTGGCGAGCCCGGTCACGGCGATACGGGGCGCGGTGTCCGTCATACCGTCCAGGTTGGCACCTGTGGACGGGTCCGGCAGCTCTGGGGAGGCCGTCCGAGATCCGGTCGACGGCGCGCCGACGCCGTCCCCGTCGCAGTACCTGCTCGGTGTCGCGATCTGGATGTAATCTTACGTGCACAGTTTCTCCCTGCTACGTTGCGGTCACGTTCGAGCGCGACGGCCTGTGGAAGCGATCCCACAGTTCACCCGTGAATGCTGTCGCGCAGGAAGGAGGTGCGAGCGGTGAAGCAATTCCACTATGTCGCCGGACGCCAGGTTCCCCGGCCCTGGCAAGTGATCTGGTCATCGGCCGCGTCGGCCGCCAACTCGATTGCTTCCATCGGCGGGCGACGCCCAGACCAGGGATACGAGGAAAATGCCATGGGTGAGCAGTACTGGTCCCCCGATCATCCGGTCCTGGAGGCCCTGCGCGCACGTAGATTGCGGCAGGACCGCCCTGGCGACCGCGGCGATCCGCATAGGATCGGCCTGACAGTCCAGGGCGGCGGCATGCGGGGTGTGGTGTCCGCGGCTATGCTCACGGCGCTCGATGACCTCGGGCTCAGCCACGCGTTCGACGCGATCTACGCCTCGTCGTCTGGCGCGATGAACGGCGCGTACTTCCTCAGCGGCGACGGCTGGCGTCGGCTCCGGATCTACTGGGACTACCTCACTACTTCGCGTTTCATCGATCTGCGACGCTATTTCAAAGGCAACATCATCGACCTCAAATATACGTTCGAGACCGTACTGGCGCAGCTTGAGCCGCTCGACTACAATACTGTTCTCCACTCCGATGTGCCATTGCACATCGCCATCACGCTGGTCGACGAACTTCGCACGCTGACAGTATCGGAGTTCGAGTCGAAAGAGGACTTGAATGACGCACTGCGCGCGAGTGCCTGGCTCCCGATCGCGATCCGCGGGACAACGTTATTTCGCGGCCAGCGGGCGATCGACGGTACTATCCTCACTACCCACCCGCACCGGTTCGCGCTCGAGGATGGCTGCACGCACGTGCTGTCGTTGAGCACGCGACCACTCGGCCCGCTCAGCTCCGCGCTCGCGCTGAGAAGGTTGGTCATGAACTGGGAGCTCGGACGAATAAGGCCGGGACTGAGCAGGGAGCACACTCGAGCCGGACAGCAGTACCGGAGGGACCGTGCAGCGCTGGCCACGTGGAGCCGTTCGCCGAGCGAACCGCCGTACGTGTTGGATATTGCTCCGCTGTCGTGGATGAACGAGGTCAGACCCTTTGAGATGGATTTCGGTCGCCTCATCGTCGCGGCGCGCCAAGCGTACGACCTGATGACCTGCGCGATCGAAAGGGAGGACCCGGCCGAGCTGCAGACCGGTGGTGTCCGTACCATTCTACGACTCACGCCTGTTAAAGGGAACGAAGACGGGTGACGGCGACTGTGAGAGAGCTGCTCGATACGATCGGGCGACTCCGGTACAGTGGACGTGACGACGTTCTCGACACGCTCGGATCATGGTCAAAGGACGACTGGCGCGAGGTTCTGCTGGGCCTTCCGCTGGACGGTGATACGCTCGTCAGCCAGTTCGAGATGTCCTGGGATGCCTCCATCTCGGGGCTGGAGCAGTGGTGCCTGCGATTCAAGGATCGGGGCGACGGGCAACAGCGGAACGAACGGCTCTTCGGGTTTGTGGGCGCCCTCATGCTCACGATGATCTCGCTTCGGCACTCCGAGCTTCACCGTTCGCCCGGCCCGGGCACGGAGGACCAGTCGCCGAGCGCCGTCGATCACGCGAGCTGCGTACATACGTGCCAGCAGTTGGTCCGCGACGGTGCGGTTCAGGACGCGCTTCGTGAACTCTATGCACCGTGCTCGGCCATACCGGACGACCTCACGGTCGGGGAATGGGAGAGCATCGACTTCGGCACATTGGAGTTCCATCGACACGGAACGACGTCGTTCATCCTGAAGGGGCAGATCGGGCAGCGGGCGCACGGAGAAGTGAAGACGTTCGCACTGAAGTGCATCATCTACCCGTTTCTCCGGATTCCGAAGATCGGCCGGGCTACTCGCGATTACGCGAGGACCTACGACCCGGGTGACCGTGAACTGGAACACCTAGTCCGGATCTGGGCGAGTTCCGATCGCTGGATCCTCATGGACTTCGTGCCCGGTAAGACCCTCGGCGAGTTGCTGGACACGAGATCCGGTCGACTTTCGTCGGGCCGTTTCGAGGCGCTTCTCGGCTCGAATGCCTCCGACTCCGGGAGATCTCGGCTTCGGATCGACCTGATCGAAAAGTTCGGCAAGGAACTTTTTCTGGCACTCGCCGATCTCGAGAAGGTCGACATCCAGCATTCTGACCTCACGCCCGCTAACATCATGGTCACCGCGACCGATGATGGCCGGGAGACATTGCGCCTGATCGACCTCGGCGTGAATTACTTATACTTGCACAACATGCCTGGAAGGGACGGCGCCGACTCGGCCTATGTCCCGCCCGAGGTCCGTTCGATCGGGAAACAAGCGGCAACTGCAGGGTTGAACCCCGCGCTCGATGCAGGTACGGACGGTCCGTCGAAGGGTGATCTCTACTCGGTAGGCCAGATCCTGGTCCGCCTGGGCTGCGGACACCCCGATCCACGCGGAAGAGTACCCGACATATTCTACGCCGAGGCCCCGCTCGTCGCGCGGTTCATTGAAGACCTCCTCGACCGTGAGCCCGAACGGAGGCTGTTGATCTTCGGTCCGAAGGGCGCAGAGTCGGGTTCGCTGTACGTCCGACTCTGGGACCACATGGCTGAGGAGATTGAGGCCGTGAAAGCCGCCCAGTCGGAGAAGATCGCAGCGCACGGGAAGCACTGGTGGTCGGATTTCGCCGACCTACGGCAGCCCTTGGCCGGTGCCCTCAGCCGTAGACTGCGCCTCTGGCAGGTACGCCGCAAACAGAATCTCTACCGTGACCCCGACCGCAACATGCGGGTGCGGTGGCTCCTGTTCTGGTCGGTATTGTCCGCCGTGACATGGACGGTCACTTCGACCGTCATCATCATGTGGACGCTGCGAAACACCGGCTGGGACTGGGACAATCAGATCATCGTGTTCCTGCAGAAGGTATTCAACGCGTCTCCGGACGAGCTCCCCCTACTTGACCAGCTCAGGGCCACGGACTACGAGATCCCTCCAGGCGTAACGCCGCTGGCACTCGGACTGTTGGGGCTCAGCTTCACCCTGGTCGGGGTGAAATACTACCAGAGCCTGTTCGCCGATATCACTCCCATGGTGGTCGGCTGGCGGGCCGGTCGTCTCACGAGACATGCGCTGGGCATGGAAATCGGAATGCGGGTCTGGACATTCGCTCCGCTCTTGATGATACTACCTCCGATACTCATCCAACCCAAGTGGTGGCTGCTGTGCGCGGCGCTCGGAATGACGCTCGTGACCGTATCCAACTGGTTGGCGTCGTCGTTAGGTAGAGCGGTGATGACCAGAGCACGGGAGGCCGGGTTGTCGACGGTGCCCGAGTACGTTTCCGGCATCAGCATGTATTCGTCCTGGATACCGGGAAATATATTCTACGCTGTGAGCCAGTGGAGTGTCGGCGTTTTACTCTACATCGGGGCCGCCCATGACGCCATGGTCTACGTGGTCGTCGTCGGGGCCGTGAACGTGCTGCAGCTGTACGGTGTCAAATGCAGTATCCATGGCCCCGATGTCCGCGCGGGTCTCGGGCGGGCATGCGTTACCGCGGAACGCCTCAAGTACGTTCTGCGTTGAGTCGTCAACCCTCGTAGAGCTCCGTTACGGTGAATGACTCGGCGTCGAGCATCAGTGCCTCCGGGCCCATTGTGGCCGTACCGGAGGTAAGGAGAATGCCGGCCGGCGTGGCGTCGAGCAGGACGGTAACGGGGTGCGCGCTGAGATTGACCACCACCCGGAGCGCGCCCCGGTGCAGCACGATGGTGCGGGCGCGCTCGTCGACGTCGACGATCAGCTGGTCCAACCGCGGATCGGACAGCTCCGGGCGGGTCCGGCGCAGCGCGATCAGCTCGCGGTAGGTGCGCAGCAACGCGGCGTGGGGCTCGGCGTCCACTTCGGACCAGTCGAGCTTCGAGCGAAGGAAGGTCTTCTCGTCGTTGGGGTCGGGAACCTCCACATCGGACCAGCCGTGCTCGGTGAACTCGTCGTAGCGCCCCCGACGGACGACGTCACGAAGCTGCGCATCCGGCATGTGCGAGAAGAACTGGAACGGCGTCGACGCGCCCCACTCCTCACCCATGAAGATCATCGGTGTGTAGGGCGAGCACAGCACCAGTGCAGCACCGCAGGCCAGCAGCCCGGGGGAGAGGGCGGCCGAGATCCGGTCTCCGGCGGCGCGGTTGCCGACCTGGTCGTGGTTCTGCAGGTAGGCCAGGAACTTCCAGCCGGGCAGGTGCTCGGTGTCCACCGGCCGGCCGTGGGTGCGGCCCCGGAACGACGACCAGCGCCCGTCGTGGAAGAACGCGCCGCGCAGCGTGCGGGCCAGATCGGGCAGCGAGCCGAAGTCGGCATAGTAGCCCTGCCGCTCGCCGGTGAGGGTGGCGTGCAGGCAGTGATGGATGTCGTCGTCCCACTGCGCGGCCAGCCCGTAGCCGCCCCGGTCGCGCGGGGTGATGATCATGGGATCGTTGCGGTCGGACTCGGCGATCAGGCACAGCGGGCGACGCAGGTGGGCGGCCAGGGCGTCGACCTCCCGCGCCATGTCCTCGAGCAGGTGGGTGGCGCGGTGGTCGACGAGGGCGTGCACGGCGTCGAGCCGCACCCCGTCGAGGTGGTAGTCACGCAACCAGCCCAGCACGTTGCCGATGACGTAGCGGCGCACCTCGTCGGACCCCGGCCCGTCCAGATTGAGCGACGGCCCCCAGATGTTGCACCCGGCGAAGTAGGGCCCGAACCGGTCCAGGTAGGCGCCGGAGGGACCGAGGTGGTTGTACACGACATCGAGCACGACGCCCAGCCCGCGGGCGTGGCAGGCGTCGACGAACCGCTTGAAGCCGTCCGGGCCGCCGTAGTTCTCGGTGACCGCGTACCAGCCGACCCCGTCGTAGCCCCAGTTGCCCGGCCCGTCGACCGCGTTGACCGGCATCACCTCGACCAGGTCGACGCCGAGGTCGACGAGATGGCCGAGCCGCTCGATCGCGGAGTCGAAGGTGCCGCCGGGGGTGAATGTCCCGATGTGCAGTTCGTAGAGCACGCTGCCCGCCAACGGGCGACCGGTCCAGTATCCGTCGGTCCAGTCGAAGGCGCTGTGGTCGTAGACCCGGGACGGGGCGTGCACGCCGTTCGGCTGCCACGACGACCGAGGGTCGGGCAACGCGGTGTCCTCGCCGTCGACCAGGAACGCGTAATCACTGCCGGGGCCGGCGCCGTCGACAACGCCGCGCCACCAGCCGGCCAGCCCGCGCTGCATCTCGACGCCGGCAGCGCCGTTGACCACCACCCGCACCCGCTGCCGCTCCGGCGCCCACACCTCGAAGTCCATCGTGCGGATTCTGTCGTACTCCGGCGGGATGCTGCTGGGCATGACAGTCGCGAGGGGGCATCATGGGGTCGTGGGAGCACCGACGGCATGGCCGGGGTGGGGCGAGGAGTTCACCGTCGACGACCTCGAGCGGATGCCCGACGACGGGCACCGCTACGAGCTGCTGGACGGGGTGCTGCTGGTGAGCCCCGCCCCTGGGGTGTGGCACCAGGAGGTTGCCGGCGCGCTTTACCGCTTGCTGTACCCGGTGTGCCCGCCCGAGTTGCACGTCGTGATCGCGCCGTTCGAGTGGCGGCGTGGCAGCAAGACCGCGCTGCAGCCTGACGTGCTGGTCGCACGACGAGATCAGCTGCTCGCTGTCGAGGGAGGGAAGTTCCTCAGGGCCTCGCCGGTACTCGCTGTCGAGGTGCTCTCGCTCAGCACCCGTCGGATCGACCGGCTGTCCAAGCTGTCGGCCTACGAGGAGGCCGGGGTCACCTCCTACTGGCTGGTGGATCCTGATCCGGACACCCCCTCACTCGTCGCGATGGATCTGATCGAAGGCCGCTACACGGAGGTTGGCCGGGCGGCCGGGGAGCAGGAGTGGGTGGCGCAGCTACCGTTCCCGATCATGCTGCGTCCGGTCGATCTCGTGGCCGGCCTTCGGCGCGAATTCTGAGCAACGGGCCCGCTACCGCGCCGCCTCGACCATTCTTGACGAGTGCCTCGGGAAGGGTCGGACGTGCTCGGCGACATGCTCGGGTTCCTGGAATGTCCGCACTGTCACGGTGACCTCACCCTCGATGGTGCGGTCGTGCGCTGCGCGGCCCGGCATGCGTTCGACGTCGCGCGACAAGGGTACGTGAGCCTGCTGGCCGGGGACGCCGCGTCGAGCGGCGACACCGCGGCGATGGTGGCGGCGCGGGCGACCTTCCTCGGGGCCGGGTACTATGCACCGATCGCGGGTCAGGTGCAGGCCGCCTCGGGCGGTGCACCGCCCGGCTGCGTCGTGGACCTGGGTGCCGGAACCGGGTACTACCTCGCGGCTGTTCTCGACCGCGTCCCAGACCGGGCGGGCATCGCGGTCGACGCCTCCAAGCACGCCGCGCGACGCGCCGCACGGGCGCACCCGAGAATCGGTGCGCTGGTGTGCGACGTGTGGCGGCGCCTGCCGGTGCGGACCGGCGCCGCCGGGCTGGTGCTGGACGTCTTCGCGCCCCGGCACGGTGCGGAGATCCGGCGGATTCTCACCCCGGGCGGGACGCTGGTAGTGGTTACCCCGACCACTACCCACCTCGCCGAGCTGGTGCCCGCGCTGGACCTGCTCACCGTCGACGAGCGCAAGCAGCAGCGGCTGGACGATCAGCTCGGCGCCTACTGCATGCCGTCCGGAAGCACCCGGCTGGAGTACCCGATGGAGCTGGGCCACCAGAACGTCGAGGCGCTGGTCGGGATGGGGCCGAGTGCCTGGCACGCCGATGCGGCGAGGCTCGGGGAGCGCATCGGCGCCCTCCCCGAGCCGGTGGTGGTCACCGCCTCGGTCATGGTGTCGACCTACCGGCGCCGGTGATTCACCGGCTGTCTCCGGTTGTATCGGCGGCCCCGCGTCGCGAGCGCTGGTCAGCACCCGCACCAGGTCGAGCGTAGGGTCGGAGCGGTGAAGCACCCGCACGAGGCCCACCGAACACGGCCGGCTGCTCGCGCTCTGCGTCGACGACCAGGTTGACAGCGGCCCGGCGTACTACGCGACCGACGACAGAAAGACCTCGTCATTTCAATTTTTGGGCGCTAACCGGACACTGCGACGCCACTCGGACACTGCAATTGGGTGAAGCGTGAGCGCAGCGGGTAGTAGTCGTCCTACGATGCGCAGCGGCTCTCCACCAATGGCATGACATGGGTTTACCAGGCGGGGCCAAACGGGCATCCTCCAGCCGCCCCGGAGGATACAGGAAGGATACCGTGATGCACGAGAACATCTTCGTGCTCGGACTCGACGCCCACAATCGTGAGCTCCTCCAGGACCTACCCGGTTCCGAGCAGTACCGCTTCCACCCGCTGCTGTCGGTCGAGGAGCTGCACTACGGCGACAATATTCCGGTGATCGACCTGTTGAACAAGGCGCAGCAGCAGCTGGAGTCCTTCGACGGCCAGGTGGATGCGATCATCGGGTTCTGGGACTTTCCGGTCAGCTCGATGGTGCCTATTCTGAACCAGCAGTTCGGGCGGCCGGGTTGCGCGACCCTCGAGGCGGCGGTGAAGTGTGAGCACAAGTATTGGAGCCGGCTCGAGCAGCAGAAGGTGATCGACGAGTACCCGCGGTTCGGTCTTGTCGACCCTGACCTCGACGAGGAGCCGCCGGCGGGCGTGAGCTACCCCATGTGGGTCAAGCCGGTGAAGTCGTTTTCCTCGGGCCTTGCGTTCGGTGTCGAGAACGGCGAGGAGTTCCGTACGGCGTTGGCTGCGATCCGCGAGGGCATCGGACGGATCGGCAAGCCCTTCGATGACGTCCTCGCCCACCCCGACCTGCCACCGGAGATCGGCCGGATCGGAGGGCAGGTCTGCCTGGCCGAGGAGAGGATCAGGGGGAAGCAAGTCACACTGGAGGGCTATAGCTTCCGGGGCGATGTCCGCATCTACGGCGTCGTGGACTCGGTGACCTGTGAGGGCAGCCCCAGCTTCCTGCGGTACCAGTACCCTTCCACGCAGCCCGACGAGGTCTCCGACCGCATGGCCGACATCTCGCGACGGGTGATCCAGCAGGTCGGGCTCGACAACGCCACTTTCAACGTCGAGTTCTTCTGGGATCCCGTGACCGATACCATCAGGCTGCTCGAGGTCAACCCGCGCCATTCCCAGTCGCATGCCGAGTTGTTCAAGCAGGTCGACGGGGTGTCCAACCACCAGGTGATGTTGCAGCTCGCGCTCGGGCGTGAGCCGGAGATGCCGCTGCGGCAGGGCCCCTACCCGGTCGCGGCCAAGTGGTTCCTGCGGCGCTTTTCCGACGGGGTGGTCTTGCGCCACCCGACCGGAGAAGAGGTCGCGCAGGTGGAGCAGGAGGTCTCCGGTACCACCATCGACATCCTCGCCCACGAGGCCGACCGCCTCTCGGAGCTGATCGACCAGGACAGCTACAGCTACAAGATCGCCAACATCTACGCCGGCGGGGCCGACGAGAAGGAGCTGACGGCGAAGTTCGAGCAGTGTGCGCAGCTGCTGCGGTTCGAGTTCTACGACACGAGCAGCAAGGCGACGGGGTAGCGGGTCAGCAACCCCGCGAGGCCGGGCTGCGCGGGCACGCCGGTCAGCGTGTCCGTCCAGGACCCCTCGGGCAGCGGCAGGACCGTGTCGCCCCACCCACCGCGTGCGGCCAGACCGACCGGCAGCCGCGTCGCCACCGCGAGCACGCCGCGGCGCTCGAAAGCGATGGCGTGCTCGGCCGCCGGGCCTGCCGCGTGGACGGGCGCGTACCCCGTGAAGCACTCCGGGTGGCCGCGCCGCGCGCGCAGCGTCCGGGACACCACGAGCAGCTTCGCGGCGCCCGAGTCGTCCACCTCGGGCAGCCACCCGTTGTCCAGCCGTGCGAGCAGGTCGTGGCGGGCGGGGAAGTCCACCGGCCGTCGGTTGTCCGGGTCGACCAGCGAGTAGTCCCACAGCTCGCAGCCCTGGTAGGTGTCGGGTACCCCGGGCATCGCCAGCTGCAGCAGCGTCGCCGACAGCGAGTTCGACCAGCCCGGCGGCGTGATGTCGGAGACCAGCCCGTCGACGGCGGCGCGCAGCTCCGGGTGGTCGTAGACCGCGTCGACCACCGCGTGCATCGCGGTCTCGAACGCCTCGTCGGGCTCGGTCCAGCTGGTGCGGGTACGGGCCTCCCGCATCGCCTTGGTCAGGTAGCCGTGCAGCCGCTCCCGGCTCAGCGGCCACGCCCCGGCCACGGTCTGCCAGAGCAGGTGGCCCAGCGACGGGTCGGGGACCGGGGCGCCGGCAGCGGTGGCGAGCGAGCAGAGCTCCTCGACCGCGGACGCCCACCGGGCCGGCAGCTCGGCGAGCACCGCGAGCCGGGCACGCACGTCGACCGCCCGCTTGGTGTCGTGGGTGGACAGCGTGGTCATCCCGTGCGGTGTGGCCTGCTCGCGGCGGGCCAGCGCGGTGTGGAACGCTGCGGGGCTCAGCCCGAACCGCGCAGGATCCCCGCCGACCTCGTTCGCCGCGACGAACCGGGTCCACCGGTAGTAGGCGGTGTCCTCGACGGCCTTGGCCATCACCGCGCCGGAGGTCTGCTGGAACCGCACCGCGAGCTCGTCGGACGGGTCGTGCAGTCGCGGCGAGAGCGCGCCCAGCGCCGGGTCGAGGTCCGGACGGCGTGTGCGGGCGCCGGCCAGAGCCGCGTCCAGGTGCTCGACGCCGTGGCTCGGCAGGTCCGCGTGAAGGTAGGAGCGGTACACGCCGAAACACGCCAGCACCTCGGCCAGCGCAGCATCCGCGTGCGGCACGTCGGGGGCCAGCACGGCCAGCCGGCGCAGCTCCGGCCCGAGCATGCCGGTGGCGACGTCGAGCTTGCAGCCGTGCACCAGCTCGGGCCACGACGTCCGCACCCCGGACAGCGCCGCGTCCAGCTCGGTGAATGCCGGCTCGCCGGCAGGGTCCACGAGCACGCCGTCCACCTCGGCGAGCGCGTCGTAGCCGGTGGTGCCGTCGACCGGCCAGCCGCCGGGCAGCTGCTCGCCGGGCTCGAGGACCTTCTCCACGACGATCCACGCGTCCGGCGCGTGCCCGCGTAGCCGGTGGGTGTAGCCGGCGGGGTCGGCCAGGCCGTCGGGATGGTCCACTCGTAGCCCGTCGACGCCGCCCTCGGCGACCCAGCGCAGCACCTCACCGTGGGTGGCCTCGAACACCCCGGGGTCCTCCACCCGCACCCCCGCCAGCTCGCTCACCGCGAAGAAGCGGCGGTAGCCCAGGTCGGCACGCCAGGAGACGAGGCGGTAGTGCTGCGCCTCGTGCACCTGCTGCGCCGAGCCCGCGTCCGCGGTGCCGGCAGCGAGTGGGAAGGCGCGCTCGTGGTAACGCAGCACATCCCCGTCGAGGCACAGGTCGTCGAGCGCGGCGGGGTCGTCGGCGAGCACCGGTACCCGCAGCGGCCACGCCGCGGTATCGAACCAGGCCGCGTACTCCGACTCCGGGCCGTGGCGCAGCAGGTCCCACCACGCCGGATTCGCCGTCGGGACCGCGACGCCGACGTGGTTGGGCACGATGTCGACCACGAGCGCCATGCCGTGCTCGCGCAGCGCCGCGACCAGTTCCCGGCGGCCGGGCTCGCCGCCGAGCACGTCGGAGACCCGGGTCGGGTCGGCCACGTCGTAGCCGTGCGCCGAGGCCGGCATCGCCGCCAGCGGCGGGGACGTGTGGAGCGCACATACCCCGAGTGAGGCCAGGTAGGGCACCAGGGCCGCGGCATCGGTGAAGGTGCAGCCGGGTCCGAGCTGCAGCCGGTAGGTCGAGGTGGGCACGCTCATCCGTCGGTGCGCTCCAGCACGACCAGCGAGCGGGCCGTCACCGTGATGCTCTCGTCACCCCGGTAGGCCCCCTGGTCGCCGTCCACCTCGCCCGTGACGGTGTCGAGCACCACCGTCCAGTGCTCGCCGTAGCCGTTGCCCGGCAACCACACCTCGAGGTCCTCGTGGTGTGCGTTGAAGCACAGCAGGAACGAGTCGTCGGTCACCCGCTGCCCACGGGAATCGCGGTCTTCGATGCCCTCGCCGTTGAGGAAGACCGTGATGCAGCGGCCGAAGTCGGATTCCCAGTCCTGCTCGGTCATCTCCTTGCCGGACGGGGCGAACCAGGCGATGTCACGCAGCTCGTCGCCGCTGCGGATCGGTCGCCCCGCGAAGAAGCGACGCCGCCGGAACACCGGGTGTTCCCGCCGCAGCGCCGCCAGCGCACCGGTGAACTCCACGAGGTCGGCGTCCATATCGGACCAGTCCATCCAGGACAGCTCGTTGTCCTGGCAGTAGACGTTGTTGTTGCCCTGCTGGGTACGACCGGCCTCGTCGCCGTGCAGCAGCATGGGGGTGCCCTGGGACAGGAACATCGTGGCCAGCATGTTGCGGCGCTGTCGGGACCGCAGCGCCAGCACATCGGGATCGTCGGTCGGCCCCTCCACCCCGCAGTTCCACGACCGGTTGTCGTCCGCGCCGTCCCTGCCCCCCTCGCCGTTGGCCTCGTTGTGCTTGGAGTTGTAGGAGACCAGGTCGGTCAGCGTGAAGCCGTCGTGTGCCGTGACGAAGTTGATCGACGCATGAGGCCTGCGGCCGTCGTCCTGGTAGAGGTCGGACGACCCGGTCAGGCGCGATCCGAACTCGCCGAGCGTGCCCGGCTCGCCGCGCCAGAAGTCCCGCACGGTGTCGCGGTACATGCCGTTCCACTCCGTCCACAGCGGAGGGAAGTTGCCCACCTGGTAGCCCCCGGGCCCGACATCCCACGGCTCGGCGATGAGCTTCGCCTGGCTGATCACGGGGTCCTGCTGCACCAGGTCGAAGAACGTCGAGAGCCGGTCGACGTCGTAGAACTCCCGTGCCAGCGTGGACGCGAGGTCGAAGCGGAACCCGTCGACGTGCATGTCGGTGACCCAGTATCGCAGCGAATCCATGATCAGCTGCAGGGTGTGGGGATTGCGGACGTTGAGCGAGTTCCCGGTCCCGGAATAGTCCAGGTAGTACCGCGGGTCATCGTCGACCAGCCGGTAGTAAGCGGTGTTGTCGATCCCGCGCAGCGACAGCGTGGGCCCCTGGTGGTTGCCCTCGGCGGTGTGGTTGTAGACCACGTCGAGGATCACCTCGATGCCCGCGGCGTGCAGCTCCCGGACCATCGCCTTGAACTGGCTGACCACCTCGTACGCCCGCGCCCCGGTGGTGCCGGCGGCGGCGTAGCCGTTGTGCGGCGCGAGGAACGCGATGGTGTTGTAGCCCCAGTAGTTGGTCAGCCCGCGCTGCGTCAGGTGGTGGTCGGAGATGAACTGGTGCACCGGCATCAGCTCCAGTGCCGTCACGCCGAGCCGGGTCAGGTGATCGATCATCTCCGGGTGGGCGAGCCCCGCGTAGGTACCACGCAGCTCCTCCGGGATGTCCGGGTGCGCGATGGTCAACCCCCGCACGTGCGCCTCGTAGATCACCGTCTCGTGGTAGGGCGTGCGGGGGTGGCGGTCATGAGCCCAGTCGAAGAACGGGCTGACGACCACCGACTTCGGCACGTGCGGCGTGGAGTCGTTGTCGTTGCGCTGGCCGGGGTCGGCGAAGCGGTAGCCGAACACCGATTCGTCCCAGTCGACGGCGGACGAGACGGCCTTCGCGTACGGATCGATGAGCAGTTTCGCCGGGTTGCAGCGCAGCCCGGTCGCCGGGTCGTGGGGCCCGTGCACCCGGTAGCCGTAGTGCCGGCCGGGTCCGACGTTGGGCAGGTAGCCGTGCCAGACGAAGCCGTCGACCTCGGGCAGCGGGACCCGGGTCTCGGCGCCGTCATCGTCGAACAGGCACAGCTCGACACGCTCGGCTACCTCGGAGAACAGCGCGAAGTTGGTGCCCGCGCCGTCGTACGTGGCGCCGAGCGGGTATGCCTGGCCAGGCCACGGTTGCACAGCAGCTCCCTGGGTTGGGTCGGTAGGGCCTTGGTGGCCGTGGTCGGCGTCACGCTAGCCAAGCGCCCCAGCAGCACCTGCTCCGCCTCACCCCCTCGTCATGGTGATCAGGACGCGAGTTCGGCGGCGGCGTCACGGACTTCGCGCTCGCCGGCACCGGTGGCGACCAGGCGGCGGCACCGGTTGAGCAGCCGGGGGGAGTGGAACGCCAGCGCCGCCACCAGGGTGCCCCCGGCGAAGTAGCCGGCCACCGTGCCCTTGGTCACACCCGGGTCGTGCAGCACCTCCACCCGGTCGGCCAGCTCCGGCCGCCCCACCAGCTGCAGCTTGAGGCCGTACTGGTCGGACCAGAAGTAGGGCACCGCGTCGGCCTGCCTGCTGATCTCCGTGCCGGCGATCCGCTGGGCCACCACCGCGGCCTGCTCGGTGGCCGAGGTCCAGTGCTCGATACGGATCACGTCACCGCGCGTCGGGTGCGGCCATGCGGCCACGTCCCCGACGGCGAAGACCCCGTCGGTGCCCTCCACCAGGCCATGGGCGTCGCAGCGCAGCCCGTCGGATGTGGGCACACCGAGGCCCGCGAGCCAGCCGCCGTCCGGGCTGCTGCCGATGCCGACGACAGCGCAGCCGGCCCGCAGCACGGTGCCGTCGGCGAGTCGCACCGCCACCCCGTCCCCGGCGTCGACGAACTCCTCGAGCCGTGAGCCCGCGCGCACCGCCACGCCGTGCTCCTCGGCCAGCCGCGCGCACAGCCGGCCCATCCGGGCGCCCAGCACACGCTCGAACGGGGTCGCCAGCGCCTCCACGATCGTGACCTCGAGACCCGCGGTCCGGGCGGTGGCGGCCACCTCGGCCCCGATGAACCCGGCGCCGATCACCAGCAGTGATCGGGAATCCTGCAATGACGCGCGCAGCGCCCTGCAGTCGTCGAGGGTGCGCAGCAGGTGCACCCGCGGGTGGTCGGGCTGCCCGGGCAGCCGGCGGGGGCGCACCCCGGTGGCCACCACGAGCGCATCACCCGCCAGCAGGGCGCCGTCGGCGAGCTGCACCGCCCGGCCGTCGACGCCGGTCGCGGCGACCCCGAGGTGCAGCTCGACGTCCAGTTCGGCCAGCGCAGCAGCGTCGCGCAGGATGGCCCGCTCGTCGGGCCACCGGCTCGCCAGGATCTCCTTGGACAGCGGCGGGCGGTCATACGGCGGGTGGGTCTCCTCACCGACCAGGCTGATGCGGCCCGGGTAGCCCTCGGCGCGCAGCGCCTCGACGGTGCGAAGTCCCCCCAGGCCGGCACCGACGACAACCACGTGACGGGCGGCACTCATGGGGTTCCTCCTCACCAGGGGTTCAAGCGTCCTCGCGCAGCTCGGAACGCAGGCCTTCGAGGGTGCGGGACAGCAGCCGGGACACGTGCATCTGGGACAGTCCCACCCGCTCGGCGATCTGGCTCTGCGTCATCCCGCCGAAGAAGCGGAGCTTGAGAATGGTCCGCTCGCGGTCCGGCAGGCGCTCGAGCAGCGGCGCCAGCGTGGTGCGGTACTCCACGCGGTCCAGCTCCGCGTCGGCCTCGCCGACCACCCCCTCCAGCGCCGGGCGGTCGGGATCCCCGGTGAGCAAGTCGTCCAGCGACGTGTTTCGGTAGGCGCCGGCGGCATCCAGGCCCTCCAGCACGTCTTCCCTCGGCAGCCGGAGGTGCTCGGCGAGCTGGGAGGCCGTCGGCGCCTTCCCGTCGCGCTGGGACAGCTCGGAGATCGCATTGCCGATCGCGACGTGCAGGTCCTTCAGCCGGCGGGGGACACGCATCGCCCACGCGTGATCGCGGAAGTGTCTACGGACCTCGCCGGTGATGGTGGGTACCGCGAAGGACAGGAAGTCGCTGCCGCGGGCGGGCTCGAACCGGTCCACGGCCTGGATCAACCCGAGGGTCGCGACCTGCTCGAGGTCGTCCTGCGGCTCGCCGCGGTGCGCGAAGCGGCGCGCGATGTTGCGGGCCACCGGCAGGTGCCCGGCGACCAGTTCGTCGCGCAGCCGCACCCGGCGCGGATCGTCCGCGGGCAGCGATGCGAGCACGTCGAACAGCGGCGCGAGGTGCTCGTACTCCGACGTGCCGGGCGCAGCGGAGTCCTGCTGCGCCGTCACCGGCCGGCCGCCCCGACCTCCGCCTGCTCGCCCCGTCTCTTGCGGAGCAGGATGCCGGTCACCGGCATCCCGTCCTGCTGGTCGTGCAGCGCGCGCACCTCGTCGACCAGCGTGGTGAGCACGCGCCAGCCGAACGTGTTGTCCGGCAGCACTCTCTCCGGTGCCGACGGCACCGAGAGGGTGACTTCCATCCCCTGCTCACCAGCGAGGAATGTGCCGGTGAGCAGGGCGCCGGAGGTCGCGAGGCCGACCAGCTCGGCCGCTGCCTCGTCGACGGCCAGCCGTAGGTCGGCGACCGTGTCGAGGTCGAAGTCCGCCCGGGTCGCGAGGTCGCCGGCGACCGCCCGCAGCGGAGCCAGGTATGCGGCGGCAGCACCGACCCGGACCACTACGGCCCGCTGCGCATCGTGCCCGGAGGCGGCCTCTACCGCAGCATCACCCCTCGGTCCCACCATCGTCATCCGCTCTCCTTCCAGGCCGGAACCGTCTCGCGGAGTATTCTCCCCCGCCGGTCCCGATCCCGGCGGTCAGCTGGCGACGGGCTGGCGCTGACCGGTCCACAATTCGCGGCGTTCCTCCTCGGTGAGCCCACCCCACACCCCGTAGGGCTCACGGGCGGCCAGCGCATGCCGCCGGCACGGCTCGATCACGGGGCACCGTGCGCAGATGGCCTTGGCCTTACCTGCGCGCCGTGCCCGCGCCGACCCGCGCTCACCATCGGGATGGAAGAATACGCTGCTGTTGAGCCCCTGGCAGGCACCTTGCAGCTGCCACTCCCACTCCTGCGCGACCGGCAAGGGGAGTCGTCGAGTGTCCGTCATCGCTGCTCCGTCCTCCCAGATCGGATGCCCCGGTCGGGCCCTACGCCGGTAGCTGGTACCCGGTAGGAGGGTGCGCCAAACTGGTGTGCCAAACCCTCTGGCGCGGTCTGCGGATGCGCCGACGTGCGACGTACCGCACGATGTGCGGACCCGAAACCCACCATCATCCGGGAGAAGCCGCTCATGAGCAGCGATGTCGTCGAGTTGATCCTGACCGACCACCGGCGGTTCGAGGACCTGTTCCGCGGTCTGCGCGACCGCAACTCCGACCGTGCCGGCCTGCTCCGGGAGCTGTCCGACCTGCTGGTCGCGCACGCCGAGGCCGAGGAACGGGAGGTCTACCCCGCACTGCGCCGCTTCCGCAAGGTCGACGACGAGGAGGTCGAGCACGGCGCCGAGGAGCACGCCGAGGGCCACCAGGCGCTGCTGGCGCTGATGGAGGTGCGCGACACCTCGTCGCAGGACTGGGAGGACAAGCTCGAGGAACTCGTCGAGACCGTCAACCATCACCTCGACGAGGAGGAGCGCACCATCCTCAACGACGCCCGCGACGCGGTGCCCGACGAGCGGCGCGCGGAGCTGGGGGATGCCTTCCGGCGGGTCCGCGGCGCGCAGCTCGACGTCGGTTGCGGCAGCCTCGAGCAGGTGCGTGACCTGGTCCGCCGCACCGAGCACCTGGTCGACTGATCCCGGCGATGCCCAGCGCGGGAGGTCCGGGTGTACTTCGACGACCGCCACGACGCCGGCAGGCGGCTGGGCGCGATGCTGGCCGGGCATGTGGTGGCGCCCCATCCCGCCGTGCTGGGGCTGCCCAGGGGTGGGGTGCCGGTGGCGGCCGAGGTGGCCGTCGCGCTGCGCGGCACGCTGGACGTGCTGGTGGTCCGCAAGCTCGGCGTGCCCGGTCAGGAGGAGCTCGCGATGGGCGCCGTCGCCTCGGGCGGGGCCATGGTCCGCAACGACGACGTCATCCACGCCGCCAGGGTGGGCGAGCAGGAACTCGCGCGGATCGTCGAGCGGGAACGCCGGGTGGTGGCCGAGCGCGACGCGCGCTACCGCCGCGGCCGGCCGCCGGTCGAAGTCTCCGGCCGCGACGTGATCGTCGTCGATGACGGGCTCGCCACCGGGGCCACCATGCGGGTCGCGGTCCGCGCGCTGTGGCAGCGTGACCCGGCGCGGGTGGTCGTGGCGGTGCCGGTCGGCACCCGGCAGGTCTGCCGCGCCGTGGGCCAGCACGCGGACGAGGTGGTGTGCCTGTACCAGCCGCGCGAGTTGCGTGGGGTCGGGGCCTGGTACCGCGACTTCAGCCCGACCGGCGACGACGAGGTTGCCGAGCTGCTCCGCGGGTCGTGAATGATTTCGGTAGCTCTGGCTACCGAAA
>JBOHGT010000371.1:0-8191 GCA_050700385.1 Pseudonocardiaceae bacterium | reverse complement strand
TCCTTTGCCTCGTCAGGCGAGGCAAAGGACGCCTTCGCAGCACTCCCCCACCCGAACTCTCGCACCGGGAACGAGGTTAGATCAGCGGCTCGACCTGGACGGCGCAGAACTTGAACTCCGGGATCTTGCCGTAGGGGTCGATCTCGTCGATGGTCAGCAGGTTGGCGGCGGCCTCCCGGAAGTGGAACGGGATGAATGCGTTGCCCAGCGCCTCGCGGTGCGAGACCTTCAGCCGCAGCTCGATGACGCCGCGCCGGGAGCGCACCCGCACCGTCTCGCCGTGGGTCAGACCCCGGTCGGCGGCGTCCTTGGGATGCAGGTAGACCTCGGCGATCGGGGCGATGGTGTCCAGCGCGTAGGAGCGGCGGGTCATCGACCCGGTGTGCCAGTGCTCGAGCAACCGGCCGGTGTTGAGCACCAGCGGGTAGTCGGCATCGGGCAGCTCCCTGGCGGGCAGCCACTGCGCGGGCACCAGGTGCGCCAGCCCGTCATCGGTGTTGAACCGCTCGTCGAACAGCACCACGGTGCCGTCGGTGTGCTCCGGGTCAGGATTGGGGTAGAGCTTTCCGGAAAGCCCCAGGTTGTCGTAGGACAGGTTGGCGTAGTTGGGCATCAGCGAGACCATCTCGTCGAACACCTCGCGCGGCGACCCGTAATCCCAGTCCAGCCCGATCCGCTGCGCGACGTGCTGCACGATCTCCCAGTCCACCCGGGCCTGCCCGGGCGGGTCGAGCACCTTGCGACCGAGCTGCACCCGGCGGTCGGTGTTGGTGTAGGTGCCGTCCTTCTCCATATAGGACGACGCCGGCAGGATCACGTCGGCGAACTCCGCGGTCTCGGTGAGGAAGATGTCCTGCACCACCAGGAACTCCAGCGCGGCCAGCGCCTTGCGCACCTTGTTGATGTTCGGGTCGGACAGGAACGGGTTCTCCCCGAGCATGTACATCCCGCGGACCCCACCCGGTGCAAGCGCCGAGGCGATGATCTCGGTGACGGTCAGGCCCTTCGCCGGGTCCAGCCCGCCGACACCCCAGGCCCGCTCGAAGCGGGCGCGGACCTCGGGCGAGTCGGCCTTCTGGTAGTCGGGGTAGAACATCGGGATCAGCCCGACGTCCGAAGCGCCCTGCACGTTGTTCTGCCCGCGCAGCGGGTGCAGCCCGCTGCCCGGCTTGCCGACGTTACCGGTGATCGCGCACATCGCGATGAGGCAGCGGGCGTTGTCGGTGCCGGTGGTGTGCTGCGAGATCCCCATCCCCCAGAAGATGATCCCGGCGCCCGCCTCGCCCCAGACCCGCGCGACCTCCCGGATCACCTCGGCGTCCACACCGGTGATCTGCGTGGCCCGCTCCGGCGGGTAGTCGGCGACGGTGCGCGCGAGCTCGTCGTAGTTGGACGTCCGGTTCGCGATGTACTCCCGGTCGATCAGCCCGAGCCGGATGATCTCGTGCATCACGCCGTTGTAGAATGCCACGTCGGTGCCGGGCTTGAGCTGGCAGTAGATGTCGGCGTGATCGGCGACCGTGCCCGCCCGCGGGTCGATGTAGATGACCGTCGTGCCGGCCCGGCGGGCCTGCTTGAAGAACGACGAGGCCACCGGGTGGTTGGCCGTCGCGTTGCTGCCGGTGATGATCACGACGTCGGCGTTGACGGCGTCGCCGTAGGTGGTGGACACGGCCCCGGAGCCGATGCCCTCGAACAGCGCGGCCACCGAGGAGGCGTGGCACAGCCGGGTGCAGTGGTCGACGTTGTTGGTGTGGAACCCGGTGCGGATCAGCTTCTGGAAGAGGTAGGCCTCCTCGTTGGAGCACTTCGCCGAACCGAACCCGGCGATCGCGCCCGGCCCTCCGTCGGCGTGAATCTCGCGCAGCCGCCGGGCGACGAGGTCCAGCGCCTCGTCCCAGCCGGCCTCCCGGAAGTGCGGCAGCACCTCGTCGTAGTCGACCAGCCCGCCGGGCTTGCGGTTGCGCTCGCCCTTGCCGTTCCCGCGGACGTCCGTCGAGAGTGGACCCTTGGGGTAGGAGCCCTCCCGCCGGATCAGCGGGACGGTCAGCCGCTGCGGTGAGGCGGCGTAGTCCCAGCCGTAGCGGCCCTTGACGCACAGCCGGCCCTGCGAGCCGGGCTGGTCGCGGCCCTCGGCGAACGCGATCGCTCCCCGCTCGCGGTCGACGTGGTAGGTCAGCGCGCAGCCGACGCCGCAGTACGGGCACACCGTGTCGACCCTGTCCAGCTCGGAGCGGGGCCGGATCGGGATGTTGTTGATCGGCTTGTTGGTCAGCGCGCCGGTGGGGCAGGCGGCGACGCACTCGCCGCAGGTCACGCAGGACGAGGCGCCCATCGGGTCGTCGAGGTCGAAGGCGATCCGGGTGGGGTAGCCCTTGCCGGAGCGGCCGATCACGTCGTTGCCCTGGATGTCGTCACAGGCCCGCACGCAGCGGTCGCAGAGGATGCAGGCGTCGTGGTCGACGGCGATCACCGGGTTGGACCCGTCGGTGCCCCGGCCGGACCCGCACGGCAGCGCCGTGCCCTCCCTCGACACCCCGTAGCGGTCCGCGAGCTCGAGCAGCATGTTGTCGCCGGTGGTGGTCTGCTTGGGGTCTCGCTGCGCCGGCGGCTGGTCGGCGATCAGCAGCTCGGTGAGGGTGGCGCGGCTGCGCTCGACCTCGGGGGTGCTGGTCGCAACCTCCATGCCGTCCTCGCACGGCCGCACGCAGGCCGCGGCGAAGGCCCGCCCACCGGTGTCGACCACGCACATCCGGCAGACCCCGACCGGGTCGTAGCGCTCGTCGTGGCAGAGCACGGGGATGTCGACGCCGATCCGGCGGGCCGCGTCGTAGATCGTGGTGCCCTCGGCGACGGTGACGTCGCGGCCGTCGATGCTGACCGTGACGCTCACGGCTGCCCCCTCACGAGCAGGTCACCGAGCGCCCCCTCGTCCGGACGGCCCTCACCGTCCAGCCCACGCGCCGCGTAGTAGCCGTCGACCATCTCGCGCAGCCGCTGCGGGGTCAGCGCGGCACGGCGGCCCGAGGCCAGCTCCAGCGGCTCGCTCAGCAGCCGCGCGGGCAGCCAGTCGTCGGCCGCAGTCCAGCCCTCGCGCAGGTTGAACACCCGCTTGGCCAGCACGATCCGCCGCGCGGTCGCGCGCAGCTCGGCGCCGTCGACGTCCCAGCCGGTGACCGGCCGCAGCAGCGCCGCCCACTCCTGGTAGGGGTCGGTGAACACCCCCCGCAGGAACTTGCACAGGATCATCGAGTCCATCAGCGCGGCGCGGTCCTCGGTGGCGACGGCCGCGGCGACCTGCGCGTCGCCGCCCGCCATCCGGTCGTAGTCGCCGGCGAGGTCGGCCTCGTAGGCGCCGGAGCGGTTGTGGTCGGCGCCGCGGGCGTTGACGGCCAGCCCCAGCGCCATGCCCTGCAGCGTGCGCGGCTCGTACCCGGGCAGCTCCATGCCCTTGACGTGCGGCGCGAACGCTTCCGACCCGCCGCCGACGATCGCCGCCGCGCGCCGGGAGCCCTCGGCGAGCAGCGGGCCCAGCCCGTCCCCGCTGCCGATCTCGTCCAGTGCCCGCAGCAGCGCGGGCCCGTCGCCGAAGCGCAGCCACGGCGCGTCGAGCAGCCCGCGCTCGGCGCACTCCATGGCCCAGGCGATGGTGCCGCCCGCCGAGATGGTGTCCAGGCCCAGCTCGTCGCAGCGGGCGGAGGCGGCGAGCACGTCGTCGGGGTCCGACACCCCGCACATCGGGCCGAGCGCGAAGACGTTCTCGTACTCCACCCGCATCTTCGTGCCGCCACGGCCGCGGTAGATGTGCTCGCAGCCGATGGTGCACGAGGCGCAGCCCGACCGGGTCTCGCTGCGCAGCTCGTGCAGCTCCTCGGCGGCGAGCTTCGGCGCGCCCTCGAAGGTGGCGCCGGTGAAGTTGCGGGTGGGCAGCGTGGAGATCGCGTTGAACGCGAGCAGGTTGGCCAGCGTCCCGAGCTCGCGGTACTTCGCGGTGGCCGGCCCGAAGGACCGTTCCCGCAGGTCCCGCGCGGCGGCGAGCACCGCTGCCGGATCGGCCGGGCCGATCTTCGTGGCGGCCCGCACCGCCACGGCCTTGACGTTCTTCGCACCGAGCACCGCGCCCAGCCCGCCGCGCCCGGCGTGGCGGCCGTCGTGGGAGATGGTCGCGTAGCGCACCCCGCACTCACCGGCGGGGCCGATCGCGGCGATCCGCCAGCCGCGGCCCAGCCGTTCCTTCAGCCGGGCCTCCGCCTGCGCCGCGGGCAGGCCCCACACGTCGGCGGCGCCGGCCAGCCGGGCCCCGTCGCCGTCGACGAGCAGCACCGAGGGGGTCGCGGCGCGGCCGTGCAGCACGATCGCGTCGTTGCCGGTGAGCTTGCCCGACAGCGCGAACTGGCTGGAGGCCAGCGCGTCGTTGAGCATCCCGGTCAGCGGGGACTTGGCGACCACGGCGAACTTGGCGCTGGTGGTCAGCGGGGTGCCGACCAGCGGGGAGAACACGAACGCCAGCGGGGAGTCCGGCGCCAGCGGGTCGACGTGCGGCGGGGCGAGCCGGTGCATCAGCCAGGTGCCCAGCCCGACGCCACCGAGGTAGCTGCGCAGCACGCCGTCCGGCAGCGGCAGGGCCGTACCCGCGTTGCCCTGGCCCACGTCGACGACCAGTGCCCGTCCGGCGTACCCGCCCGGCGTCACGGGGTCACCCGCCCGCGTCCGCGCTGAGGAAGGCGACGGTGTCACCGGTGGCCAGCGGAACCTCCCCGTCGCGGCTGATGTGATCGCCGTTGAGCGCGGCGACGACGTGGCGGTCCAGCGCCAGGTCGACGGCGACGGCGGCACCGGCCAGCGTGGCGGCGCGCACCGTGCGCGGGCCGCGGTGGCCGTTGCCCGCCAGCGCGCCGTAGCGCTGCACGGTGACCTCGGGGGCGGGCCGGGCCCGGGCAGCGCGGTAGTCGCCGGGCTCGTTGATGTTGAGCACCGAGTCCAGCCCGCCGTCGGCCGCGGCGAGCACCGGGTCGGACAGCAGGTCGGCATCGTCGAGCCGCAGCGTGCTGCAGAGGTCGAACAGGAACGCCGGGCGCAGCTGCCCGGCCGCGACCAGCTCGGCGACCAGCGGGGCGAGCGTGACCCGGTAGGCTGCGGCCAGCGGCTGCCGGTGGCCGCGGGCGTTCGGCAGCACCACGTCGACACCGGGCTGCAGCGCCCGCAGCACCCGGCGCACGAACGCGGGGTGCAGGAACGGCAGGTCGACCGAGCAGACGAACGCCGCCTCGGCGCGACCGTCCAGCGCGGTGAGCCCGGCGGCGATGCCCTGCAGCGGGCCGAGTCCCTCGGCCGGGTCGTCGACGACCTCGACGGCGTCGGGGGTCTGCGGCAGCGGCTGTCCGGGCGCGCGAACCGCCAGCAGCGGCCCGTCCACCGCCCGTGCGAGCACCCCGAGGGTGCGGCGCAGCAACGTCGATCCGTGCCATTCGAGGGCGGCCTTGGGGCTGCCCATGCGCGACGAGCGGCCGCCGGCCAATACCACGCCGGCCGCGACCGTTCCTGCCCGCGTCATGGCTCCGATGCTAGTCCCGGCGCGCCGGGATACGGTCTGGCGCATGGCCGATCCGGACGTGGTCACCATCGAGACGCCGCCGCTCGGCGACCGCAGCTACCTGGTGCACGACGGGAGCGTGGCGCTGGTCATCGATCCGCAGCGCGACACCGACCGGGTGGAGGCCGCGCTGGCCGGCGCAGGCGTGCGGCTGACCCTCGTCGCCGAGACCCACGTGCACAACGACTACGTCAGCGGGGGGCCGGCGCTGGCGGGGCGGCACGGGGCGGCGTACCTGGTCAATGCCGCCGACGACGTCGCGGTCGAGCACGTCGGGGTCGCCGACGGTGACGTTCTCCGGGTCGGCGAGATGACGGTGCGGGTCGTCGCGACCCCCGGGCACACCGACAACCACGTCGCTTACGTCGTCTCCCGTCCCGGCGGCCGGCAGGCCGTGTTCTCGGGAGGCAACCTGCTGTACGGATCGGTGGGCCGCACCGACCTCGTCGACCCGGCGAGGACGGCCGCGCTCACCCACACCCAGTACCGCTCGGCGCGGGCGCTGGCCGCGGAGGCGGGCGACGGCGCGACGCTGCACCCCACGCACGGGTTCGGCGGCTTCTGCTCGTCCGGCCCGGCGACCGAGCAGCAGGCGTCGACGATCGGGGAGCAACGCCGGGACAACCACGTCCTCACCGACGGCGACGAGGACCACTTCGTTGAGCAGCTGCTGGCCGGCCTCACGGAGTACCCGACGTACTACGCCCACATAGCGCCGCTCAACCGCGCCGGAGCCGGGGAACCGGACCTGGCGGTGCCCGAGCCGATCGACCCCGCGGAGCTGCGCCGGCGGATCGGCGAGGGCAAGGCCGTGCTGGACCTGCGCAACCGGGCGGCCTTCGCCGGCGGCCACCTGGCTGGGACGCTCAACTTCGAGCACGGCCAGATGTTCACCACGTTCGTCGGCTGGACGCTGCCATGGGGCGAGCCGTTCACCCTGGTCGGCTCGCGCGAGCAGGTCGAGGCGGCGATCCGGGACCTGTCCCGGATCGGCATCGACTCCCCCGACGCGGCGGTCGGTGAGGACGTGACCGCGCTCGCCGACCGGCCCGTCACCTCCTACCCACGGGTGGACTGGCCCGAGGTGGCGCAGGCGCAGCGGGCCGGCACCCTGGACGTGCTGCTCGACGTCCGGCGCGACGAGGAGTACGGCACCGACCACCTCCCCGGCGCGGTGAACATCCCGCTGCACCAGCTGCGCGAGCGGCTCGACGAGGTACCTGGCGGGAGGGTCTGGGTGCACTGCGGATCCGGCTACCGGTCGGCCATCGCGGCGAGCATGCTGCAGCGCGCCGGCCGCGACGTCGTGCTCATCGACGCGCGCTACGCCGACGTGACCGGCGCCGGGCTGCAAACCCGTCACTGAGAGGAGTCCCGCGACAGCCGGAGCCGCTCACGGCGGCATGATGGTGGCATGGACGCCACCCTGCACAGGCCACGCGGGCACACCGACCGGATCCGCCTCGCGGGCATGGCGCTGCCGGTGATCAGCCCGGCCCGGCTCTACATCTGCGGGATCACCCCCTACGACGTGACCCACCTCGGGCACGCGGCGACCTTCGTGTGGGCCGATGCGGCCGCCGCCGCGCTCCGGCTGGCCGGCGCCGAGACGGTGACCTGCCGCAACGTCACCGACGTCGACGACGTGCTCACCGCCGCGGCGAGCGGTCACGGGCGGCACTACGACGAGTTCGCGCTCGAGCAGGAGTACCTGTTCGGCCGGAACATGGATGCGCTGCGGGTGCGCAGGCCGACTCACGAGCCGCGGGCCCGCCACCACGTCACCGGGGTCGTGCAGCTGGCCGCGGCGCTGGTGGCCACCGGGCACGCCTACCAGCGGGACGGGGCGGTGTACTTCCGCGGCGCGGACGTCCCGGCCCGCGCCGGCGTGCAGCGCGGCGACGCGCTGCGCCGCTGCGCCCAGTACGGCGACCAGCCCGACGACCCGGGCCGCGACGACCCGTTCGACGTCCCGGTCTGGCGGCCCTCCGGCGACGCGGAACCCAGGTGGCCCAGCCCCTGGGGCCAGGGCCGGCCCGGCTGGCACGCCGAATGCGCCGCCATGGCGATCGCGATGCTGGGACCCGCGGTCGACGTGCTGGTCGGCGGGGAGGACCTCGCCTTCCCGCACCACGCCTACCAGGCCGCGATGGTCCAGGCCGCCACCGGCGTCACGCCCTTCGCCCGCTGCGAGCTGGCCGTCGGCACCGTGCGGGTGGCCGGCGCGAAGATGGCCAAGTCCACGCAGAACCTGGTGCTGGTCAGCGACCTGATCGCCGAGCATCCGCCGGCGGCGGTGCGGCTGCTGCTGCTCGACCGCGAGTGGCACCGCAGCTGGGACTACGACGCCGCCGACCTGACCCGCGCCGCGTCCCGGCTCGACCGGCTCTACGCGGCCGCCGGCACCGGGACGCCGTCGGCCGCAGCCGCCGAGGAGGTCACCACCGCGCTGGTCAACGACCTCGACGTCCCCCGCGCGCTCGCGGTCGCCGAAGAGTCCGGCGGTGACGCGGCCCGGCTGGTGCTGCGCTCCCTTGCCCTGGGCTGATCGACCCTCCCGTTGGTCGTGAATGATTTCGGTAGCTCCCGCTACCGAAA
>JBOHGT010000370.1:0-13112 GCA_050700385.1 Pseudonocardiaceae bacterium | reverse complement strand
GCCCCGGTGTGGTCGGCCAGCCCCTGGGCGCCCAGGGCGCGCACGACCCGCTCGATGGTGTCGCCGATGCGGCGCGACATGCCCGCCGCTGCGGTCCTGCCGGGCGCCCAGCGCGGCCAGCAGGTCGGGGTCGGCGTGGGTGACCCAGTCGGTGATCTCGACCAGGGTCACACACCCCGACAGCACCGCCGCGGTGCACAACCCCAAGATGGTGGGCAACCCGTGGCGGATCCCCCGCTTGCTGCGCGGGTCGGGGACCGCGGCGAAACAGTCCAGCAGGCCGCCCCCGCCGGCGCGGGCCAGTAGGGCTGCCCGGTCGGCCAGGATCGCAAGCGCCGCCGCCACCTGCGGGTCGTCGTCGGTGGGGGGCCCACCAGCGGGGCAGGGCATGACAGACTGAGCGGGCAACGCAGCCACCGATTCCGACGCAGGGACTTTGATCAGCCTCGTGTCCTACCGGGGCTGCGTTGCCCACCCCGGCCGACACGCCGCATCCGTGATCAACCTGTGATCAACCGGTGGGCGTCACGCACCCCGCGGTGCCTCCGACTCTGGCCCACCCCTGACCCCCGCTGTCACACACCGTCACCAGCGGTGTGCTACCCACGTCACGCCCACTACCACCGCTATCACTACCCACTGTCACCGGAACTCGGGCGCTGGCGGACACCACAAACCCAGACCACCACATCAACGCCCACCGAGACAGGATCCACCCCAAGATCCCTCAAACACCCCTTGAACTGGGAAAACGACTTTGCGCGTCACCCTGACGCGGCGCCGCGAACTTCCATATGACGACAAGGTGTGGTGCTGACGACTGATCCACTTTGCGGGCGACCACTACGGATGGTTGAAGCAGCTAGCGTGGCCGCCGTTCCCGCCGCTCGTGGCGTGTGTCGCACGGGTCCAGGGTGATCTTCGCGGGATGGCTACGATCGCCGATGTCGAGTGAGGGAGTCAACCGGGGCAGGAGCCTGCGTCGGGCGTGTCGAGGGGTGCTCGTGCAGGCCCTTCGCTGAATGCAGGGAAGGCCATGTACAAGCTGCTGTTCTCGATCGTCTTCCGGCGGATTTCAGCGGAGACTGCGCACCACCTGGGATTCGGGCTCATCCGCGCGATCGCGGCGATTCCCGGCGTGCGCTGGGTGCTGCGCCGCTGGCTTGCTCCGCGCGATCCGGTGCTGCGGGTTCGTACGCTCGGGCTCGATCTGCCCGGACCGCTGGGCTTGGCGGCAGGGTTCGACAAGGACGCCCGCGGCGCTGATGCCCTGGGCGCGCTCGGGTTCGCGTTCGTCGAGATCGGCACGGTGACGGCGCAATCGCAGCCGGGCAACCCGACGCCGCGGCTGTTCCGCCTGGTCGAGGATCGGGCGTTGCTCAACCGCATGGGGTTCAACAACGCTGGAGCGGCTGCCGCCGCCGACCGCCTGCAGGCTCGCAGCCGTGACCGTGGGGTGACGGTCGGGGTCAACATCGGCAAGACGAAGGTCGTCCCGGAGGACGAGGCGGTCGCCGACTACGTGGCCAGCGCAAAGCCGCTGGCTGAGGTCGCGGAGTACATGGTGGTCAACGTCTCCTCGCCCAACACGCCGGGACTGCGCAACCTGCAGGCAGTTGAGTATCTTCGGCCGCTGCTGACGGGCGTGCGCGACGCGCTCGACGCGGCTGGTCCTCGTCGGGTGCCGCTGCTGGTCAAGATCGCCCCGGACCTAGCCGACGAGGACATCGATGCAGTGGCCGACCTCGCGCTGGAACTCCGGTTGGATGGGATCATCGCCACCAACACCACGATCTCCCGCGACGGGCTGACCACCGATCCCGCGCAGGTGGAGGCGTTGGGTGCGGGTGGTGTGTCCGGTGTGCCGCTCAAGGAGCGTTCCCTGGCGGTGCTGAGCCGGCTGCGTGGCCGGGTCGGGGACCGGCTGGTCTTGGTCGCGGTGGGTGGGATCGAGACCGCGGAGGACGCCTGGGCGCGGATCCAGGCCGGCGCGACGCTCGTGCAGGCGTACACCGGGTTCATCTATGGCGGCCCGCTGTGGCCGCGCCGGATCCACCGGGGTCTGGCCCGGCTGGCCCGCCAGGCGGGCTACACCTCGATCAGCCAGGCGATCGGCTCGGCAGCCTCGGACGGAACCGGAACCCGGTAGCTGCTGGTCACCGTGGCCGTGTTGGCGAGGGCATCAGGCGGCGTGATGATCGGGGCAGGCCGCGACCGAGGGTGACGCAGTGTAGACCGGCGGCGGCCAGGTGCTGCCGGTCGAGCGTGGTGCGGGTGTCCAGCACGAGGTCGCCGGTCATCGTGGTGGCGATGCGGGTCCAGTCCAGGCCGTGGTAGCCGGGCCAGTCGGTGAGCAGTACCAGCGCGTCGGCGTTCCTGGCCGCGTCGTAGACCTGGGGCGCCAGGGTGAGTCCGGGGATGTTCTGGTTCGGGTCGACGGTGGGGTCGTGGGCGGTGACGATGGCGCCGTGGTCGACCAGGTCGTGAGCGATCCGGGCGGCCGGGGAGTCGCGCAGATCGTTGGTGCCGGCCTTGAACGCCAGTCCAAGCACGCCAATGCGGGATCGGTCCAGGCGTCCTCCCAGTTCGCCGCGCAGCCGGCTGATCACCCGGTCTCGGTGGTGGGTGTTGCTGGCGATCGTCGCGGCCAGCACGGGGAAGTCGACTCCGGCGTGCCGGGATTGGTGGAGCAGGGCGCGGGTGTCTTTCGGCAGGCACGGGCCGCCCCAGCCGGGGCCGGGGCGCAGGAAGTCCGCGCCGATGCGGGGATCGGCGCCCAGCACGTGGGTGAGGTCGGTGATGTCGGCGCCGAGGACGTCGCACAGTTCGGCCAGGGTGTTGACGTAGGACAGTTTGGTGGCCAGGAAGCAGTTGGCGGCGTATTTGGCCAGTTCGGCGGTGGTCGGGCTGGTGATGATCACCTCGGTGCGCACGGCGTCGTAGAGGCTGGCGACCCTTTTGGCCGCAGCCGCGTCGTCGGCGCCGATGAGGATCCGGTTGGGGTGCAGGAAGTCGTACACGACGTGGCCCTCGCGGAGGAACTCCGGGTTGGACACCACAGCGACGTCGTTGCGCTCCAGCAGGTCCCGGATCACGTTGGTGGTGCCGACCGGCACGGTGGACTTGGTGACCACGACCGTGTCAGGGCGCAACAGGTCCCGGATCGTGGTCACGGTGTCGGTGATCGCGGTGAGGTCAGCAGCGCCGTCGGCGCGGGGCGGGGTGGGCAGGCACAGGAAGACGATGTCGGAGGCGGGCACGGCGGTGGTGGCGGTGGTGTCGAACTGGATCATCCCGGCCGCGAGTCCGTCGCGCAGTAGGGCCTCCATGTCGGGTTCGGCCAGGACTGTCCGCTCCTGCCGGAGTGCGGTGATGGTGGCGGGGTCGCGGTCCACGCAGGTGACCGGGTGGCCGAGCGAGGCCAGGCAGACGCCGGTCGTCAGCCCGACGTAGCCGCTGCCGATGACGGTGATGCGGTCGGTCCAGACCACGGGAACCTCCGAATTCGTGGGAAGGATCAGGACAGCGCCCCGCTGTGGCGTGCTCGGCGGGCGCGGTCATGCCGGTGGCGCGTCGGGCAGGCACGTCGGGGTGGTGCTCGGGGTGTGCGGTCAGCTCGGGATGTCGGCTGGGAGGGTGCGGCCGGTGGCCCGGACCGCCGCGGTGAGAGCGTCCAGGTGGGTGCAGTGCTCGATGACTTGCCTGTCCAGCTCGGACAGCGGCCCGTAACGGGTCAGGAAGGCGTTCTCCAGATCAGGGCGATCCCGCCAGATCCGGTCGGCCAGCCGGACCAGGTCGCGGGCGGCCAGGTCGTAGCGGGCGTGCTCGAAGTCGATGACTCCTACGCCGCTCTCTGCGTCGTAGAGCAGGTTGCGCGGGGTGAAGTCCAGGTGGCACGGCACGGCGGGCAGCGGTCCGAGCCCGGCTAGCGCCCGCAGGTGCCCGCGGATGTCGGCGCGTTGTGCGGCGGGCAGGATCGTCTTGGCCAGCTCCAGCCACTGCTCGCCGCGGGCGGCGAGCCAGGCCGTCATGTCCGAGGTTTGGCGTGGCAGTCGGGCACGGTGCCAGGCGGCCAGCAACGCACCGGCGTGGCCGAAGATGTCCCGCTCGGTCTCCGCGGGAAGGGTGAGCTCGGCCAGCGGGGTGCCGCGCAGCGCGGTGACGATGATCGCGGGCGGGTCGTCGATCTCGGCGAGCAGACGCGGTGCCCGCTCGCCTAGGGTCGGCACCCAGCGGTGGTAGGCGTTGCGTTCCCGGTCGTGGCGTTCCCGGCTGCGGTGGATCTTGACGATGACCTCGCCCGCGCGGGTGGCCGCTCGCAGCACGCTGGTCTGGTCGTGACCGGAGTGGGCGGTGACTGCCTCGGCGTCCGGGTCGAGGTGGCGGCGGCATAGCTGCAGCAAGTCGTGCGCGGTGGTCACGAGTGGTCCCCGGTGAGATGGTGGGTGTCGTTGTGGGCGGCGAGCATCCACACGACCTGATCGAGCCGGTTGACGTGCCGCTGCCAGCGGGTCAGGCAGGCGTGGTCGGTGACGAACCCGGCGTGCCGGCAGGTGCCTGGGGCGAGTCCGAGCAGGAGCGTGTGCGCGGCCTGGATGGTCTCCCCGTGCGCGAGAACGAGCACGCGCTGTCCGGTGTGGCGGTCGAGGATGGTCTGCAGGGTGTGGGTGGCGCGGTCCAGGTAGGTGTTCCAGGATTTGGCGCCAGCCGCGTAGGGCTGGTCGGGGTCGTGTTGCGGTGGGCCGCCGAACGCGGTCTTGATCTCATGCCAGGGTTGTCCGTCGGCCTGCCCGTGGTCTGGTCCGCGCAGGTCGGATTCGATCACAACCGGCAGGTCCAGGACCTGGGTGACGATCTCGGCGGTCTCGCGGACCCTGCGGCGTGGCGTGGCGTAGATGACGTCGAACCGGCGCTCGGCGTGCTCGGCGGCCAACCGTGCGGCGAGCCGTTCGATCTGCTGACGGCCCAGTGGGGTCAGCCCGGTGCAGCCGCGGTCGCCGCCGACGATCCCAGCGACGTTGCAGGCGGCTTCGCCGTGGCGGGCGAGCAGAAGTTCGGTGGTGACGGTCACGCTTGGGTCCCTTCTGCCGGCGTGTGTGCCGCGGTGGTCGATGGCTTGCAGCCACTGGGCGACCACGGCGCCGACCTGAACGAGTTCACCGCGCAGCAGCGCGGGGTCGTCTTCGGCCAACGCCTCGGCGACCTCCTCAAGAAGGATGTGCCGCCAGGAGAGCCGCCCGCTCGCGGCGGCTCGTTCACACGCCCTGCGTGCGGCGTCGGCACGGTTGCGCCACTGCGACCCGGTGCCGTCGGGTAGGTGGTGTTGCACACCCCAGACGGCGTGCTGAGCTTCCCGCTCGGCGGTGATGTCGGCCAGCACCCGGTCCAGGCCGCTGCGGGCCGGCACGCTGGTTGCTCTGGTGGTGGTCGCGCTCACTGGTGCACCTCCGGTTCCGGCCACGGCCGCACGTCGGGCCAGGCGTGGCGGTAGCCGTTGCGGTGCAGGTACCGCACGGTGCACAGGTGGTGGAATTCGGCGTAGGCGCGCAGCCGCTCTGATGGGCAGGCGGTGTCGCCAGCTTCGGCGATGTGGGTGTTGTAGACCTCCAGTGCCGCCTCGACCGCGTCCGGGTCGAGGTGGCCGTGGGTCATCGCGGTGCTGACGATGAGCTTGGCTAGGTCGTAGCCGAATGGGGCCAGGGTCAGATCGTCGAAGTCGACGATCGCGGCACCGGTGTCGGTGAGCAGAAAGTTGCGGATGTTGGCGTCCTTGTAGAACGCCACCGGCAGCCCCATCCACGGCACCGGCATCCGGTCCAGCAGCTCCCGGCGCGGGGTCACGAAATCGGTGATCACCAGGCCGCCGGAGGTGGTGAACGGGACGTCGAGGCGGGCGGCGTGCAACTGGCTGGTGTGGGCGGCGGCGTGCAGCGTGCCCAGGGCGCGGGCGAGCACCCCAAGGTCGTCCGGGCCGGGCTGGCGGTAGCCGAGGTGCTCGAACACCAGCTGGTTCGTGCTCGCCGCATGCAGCTCCGGCATCCGGACAGGGCAGTCCAGCGCGGCCAGCCAGTCCCGGTGGGCGCGTGCCGCCGCCGACCGTTGTGGGTCCTCGTAGTGCTTGACGAACGTGGCGGTCGTCATGGCCGGGCCGCCGTGACGTAGGTGACGGTGGACGTAGCGGTGACCGGCTCGTCGGGCATCCGACGCCGAAGCTCGCCGGCCAGCGCGGCGGTCTGGCCGGCCAGGTGTTCGGGGAGCTGGTACTTGGGTGAGGTGGCCAGGTAGTCGGCGAGGTGGTCGAGCCCGGCGAACCGGAACAGGTGCTCCTGGTGGACAACCTGCACGACACGCAGGGCGGTGGCGGTGATCTCCGCCGCGGTGCCGCTGTGGAAGCTCGCGTACAGGCTCGGCCTGCTGGTCGCATCGGGGTCGAGCCCGGCGTCAGCGATCAGCTGGTCGATCTCGTGATAGCTGTCGGCGGACTTGGTGACCAGCACCGCGTGCCCACCCGCCGCCAGACGGCCGGCGATCGCCGCGACGACCTGCTCGGGGTGCGGGGAGTGGTAGAGGCAGAACGCGGCGACCGCCACGTCGACGCTGGCCTCCGGCAGCGGCAGCTGGTGGAAGTCTGCGCACATCGTCTCCACGGTGTGTCCGGCCTGGGCGGCGCGGTTGCGGACGGTGTCCAGCAGCGCCGGGGATTGATCGAGCGCGATCAGCCGCTGTGGTGCCAAGCAAGCGGCTAGTGCAAGGGTGGTGGTGCCGCGTCCGCAGCCGATGTCGCACACCACCGGGTTGGTGGGCGCGACCTGCGCGGCCAGCTCGGTGATCGTGGCGGTGGCGTCCTCGCCTCTGATCTTCGCGGCGTGCAGCGCCTCGGTGCGCTGGGCCAGCCGTCCGGCGGTGGCATACAGCGGGGCTAGAAGTTGGGGGTCGGTGAAGGGGGTGGCGGGCATGGACAGGTCGCCTCCCGTGACAGGGGGTTAGATCCGGGTGGAGGTCTCCGCCCGGAGTTGGGCCAGGTATCGGGCGGCTTGCCGGCGGCTGGTCAGCGTGACCAGCGTCGCGTTACCGCCGTGTTCGTCGAGCAACGTGCGGACCTTGGGACGCATGGTCTTGCGGTAGCCCCAGATGTAGCGGACGAAGTTCCAGGTGATCCGGTCGTAGACGCCGTCCTTGGCGTGCTGGCCGCCTCGGTAGCGCCACCGACGTTGCAGGATTCCGGCCAGGCAGGTGAGCGCGGGCAGATCGAGGAAGATCACGGTGTCGACGCGGGCCAGCCGGATCGGCAGGCTGCTGGCGTAGTTGCCCTCGATCAGCCATCGGGGCTCGGCGACCAGTTTCTCCTGCAGCGTCGCGAATTCCTCGGCAGGCAGGAGATTCCAGTCGGCGTCGTAGAAGACGGCGTCCAAGTGGGTCAGCGGGAGGTTGAGAAGGGCGGCGAGCTGGTTGGCCAGGTAGGTCTTGCCGGACCCGCCGCAGCCGATGATGGCGATCCTGTCCATGCGCCGGGAGGCTACCGGCGCCGGTGTCGCGGTCGGTGGAGGCAGGCCGGTCACGACGCGGCCACCCCCCGTCCGGCAGGCTGGGCGAGCAGGTCGTCGAGCACATCGAGCTGGCGCGACACGCGGAAGATATCCAGCGCCCGCAGGCAGTCGGCGATCAATTCCGCGTGCTGGCTTGTCCCGGCGGTCTGGTGCAGCCACGCGAGCGTGGCGATGACGTCGGCGCCGCTGGTGACGTGCAGCCGCCGGGGGGTGAACCGTGCGGCGCTGCGGATGCTCGTCGGGGTCAGCGGCATGCAGCCGGCCAGCACCGCCTCGACCAGCCGCTGGGTCATCTGCCCCACCTGCGCGTACCGGTCGGGCAGCAGCAGCACCGTGGCCAGCGCCCGATGGTGGATCTCGGCGACCTCACTGAACGGCACCCGGCCGAGGAACGACACGTGTGGCCACGCGTCGGTACGGGTCCACTTCCCGGCCACAACGTGCCGGTACCGGGCGGCGGCCGGGGCGAAGAACTCGGCGAACGCGGTGTCACGGTCGTACTGGTTGCCGACATAGGCCAGGGGCACTTCCCGCGGTCTGGCGGCCAGGGCGGCCGGGTCGGCGGCGTCCAGGATGGCGTCGGCGACCGGGAACAGGAGCGAGGCCGCACCTGGCGCCGGATGCAGCGCGGCTTCGCAGACCGCAATGTTGCTCTGGTGCCGCAGCGGGTCGTCGGCGGGTAGTCGCCGGTCCTTGTCCCACAGGATCGTGCGCGTGCCGCGCCCGGTGTAGTGGTCGAGCAGCTCCTGTTGGCGGTGCAGGTCGCAGGTGTGCCCAGGTGCGCCGCACCAGGTGGTGTTGCGGCCGGAGATTGGCCAGCGCCACTCCAGGAACAGCGCGTCGATCTCGGGCAGGCCGACGTCCCACTGGTAGTGCTCGGACAGGTCGAGTCCGGCTTCGGTGTGGTCGCGGTCGGGTTGCAGGAACACGATGTCGTGTCCCTGGGAGCGCAGGCCCTCGATCAGGACGCGGCGGTGGCTGCGCCCGCCGTCGGGGGTGTCGGTGATGCCGGGGCCGAGGAATCCCCAGAAGCTGTAGCCGATTCTCATTTCGTGACCCACCAGCCTTCCATCATCAGCGCGTCCAGACCGCTGCTTTGAAGGCAGTCCAGGGCCATCTCGGGGGTGCCGCAGATCGGCTTGCCCTTGACGTTGAGCGAGGTGTTGATCAGCACGGGGACCCCGGTCAACGCAGCGAACTCGGCCAGTACGTCGGCGAGGAACGGGTTCTGCTCGCGCGTCAGCGTTTGCACGCGGGCGGTGCCGTTGGTGTGCACGATCGCCGGGATCGTCTCGCGAGCCAGGTCGGTCACACTGGAGGCGATGGACATGTACGGGGCCGGTTGGGGCAGGGTGAAGTAGTCGCCGGCTTTCTCGGCGAGCACGAGCGGGGCGAACGGGCGGAACGGTTCCCGGAACTTCACCGTGGCGTTCAGCCTGTGCACGACGTCGGGTAGCAGCGGGGAGGCGAGTATCGATCGGTTCCCCAACGCTCTCGGCCCGGCCTCCAACCGGTCGTGGAACAGTCCGACGATGCTGCCGTCGGCCAACTGCTGGGCGAGGAACCGAGCCGGGTCGGTGGGCCGGTGCGCGGACAAGCCGGGCCGGGGCTCGCTGGGCAGTACGAGACCGGGGTAAGCCGGTCCCAGGTAGCAGCGGCCGGTCACCGCCGTGGGCAGCAGCCCGGTGCGGTCCATGTGTAGGGCGGTGGCGGTGCCGATCGCGGTCCCGGAGTCACCGGGTGCGGGTGGCACGTGGACCTCGTCGAACAACCCAGCCTCGACGATCTTGCCGATCGCCACACAGTTGGCCGCGACCCCACCGCCGACGCACAACAGGCCGGACCGGGTGGTGCGGCGGGCGCGCTGGGCGAGGTGGAGCATGACCTGCTCGGTGCGTTCCTGCAGCGCGGCGGCCAGGTCCTGGTGGACCTGTTCGACTGGCTCGCCCTGGCGGCGTGGTGGGCAGGTGGCCGCGGTGAACTCGTCGCTGATGCGCCGGTAGCGGCTGGAGAGCACGCGCAGCGGCAGCAGCGCGGAATCGAGGGTGAACCCGGTGTCGGTGATCGGGATCGCCCGTGCGAACGGGGCGCGGAAGCGGGCGGGGTCGCCGAGGGCGGCCAGGGCCATGACCGTGCCTTCCTCGTCACCGCGCCGCCAGCCCAGGTGCTCGGTGACCGCGCCGTAGGCGTAGCCCAAGGACGCAGGATCGTTGATCGCCTCCACGATCCGGTACTCGCATCCGCCGGTGGCGGTGCGGCGGGCGTGCCCGATCGTGGTGGTCTGCACCTCGCCGAGGCTGTCGGTTACGAGCACGGCGGCGTCCTCGTAGCCGGATGATGTGAAGGCGTACAGGCCGTGGGCGCGGTGGTGCTGCACTGAGGTGACCCGCGCCTTGGGAAACCGTGCCGACAGCTGCCGCATCCGGGCACGGGTGCGGCCGGCGACGCGGACGAAGCTGCGGGCACGAGCCCACGCCCGGTTCCGGTCGGTGCGGTGGATCAACTGGCTGGGGACCTGGGTGAGGATGCCGAGGTAGCGGTGGGTCTGGAAGTTGTACCCCACCGCGCTGACCTGCTCCGGGTGCAGGCCGACCTCGTCCAGCAGCCACGCGATGGCCTGGGCGGGGTATGCCTTGGTGTGCTTGTGCCCGGCGAGCCGTTCCTCCTCGCAGAACCCGACGAGGTGGCCGTCGACGATCAGTGCGGCGGCCGAGTCGTGGGTGTAGGAGCACAACCCGAGTTCCACCGACCGCCCGTTGGGCTGGTGCCGGGTCACCGTGCCGCTCCGCTCGTCGCCGCCCCAGCCGGCGTTGAGTCGGCTCGTGGTGTGGCGGTGATGTGGTCGTACCAGCGTTCCAGCGCCCGCCCCAGTACGCCGTGGGTGGCCGCCGCGCTGGCCCGTGCCTGCTCCCGGTCGCCGCTGGTCCAGGCCCGATAGCTGGCCATCGTCGCCGCGAGCATGGTCCACATCGCGTCGGCGTGCAGTGGTGCGCGCCCAGCGATGACATCCGACAGCAGCCCGGAGAAGCCGTCCCACTCCACCCTGATCGCGGGCATCGACACTGACGGCTCCGCCTTGGCGGGCAGGCTCGCCGCCGCCTGCATGTGCGCGGCGTACAGGTGCAGGGAATCGACGTGGTGGTGATATTCGCCCAGCTCCACGCCCAGCCAGCCTGCCAGCAGTTCCTGCAGCAGGGTGGCGGCGAAGATGTCGTAGGGGAACCCCAGCCACAGGTCTTGGCTGCGCATCGTGGTGTGCATGTGCAGCCGTCCGGAGCGCAGGAAGAATCGGTAGCCCAGCGTGCAGGGCACGTCCCGGTGACCGCGGGTGTCTCGTTCGGGATCGAACAACTGGATCACGCCCTGGCGCGAGTCCGGGTCACGAGCCAGCAGGCGGCGGACCTGGTCGAGTTGGTCGATCCGGCCGCCCCAGCGCCGCATCCGGGGACCGTAGGCGCCTTGCAGGCGGCCGTCGTCGGTGTAGCGGGCCAAAGCGCGGTTGTAGTCGAAGATCCACGGTTCGTCCGAGCCGGACAGGATCCACAGCGTCTCGGCGACGGCGAACGCCGGGTTGATCACCCTGGTGGGCGGCAGGTCGACCAGGCGGCGGCGCGGATCGGTTAGGCACAGGTGCGCGCCCAGGACCTCGGTGGTGGTCATCCCGCGCGGGCTGACCATCACCCCATCGCGGCCCACGGCATAGCAGGCGGCGGTATACAGCTCGTTGGCTGAGCCTGCGGTCAGCGTGATCATCGAGTGACCTCCAGTTGGCGGGTGGGCAGCAAGGACATGCGCAGCGAGTCGGGAAGTGCGGCCAGCCAGTCGACGTGGCGGGCCATGCCCTCGCGCAGGTCGACGCGGGGCCGGTAGTCCAGCAGTCGGCGGGCCAGGCTCAGGTCGGCTTCGGTGGCGACCACGTCACCGGCTTGCGCAGCGGCGGTGACGATCGGCACGGTCCGCCCGGTGATCGCGGTGGCCAGGTCCAGTACGTCGAGCATGGTCACGCTGGATCCGCCGCCCACGTTGATCACCGCGGCGGTGACCTTGGCCGTGGCGGCGGCCAGGGTGGCCGTGACGATGTCATCGACGTAGGTGAACTCGCGCCGCTGACTGCCATCACCGAACAACGGCACGCCGATGCCGGTCAGCGCGGCCAGCAGCACCTGCCCAATCGCCATGCCGGGCCTCTGCCGGGGCCCGTAGACGGTGAAGTACCGCAGTGCCGCCACACTCAGCGCGGTGTCCGTCCGCGCGGCGTGCGCCAGGCACAGGTGTTCGGCGGCGAGCTTGGTCACCCCGTACGGAGAGATCGGGCTGGTCGGATCGTCCTCGCGGCTCGGGCCACACGCCGTGCCGTACACGCTGGAGGAGGACGCGAACACCAACCGCCGTACGTCCGCGTGTTCGCAGGCGGCCAGCAGCCGGTTCGTGGCCAGAATGTTCGCCGTGACGTAGTCGCCGAACCGCGCGCCCCACGAGCCTCGCACCCCCGGCAGTCCTGCCAAGTGGAACACGGTGTCGGCGCCGGCCACCAGCGCATCCAGGTTGTCGGTGGCCAGGTCCACGCGGTGCAACCGCAGCCGGTCGTGGCCCAGTGCCTGGGCGAGGTCGGCCGCGGCGATCGCGTCGTCATGGACGCTCCGGCGATCCAGCGCGATCACCTCGTGGCCTGCCGCCAGCAGTGCGTCGACCAGGTGGGAGGCGATGAAGCCGGCGGCCCCGGTCACCACGACGCGGATGCCCACGGGGGTGGTGGCGTTGCTGCTCAACTGTCCTCCTGGCTTGGATCGGAATCGGCGGTCGGCTGGTTCTCGGGCGGGTCGTCGGGGCGCCGCCGGTGTAGGCCATCGAGCACGCGCCGCAGCAAGTCCGGGTCGTCCACCACGTCGATTGGCCGGGCCGGCGGCGGTAGCGGTTGGCGTGGGAATCCGGTTCGCCGGGGCAGGACCAGCTTCTGGGTGTCGTCCAACACCTCAGCCGGCGAGATGTCGAGTTCGACCCGTGCGACGGTTCCGCCAGTCGGCGCCAGGTCGTAGGTGGTGGCCCTGACTCCTGGTTGGGTCCGCGTACGCGCGCCGCCGGGTGGCTCCTTGCGGCGCGGCCAGGGTGGTGTGGAATCGGCGTCCCACACCTCGACGAGCACGTGGTCGCCGATCATCAGCAGTCGCACTGCCACCAGGTTCAGGCGCTTGCCGTACAGGTCGAGGTAGCCGGGATGTTCGACGGCGATTCCGGTCCTCGCGACCGCGTCGCTGACCAATTCGGCCACCACGGCCTCGGCGGCGTCGGCCAGGCCGTGTATCTGCCACTGCTCCAGCGTGTGGCGGGTGAAACGCCGCGCGCAGCCGACCGCGCTGGGCAACGCGGCAAGCAACTGCTCGTCCATCGGTTCGGGCCGCGGTGCGGGCGGTGGCGTCGGCGGGCTCATCGTCGGAGGTCTTTCCAGGGTGAGCGCGGCTGTCATGTCCATTCCCGTCGATCGCGCTGCGGCTCACCGTGCCGTTCATCGATGCTGCTCGCGGCTGGTACGGGTTGGTGGGTCGTGCCGGCGACGGAGTCGGGGAT